>CANPXP010000053.1 GCA_947586255.1 uncultured Lachnospiraceae bacterium | reverse complement strand
GGATTTGTCGGAGGGAAAGAAAAAGTTTGTGAAATGCAAATTTACTTCTTGACAAAAGTCACTTCATAACAGAATGGTAAAAATGGGGCTGCTTTTGGGATTTGTGCCAAAAGAGAGACGGCAGAGGAAAATATTGAAAAACGGGAGAGTATATGGGCGCGCCAACTTCAAATGGTATTCTTCCGGCGGTGATCGCCCTTCTCATTGTGGTATGGCTCGTTAAAAAATCATGACTCATAGATAAGCGAAGGCACTTATGAAGACGAATACAGGACAGACCGTATAGGAGAAATGACCATGCGCATAAAGAGTAGAGTGATTCCTGCGGCGGCAGCGGCAATGCTTTTCCTATTTGCTTCATATGGCTGTGGCTCTGCGTCACGGGAAGCGGAGATGGAGCAGTCGGCAGGCAATGACGATACAAGCGCTGACAGTGAAGAAACGAGGGCCTATGATGCGGGAAGGGCAGAAGCGCAGTATGTCATTGATCATATCAGTGAGATAGTGGACGGATATGACAAAGATTTAGAGATAGACACAACAAATAATAAAGATACAAATGAAATGTTATTGGAAAGCTATCCGGCTCATTATCATGATGAAACGACAATCATTGAGGGTCTTAGCATCGATAGAGACTATGACATAGGAGATGAAGTTTATCATCATATTGAACTGGAAATATCAGCAATAGCAGAATTAAATCATTACACCAATATTGAATCAGTCGTTTCAGAATATAATGAGAACGGTGGATTTATAACATATGTAGTGAGATATGATAACAGTGTATGCTATTATATCACGGCGTTTATCAATCAGGATAAAAGTTATTATGGACAGGTATTCACATTAGAAGATAATGGATATGCGTCGTCAGCATTTGAGGGCACATAAACCTGCCATAACGGAGACGGTACGAAAAGGAGGATTGATTGCATGAAACAGACTTTAAACATCGACAATTTTATTCAGTATGCGCATAACACGGGTAAATATAATCGTGAGCAGCTGCAGGCCATTGCAGACGCGCTGAACACGCTGGAGGGGGATATGGCGCAGCTGTCCTGGAAAGAGCATGGTCTCAACAGTCATGAATACATTTACCACCATCTTACGAAATGCTGCAACAAGCTGAAAGTGTATATGATGACCTGCGGATTAAAACAGGCCAAGGCGACAAGCGCGATCGCCGACTTCAAGAAATGGCTGAAAGCATGTATGGGATGAACGAAAAATAAGGATAAGCATGGGGAGGAAGACCATGGGTTACACAATGCTGAAAAATGACCTGATCAAAGAGCACGGCTACGCACCATATTCGCTTGAAGGCGCTGCACTTTCATTTATCAGAGAATACTGCGAAGGGCTGCGCTTCGATAAGAACAGGGCGACGTCCCTGTCGGGCGACGGCCTTGATTTTGACGGCACCAGCCTTAAGGCAAAGCAGATACCGTTTAATATGGAAAAGGATATAGACAGGCTATGCCTTGAAAATGCTGTGGACCGTTTCCTGAAATCGGGGAAGAAAGAGGATGCTTTTGACGTATATTTCTGCTATCTCGAGATGTTTGTCGGAGACTACCAGAAGACCAGAAGAATGATAGAGCTGCTTTCCGAGTATGAAGCGAACGGAAGCGGGCTTCTTATGAAGCACAGGGACCACTATTCTCATTCTGTCTATGTTTTTATTCTGGGAATGGCAATTTATCAGTCCAATGAGATATTCAGAAAAACGTACAGGGAATATTACGGGATTGACGATGAAAAAGATGCTGCGGCCCATTACCTGCAGTATTGGGGCTTGAGTTCCTTGTTCCATGACATCGGTTATCCGTTTGAGCTGCCCTTTGAACAGGTCTGCTCTTATTTTGAGGTTGAGGGAGATAAGAGAGAGAACAGGCCGTTTGTGGCATATCATGATCTGGAGCGTTTTATCGCCATAGACGGCAGGGTCAAAGCTGCGCTGTCAAAGCTTTATGCCGGGCGAAGCTTCGATACGACAAATGATGTGTTTGCCTGTGTCCTGCACGAAAAAATGGGAGAAGCGTACGGATTTTCCGAGGAGCAGATGCGGACATTTCTGGCAGAAAAGCCGACACAGCCCAACAAGTTCAACCATTTTCTGGATCATGCCTATTTCAGTGCAACCATCCTGTTCAGGAAGCTGTTTGAGGAGATGGATCTTGAGATCCGGGCCGAGCACCTGGATGCGCTGACCGCCATCTTAATGCACAATAGTCTCTACAAATTCTGTATCGCCCATTATAAGAGTGAAGGAAATAAACCTTTCAAGGCTGAACTGCATCCGCTTGCCTATATGCTGATGCTCTGCGACGAACTGCAGTGCTGGGACAGAACGGCCTACGGCAGGAACTCGAAAAAAGAACTGCATCCTATGGGCTGTACCTTTGATTTCTCCGGAAACAATATCAAAGCGATTTACCTGTTTGACGAAAGAGAGATGGCCAAGATCAATCATTTTAAGGATGAATACATCGAGTGGCTCCAAAATCCCGGGAAGGAGAAATCGCCGGGGCTGAAAGCCTATTCCGGGATGTATATCAGAAAGAATGGCGTTTCAGGATTTCAGGAGGACATCGAACGGATTGTGGATTTAACCGAAATCCGTTTGCATGTGGAAACCGGATTGGCTGAGCATATCCACTCCGGAAACAGAAGCTATCTGTCTGACAGTAATTTCATTAACTTATACAACTTTGCCATCATACTGAACGGGCGCTGGGGTAACGACGGCTGGAAAAGGGCAAAGCTGGCCGGACAGGAAGAGCAGTACCTGAGCGATAGCAAAGTTGTGGATGAATTTACAGAAAGCTTCAAGAATCTTTCGCTGGAGTACAAATTGTCCAATATTAATCAGGCGAAAGCATTTGCAAAATACATGAACATGATCGGGTGCTTCTATCATGATAAAGAGGTTGATTTTGAACAGGTGAAGGAATTTAGCGAGGAAGAGCTTGTCAAGATAGGCAAAGCGGAGCATCACAGATGGCTCCAGGAGCACTACGATATGGGGTGGACCTATGGAACGCCCGAAAAAGCTAAACGCGATTTTGAGCGGAAGCATATGGATATGATACCGGGTTTCTCAGGGTTTACTGTGTCGGATGAGGCGGCGGAACAGAACTACGAGAGATTGGATAAAGCGACGCAGGACAAGGATAAAGACCCGATGGAATGCATGCTGACTATGCTGAAGCTGTTTGGCGGGCTCAGAATATACAGACTGTAGACGTGGAGGATAAATAAATGAGCAATGTAAAAGAAGAACGAAAGAAAGATGCGGAAAATGGACGTATTTATGAATTGATCAGCAGAAAAAGCATCATTGATAAATCCGCTAAAAAACCGTATGTGTTTATAAGCTACAGCTCTAAAGATTGGTTTGAAGTGCTGCATGAAATTGTTTATGAGTTATGTATGAAAAAAGGCCTGCGGGTATATTTTGATACTAAATTTGATGTGGGATCTGATTCCTGGCTGAAACAGTTTCGACAAAATATGAGTGATAAAAACTGCAGGGCTGTATTGGCTTTTGTAAGTCCAAACTATAAAACCAGCTATGCGGCACTGATGGAACTGATGTCTGCCTGTGAGAGGCAGGAAACTCCACAAAAAACGGTATTGCCTATCTATATTGGTAATGCGGATTGTAATGATTTTGATAATACGGGGCTGGGAACACGAAGATTTCCGGATTATAGCACCAATGAGTTGTGGGATAAAGAATTAAAACTGTTTAATAAACTTTTTAATTATCTTATGATAAAGTCCAATGATACAATTACTGATAAGGAGTCGGCAAAATTAATATATCCTTATTCTAATAATGAGATTATTAATTATGATGCAGAACTTGATAAGGACGCAGTGTTCGAAAATGAGAGTTATTGGAAGGATAAACATATCGCAAAAGATGATATTGATGCAAAGAATAAGCATTGGAATGAACTTTTTAGTGAAAGAGATGAAAAAGGTGAAATGTATTTGAATAAAAAAGGAAATGCGGATCTGGTATCAATGATTCTTTCAGGTATTAATAAGAATAATATAGATGGCGTGAACAAAAGTATAGCGGATGCTGTTTACGACAAGTTAAATGAGATGAGGTGCGGAGATGTTTTTGATACAGATTTGGTAGAATCGGATGGGCCTGTTACATATCACGTTACTGTTAGAAACGGCGAGAATAAGAATATGATCCCGGTTGAGAATGGTGGGCTTGTCCCGAAACAGGACGCCGGGGTAAGAGACGGATTTGTATTTATCGGCTGGTATGTCGCCGATACAGATGAAAAATGGGATTTTTCAAATCCGGTTCACGTAGATATGGAGATTTATGCGAAGTGGAAAACCGTCGCAAAACCGGCTGTCTCCATCTCTGAGGAGACTACTTTAAAAGAGTTTCAGGGATATTTTGAGAATCTGGAATTTCTTTATGCTCTGAGAGAGGTGAGGGCTAAGTGTAAAAGACAGTTATTTGATTATTTGATGGCATCCTTGCTCAGAGGCTGCGACAAGGATCCGGGAAAAGATGAGGCCGTTATAGATCGGGACAGATACAATTACTGCACTTATGTCGTATCGAGTAAACTGGATCCGGCGGATCCCCAAATTGGCGCAAGCTATTATACATGGACCTCCAATGCCAGAAAAGCACTGAAAAAGGAGGATATGCCTTCAAATTATTTTAATGAAAGAGGCAAAGTAAAAAGCGGGCAGCTGGGGGATCTCAACGAGATCTTCGAAGCGCTGGATAGGAATATGACTATCGGTGAGGTTCTGGAGAAATACAAGGCCAAAGAAAAAGGGTTTGTCACGAAAGACCAGGATGGCGTTTTTGAGGCATGGAAGCAGATAAAAGGCATAAAGAATCAGGGTGGAAAAACGGGTGTGGGAGAACTGCTGGATTCATAAGGAAAAGGAGGAACACACTTGAATATCGAACAGGCCGAGGAGCTGATCGCGAGCAGGCAGTTTCAGCAGTTGAAATATTTTCAGGAAAAGACAAATGTGTTTACGATCGTCGGGCAGACGCACACGGAACATTGGCACAGTTCTTTCATGAGTTGGCTGCTCGACCCGAATTCGAGCCTCTGCCTGGGGCATTATCCCCTGGTCCGGCTGCTTTCTCTCTATATGATCAAGAGCGAAACAAACGAGCTGTCTTTGCAGACTGTTTTCGGGATGAATCTGGATACCATGCGGTTTGAGACGGAGCGGACGTTTTCTACCGCCGATGGGAAGAAACGTTCGATAGATGTGTACGGGGAGAATGATGAACTGATCCTTGTGATAGAGAATAAGGTCAAAGCCCGGGAGAACATGAACGGAACGGATGTGGGACAGACCCGGGATTACCGGGATTATGTCGAGGGACACCGCAAAGACGGCCAAAAGGTCATCTGCCTGTTTATCACGCCTGATCCCAGGCAAAAACCGTACGATCGAAGTTATACGCAGATCACCTATCAGGAATTCTATGATTATGTGATCGCGAAATGCATTGAGCATCCTCAATTAAACAAGGATGGGCGGTACCTGCTGGAGCAGTATGCGAACAACCTGCGCGAGCCGGTACACGGCTCTCCAATGGCTCTGGTAAACACACAGCTGTGCAATGAAATCTATGACAGACATTCAGAAGTGCTGGATGAGATTTTTGATGACGTGGAACAGAGCAGTAATTATCGTGAAGATCCCCGCCTGTCCTGTGTTGTCTATACGCATTATCAGAGTATATTGGATGAGATCTTTTTGTCGCTTGACGAAAAGAAATTCGGAAGAACGCCTAAATGCAATCTGCAGAGAAAAATCGTGAGTTTTACGGATCTGTACAACGCCGGCAGGATCCAGAACGGGACGGAGTTCATTCTGGAGTACGACGGCGTACGCCATTATGCGGTCGCGGAATATGATCAGCAGGATCATGAATGTTATATGCTGCTGCTGGATGATGAACGCCGGCCATATCACAATGCAAAAGGGGAAAAGATCGGTTATTACAAGGCATCCTCGCAGGCGGGAATAGATGCGGTCAACCTCTACCGCAAGAAGAACAATATAGTATCCAGGATAGAGACTTTAAACGGACCGGCCTACTGGAAGACGACGGACGGTACGGCCCTTAAGACGTTGATGGATTCGCTGTAGTTTGAGAACATTTTGCCGAATGATCAGCAAAAGAAGAGAAGTGAATCAGGGTATGATAAAGAAATTGTTGCCGGCATTGGCTCTTTTGCCGTTAGTGATAGGCACAACAGGATATGTGATATCGGGGGAGATGTTTTCCGATGCGCTGTATGCCGCTTTTGCGCTCTATTTTACGAACCCGGTTTCCGATGCGTATAACTGGTATATTGAAATAGCCAGATGGTCAGGTCCGCTAGTGACTGCCACGGCGATCCTGTGCGCCATTCAGAGTGTGTGGCAGTCTCTCCGGGACAGGGTCCGCCTGTTGGGGAAGAAAGACAGTGTCGCGGTATATTCTGACGGCGATCATCGTATTCGTTTTGGCAGAGGGGTAAGCGCGATCTATCCGGGAGACAAGTTCAAGAGCTATGCGAAAGAGCATATCATTATGTTCTCCGACGATCAAAAAAACCTGCAGTTTTATGAGGAGCATAAGCGCGGGCTCTCAAAGAAAAAAGTTTATATCGGGATAAAGGAGATAGAGTGGTGTTTCCTGAATTTAACCGGAGATATCACGGTTTTCGATGTAAATAATTCTATTGCCAGAATTCTTTGGAAAGAAATATCTCTGTGGAAGAAAGGAAAAGATAACTTTGATGTAATCATATGGGGCGGAAGCGCGCTTTCAGGCGATATCATTTCCACCGGGTTACAGCTTAATTTATTTTCACGCGATCAGAAGATCAGATATCATGTCATTGCCGATAACCGTCTCTTCCGCATCAGGCATGCCAGGTTAAAGCTTATGAATGATGATGAACTGCTCTATTATGACAGCGGCGATCCCGCTGTCTGGGATGTGATCTCGAAGGCAGATCTTGTGATCATTTCGGATGTTCTCGGTTCGGAAACGCTGCAGACGATAGCGGTAAAGGTCGGGGAAACCGAAATATATTATTATTCTCCGCATCAGGGAGACATAGTATCCTATTTTTCCTATGGGAATATCAGACCTTTTGGAAGGGAAGAAGTCGTCTTTACAGACGAAAATATCAGAAGAGGCGGCCTGATCCGCAAAGCGGTCGCATTAAACGACCATTATGCCGATCTCTATGGGACTGAAAAAAATTGGAACGCGCTTTCCGGCTTTCTTAAGGCGTCTAATGTTTCCGCCTCTGATTTTGGCGAGGTGCTGCGTGATCTGAACGGCAAAGCGAGTGAAGAGGAACAGGCGGAGCTGGAACATATCAGATGGTGCAGGTTTATGTTCCTGAATTATTATACGTTTGGGATCCCTGAGAATGGTAAAAACCGGGATGATGTGAAGCGGATACACAGGGATCTGATCGCGTTTGATGAACTCGATCCCGATGAGAAAGCGAAGGATCTGGAAGCGATCAGAATTACCCGCGCACTGCCTGTATAGGCAGAATGCCACAGAGCTTGCACGGTGAATCACTGACGCTGGAGATGCTGCAGATGGAATATGAGTTGACAAAATCGAAATACTGTAAGGGTTTGCAGTGCCTGAAGATGCTGTGGCTGGATGAGCACCATCCTGAACTGGGAGAGGACACGGCAAGTCAAAGCGTGCTGGATAACGGTACCAGGGTGGGGGAACTGGCAAGAGCCTATTTTGGCGAATATGAGTTGGTTGATTTCTGTGCCAATAAGAGGGAAATGGCAGATAGAACCAGAACGCTCATGGGGTCCGCTGACAATATTGCCGAGGCGAGTTTCTGCCATGGCCCATTGTTCTGCGCTGTGGACATACTGCACAGGAACGGTGACGGCTGGGACCTGGTCGAAGTGAAAAGTTCTACGGAGATTTCGGAGATCTACCTGGATGACGCTGCATTCCAGTATTATGTGCTTGCGATGTGTGACGTGGCTGTCAAGGGCGTTTATATCCTGCATATTGACAACACCTATGTAAGGGGAGAACAGCTGGATATCAGGGGACTTTTTACGCTGGAGAACTGCACGGATATTGCGATCAGGAAATTCTATGAGATCGAGAGAGACGGCAGATTAGATATGATGTCAGAATATGTCAATATGCCTGCCGAACCGGGAAAAGATATCGATCTGTGTTGTGATAAACCCTATCCGTGCGCCTATAAGAAATACTGTGGAAGAGATCTCCCTGAATATTCCGTTTTTAACCTCGCAAGAATGCAGGCAAAGAAGAAGTATGAACTGTATCACAATGGGATAGTGTCCTATCAGGATATTTTGAGCAGCGGAGCCGGGATCAATGCAAACCAAAAGAGACAGGTAGAATCGGTGGTATATGATAAGCCCGATGAATATGACATTGATGAGATCAACAAATTTTTATCGACCTTATCTTATCCGATTTACCATTTGGATTTTGAAACCTTCCAGCAGGCGGTGCCGGAATTTATTGGCTGCCGTCCTTATGAGCAGATCCCTTTTCAGTATTCCCTGCACGTTGAATATGAAGATGGGAGGCTCGAGCATTTTGCATTTCTGGCAAAAGAGGGCACAGATCCCAGGCGTGCGCTGGCGGAACAGCTGGTGAAGGATATCCCGATGGGCGTGTGCTCTACGGCATACAATATGTCCTTTGAAAAAACAGTTCTGAAGCATTTGGCTGCAGAGTTCCCGGATCTGTCCGGACAGCTTATGGATATCCATGATCATATGCACGACCTGATGGTCCCGTTTCAGAAACAATATTACTACAGCAAAGCAATGCAGGGGTCCTATTCTATCAAATATGTGCTGCCCGCTTTATGGCCGGATGACCCGGAACTGGATTACCATAACCTGGAGGGAGTGCATAACGGGTCCGAAGCCTCGGCGGCTTATGCCGATATGGTAAACCATACGCCGGAAGAAATAGCGCAAATGCGGGAAAATCTGTTGAAATACTGCGGATTGGACACCTACGCTATGGTGAAGGTCCTGAAAAAACTTAAGGAAATAGCCGGAAAACGCTGATGATTGATCAGGGGAAGGTGCTGTATGGATACTGGCTGCAGAAGATCCGTTCCCGCGGATTATGAAGAATTAGGATTTGTGTGAGGAGGGGTATCGCCCCGCTGCAAAATTTATTTGCAGACTTTATTTTCCCTGCCATTCATGGTATGATTACCTTGGTTTTCGATAATGGATGCGGCCGGGACGGCCATGGAAGATCGAGGAGTGTCACATGGATAAAAACGAAGAGGAACTGGTCGTAGGCGGCTACCGGTTCGGCACGGTGGCGGACGCCGAGACCGCAAGGATGGAACAGAAGAAAGTGGTGAGCGTGGAGCAGCATCTGGACTATCAGAATCCCCAGAATGTGCTGCTGGTCTACAACAAGGCGATAGACAACAAGGTGTTCCTGACGCCCATCGGCATGGCCTATCTGCACAGGATGCAGACGCAGCTTGCGAAATGCGGCGTGCCGCAGGAGAAGATCAGGCCGATCCCGCTGTACGCCACGTTCAGCAACAAGACGGCGAACAACAGTTCCATCCGCAGGAGTCTGGAGGCGCGGCTGCCGCGGGATGAGTACAAGGGGCGCTTCGTCACATCAGTGGTCGTCAATATATTGCTGGCCGTCGCGCTGGCGGTATTGGTGCTTCTCTCGCTGCAGAGCGAGGTGCCGACGATCGTGAATTACAGGACGGCGGTGGTGAACGAGTACTCCGAGTGGGAGCAGGAACTCCACGAGAGGGAGCAGGCGGTCCGCGAGGCGGAGCGGAAGCTCAATATCACCCCTGAATAAAAGAACGAATCACAGAAGGATACGGGCGTTGCTTTTCGCCGGTGTCCTTTTTTATGCGGGCAATGAGCCGGGCCGAATTCTGCAAAAACAGACGGCGTCTCTGCCGATTCCGGGAAAAACGAGGAATCTTCCCGGCAAGACACAATTTGTACATACTTTTACAGTATACTGAATGCCGCGAAGGGCGGCGTGACGCAAAAAGCCGCATAAGGAAGGTGTGCTGATGGATCAATTAAAAATTATGGTGGTGGATGACGAGAGCCGTATGCGCAAGCTGGTGCGGGATTTTCTGGCAAAGAGCGGCTACGAGGTTGTGGAGGCCGGAGACGGCGCGGAGGCCGTCGATCTTTTTTTCTCCCAGAAGGATATCGCGCTGGTTATACTGGACGTGATGATGCCGAAGATGGACGGCTGGCAGGTGTGCAAGGAGATCCGCACCTACTCCAAGGTGCCGATCATTATGCTGACGGCCAAATCCGACGAGCGGGACGAGCTGCAGGGATTCGAGCTGGGTGTGGACGAGTATATCTCCAAGCCCTTCAGCCCGAAGATTCTGGTGGCCAGGGTGGAGGCGATCCTGCGCAGGACGAGCCAGCACAGCGCCTCCGAGGTGATAGAGGCGGGCGGCATCTCCATCGACAAGGCGGCCCACAGCGTGTCCGTGAACGGCGCGCCCGTGGAGCTCAGCTACAAGGAGTTTGAGCTGCTGACATATTTTGTGGAAAATAAGGGCATCGCCCTGTCCCGTGAAAAGATTCTGAACAGCGTGTGGAACTACGACTATTTTGGCGACGCCAGAACGATCGACACGCATGTCAAGAAGCTGCGGAGCAAGCTGGGAAAGAGCGGGGATATGATCAAGACGATCTGGGGCCTCGGCTATAAATTTGAAGAGGAATCCTAAAATTATTCTTAAATCGTGCATGGAATACTTGAATTTGCATATTAAAAGTTGTATTTTGGGATTTGGCATAATGCTGTGAGGAAGGAGAACGAGATGAGAGGACAGGACAGAAGACCGTGGCGGAAAGGGATTTCCCTGTTGACGGCGGCTGCGTGCGCGTGCGTCTTGCTGGCCGGCTGCGGTCAGGGAGAGGCTGCGGAAGAAGAGACAATGAGCGAAGTGATTCCGGTGCAGGTGCAGCAGCCCGAGGCCGGTTCTCTGACTCTTAAGAACGAGTTCGTGGGGACGATCAGCCCGGAGGATTCCGTGTATGTGATTCCCATGGTCTCGGCGGAGGTGACGGAAACGAATGTCTCCGTCGGCGACGAGGTCAAGGCGGGGGATGTGCTGTGCCGGCTGGATGACGAGGCGGCCAGACTGCAGCTCGCCAGCGCGCAGGCGCAGTATGACAGCGCGGCGGCGGGAGTCAATTCCGCCGAGGTGGGCTACGAGATGGCTCAGGCGCAGTACGACAGCACGGCGGCGCAGCTGGACGCGCAGATGGGCGGCCAGAAGAATCTGCAGATGTACCAGCTGCAGATCCAGAAGGAGACCGTGGAGGGCGCGATAGACGATATCTATGAGCAGAAGAGCGACCTGGAGGAGCAGAAGGAGGACGCCAAGGAGCAGAGAGAGGATCTCCGGGACGCCCGAAACGCGGCCAACGCGAACCTGCAGAAGGCGCAGCAGGCCTATATTGCGGCGCGGAAACTGGTGACGGATATGGAGGCGAAGCCGGGAGAGTTTCCTGTAGATTATTCAACTAAGTTGGAGCAGGCCAAGGCCGCGCTCGCTGTGGCGCAGGCCGATTTCGAGCAGGCGGCTACGGCCGCGGCACAGGCATCCTCGGCCTACGAGCAGGCCAAGGCCGGCGTCGAATCCATCGACGACGGGCAGGAGCAGCTGGACAATTCTCTGGAAGACGCCTACAAGCAGCTGGAGCAGGCGGAGGCCGTCATGAACATCACCGAGGAGCAGGTGTACGAGGACACCCAGAAGGTGGTGGACGCCAACAAGAAGGCGGCGGCGCTCGGCATCAATTCTGCGGAGGCGACCGTGAATTCCGCCAAGGTCGGCGTGGAGGGCGCGCAGGTGGCTGTGGACAGCGCGGAGTATCAGCTGGATATGTACACGCTGACGGCGCCCATCGACGGTGTGATCGAGGCCGTGAACGTGGGCGAGCACGATTTCGCTTCGCCCGGTACGCCCGCCTATGTGATTTCCAACAAGAACGCCATGGCGGTCACTTTCTATGTCAGCGAGGGCATCCGCAACACGCTCTCGGCGGGACAGAAGATCAGCGTGGACAGAAACGGCAAGTTGTACAGCGCGGCGATCACGGAGATCGGCAGCATGGTCGATCAGAACACGGGACTTTTTATGATCAAGGCGTCGGTGAGCGGCTCGGACGAGAGTCTCCTGACGGGCTGCAGCGTCAAGGTCACAGTGGATACATACAGCCAGGACAACGCGCTCTTAATCCCCTACGACGCGGTTTACTATGACGACAGCCAGGCTTATGTCTATGTGGCGGTGGGCAATACCGTGGAGCGCAGGGATATCGAGACGGGCATTTTTGACGAGCAGACCATCACAGTGCTGTCGGGACTGACGGCGGAGGATCAGCTGATCACGAGCTGGTCCGCGAATCTGCGGGAGGGCGCTGAGATCTCGATCCAGTCCGCGCAGAGTGCCGCGGACGGCGAGGAGCAGGAGGGTGCGCAGGAATGAATCTGACGAAATTGGCTATGCGCCGTCCGGTGTCGACGGCGCTGGTGGTGTTGGCGCTGGTGGTGTTCGGGCTGACGTCTGTCGCCGGCTTCCGTCTGGAGCTCACGCCGGATATGGAAATGCCGATGCTTCTGGTCTATACGGTCTATCCGGGCGCAGATCCGGAGAGCGTGGAGGAGCTGGTCACCAAAGAGGTGGAGACCGCCGGAGCGGAGCAGAGCGGCGTGACGTCCTACACGTCGCAGTCGGCGGAAAATATGTCTATGGTCATGTTCCAGTACGAGTACGGGACGGATCTGGACGAGGCGTATCTGGACCTGCGCTCGGCGCTCGACACGGCGAGGATTCTCATGCCCGAGGACGCCAATGAGCCGGTCATCATCGAGATGGCGATCGATCAGATGGAGACGATGGATATCTCGGTGACGGCGGTGGGTGACAGCGACGTCTTAAGCTATGTCAACGACACGATGGTGCCGGAACTGGAGACGATCTCCGGCGTGGCGGACGTCAGCGTGTCCGGCGGCCGGGAGAATTATATCAAGGTGACGCTGGACTCTCAGGCGATGCATCAGTACGGCGTGACGATGAGCGGCATCGCGCAGACGATCGCGGCGATGGATTTCACCGTGCCGGCCGGAAGCGTCAGCCAGGGATCGCAGGATATCGCTATTTCCAGCGCGACGGACATCTCGGGCGTGGTGCAGATTCAGAACGTGCCGATCACCACGGCGCGCGGGCAGGTGATTCCGCTCTCGGAGCTTGCCGAGGTCAGCGAGAGCAAGATGGAAGCCTCGGGCATCAGCCGCAGCAACGGGCAGGACGATATCAGCATCGCCGTCACGAAGAAGAAGAGCTATGGCACGGTGGACACGACGCGGGCGGTGGAGCGGGCGCTCGACCGGCTGCAGGAGGGCAATGACACCGTCTCCATCAGCGTGATCTACAATGCCAGCGACTCCATCATCTCCTCGCTGTCGTCGGTGGCCAAGACGCTGGTGCTTGGCGTGATTCTTTCCATGCTGGTTCTGTTCCTGTTTTTCGGCGATCTGCGGGCGAGTCTGATCGTGGGCAGTTCCATGCCGATTTCGCTCTTTGCGACGATGATCGGTATGAATATGCTGGGCTTTACTTTCAATGTAGTTACGATGGGAGCCCTCGTCATCGCCATCGGCATGATGGTGGACAGCTCCATCGTCGTGTTGGAGAGCTGCTTCCGGTTCAAGGATAACACGGACGACTATCGGGCGGCGGCGATTGACGGAACCGGTTTCGTGACGGCTTCCATCATCGCGTCCACGATTACCACGGTGGTGGTATATCTGCCGCTGGCGACGATGCACGGCCTGTCGGGCCAGCTCTTCTCGGAGCTTGGCATGACGATCATCATGGCGATGCTGACGTCGTTAGTTGCGGCGATGACGATTATCCCGCTTCTGTTCGCGAAGTTTAAGCCGCAGGAGAAGAAAGAACTTTTCATCAATAAATTCCTGCGCAGAGTGAACGGCGTATACGAGAAGTTTCTGCACAGGATTCTGGGCAGGAAGAAGCTGGTGTTTTTGATCTCGGTTCTTCTGCTCGTCGGCGCTTTTATGCTTGTGAGCAGCATCAACAAGGAACTGATGCCGACGATGGACGAGGGCGCTTTCTCTGTCACGGCGGACTTCCGCTCGGGCACGAAGCTGTCTGCGATAGAGGAAAAGACGACTTTTCTGGAGGAGATGGCGGAGAACGATCCCAATATTGATCATTATTCCTACCGCGTCTCGGGAAGCTCGGCGACGCTGACGGCGTATCTGTCGGACGACGCGGAGATCTCCACGGACCAAGCTGTGGAGAACTATACGAGGCAGCTGCAGGATGTGACGGATATGGATATCAGCGTGGCGTCCAGCGGCGCGAGCATGACCGCCATGATGGGCGGCGGCATTGAGATTGATCTGGTGGGCCGTGACCTGGACGATTTAAAGGATGCGGCCAGACAGGTGCAGCAGATGTTGCAGACAATCCCGGGCGTTCTGCAGGTGTCCTCCGATCTGGCGGATGTCTCCACCCAGGCGGAGGTGGTGATCGATCCGTTAAAGAGTATGGCGGTGGGCCTTGCGCCCGTGCAGGTGGCGAGCGAGATGCGCAATACCCTAAGCGGCGTGGAGGCGGCGACTCTGACGCGGAGCGGGCAGGAATATACCGTTCGTCTGGAGTATCCGGAGGAAGAGTACAATGACATGAACGATCTGCTGAATCTGAACCTGAGCACGGCTTACGGCACACAGATTCCGCTGTCGGAGCTGGCGACGGTGGAGTATCGGGATGCGCCGGTGACGCTGACGAGAGTGGATGGCGTCTATCAGGTGGCGGTTACGGCCGGCACCACGGAGGACGCGCGGTTTTCGGCGCAGGACGCCGCCGATGAGGCGATGGAACAGATGGTGCTCCCGAGAGGGGTGTCCCGGGCGACCAGCATGATGGATGACATGATGATCGATGAGTTTACGGCGATTATCACGGCGATCTTCGTGGCGGTATTCCTGATTTTCCTGGTCATGGCGATGCAGTTCGAGTCTCCGCGGTTCTCGGCGATGGTCATGCTGAGTATTCCCTTCGCGCTGATCGGCTCCTTCGGGCTGCTGTTTATCACGGGCTCTACGCTGAGCATGGTATCTCTGATGGGCGTGCTGATGCTGGTCGGCATCGTGGTCAATAACGGTATCCTGTATGTGGACACCGTCAATAGGCTGCGGGAGGAGATGCCGCTGGAGGACGCCCTGGTGCAGAGCGGACAGATGCGCCTGCGCCCGATTCTGATGACGACGCTGACGACGATCTTGTCCATGCTGCCGATGTCTTTAGGTATCGGGGAAGGCTCCGTCATGATGCAGGGCATGGCGCTCATCATCATCGGCGGACTGGTGGCGTCTACCATCCTGATCCTGATGCTTCTGCCGACCTTCTATCTGATCATTGACAAGCGGACCGTAAAGGGTGTCAGACAGGCGAAGCGGGAGGCGCGCAGGCAGAAGAGAGAGGCCGCGCGGCAGAACAGGGAAGAGAAATAAGGATATGTTATGAAGTATTCGTTGAAGAGACATTTTGTGGTGATCCTCATATCGCTTGTGGCGGGCACGATTCTCATGTGCCTGCTCTTAAACAGCACGCTGCTGGAGCGGTATTACATCGACAAGAAGGTTCACGCACTCATCGGCGCATACGAGAGCATCAACGAGGCTTCCAACGCGGGCGATATCACGTCGGACACCTTCGACATAGAGCTGCAGAAGATCTGCGGCAAATACAATATCAATGTGCTGGTGGCCGACACCGATTCCGAGACGCTCAAGACCACGATGAACGATCCCGATTATGTGCTCAGGCGTCTGTTGGACAACATCATCATGGGAGCCGGGCAGGAGGATATCCTGCGGGAGACAAGCACCTACAAGATGCAGATTGTCACGGACAGGCGCACACAGACGGAGTATATCGAGATGTGGGGCGTTTTGGATACCGGATATCTTTTTATGATACGAAGCGCGCTGGAGGGAATCCGTGAGAGCGTGGCCATATCGAACCGCTTTCTCACCTATGTGGGCGTGCTCGCCATTGTCGTGAGCGCTTTTCTGGTGGTATGGCTGTCCAACCGGATTACGAAGCCGATTCTGGAACTGGCGGATATCTCCGAGCGCATGAAACATCTGGATTTCAATGCCAAGTATGCGGGGAAGGACAAGACGGAGATCGCAGTGCTCGGCAGGAATATCAACGAGCTGTCGGAGACGCTGGAGGCGACCATCTCCGAGTTAAAGACGGCGAACAATGAACTTCAGCGGGATATCGAACAGAAAGAGCAGATCGACGAGATGCGCAAGGAGTTTCTCTCCAACGTCTCCCATGAGCTGAAGACGCCGATCGCCCTGATTCAGGGATATGCGGAGGGGCTGAAGGAGGGCATCAACGACGACGCGGAGAGCCGGGAATTCTACTGCGACGTCATTGTGGACGAGGCGGCCAAGATGAATACCATGGTGCAGAGACTGCTCACGCTGAATCAGCTGGAATTCGGCAATCAGACGGTGAATCTGGAGCGCTTTGACATTGTGGCGCTGATACGCAACTATATCGCTTCGGCTGATATCCTCATCCGGCAGAAGGAAGTCTCGGTGCGCATGGAGGAGTACGGGGAGATCTATGTGTGGGGCGACGAGTTCGGCATAGAGGAAGTGTTCATGAATTATTTCTCCAACGCCATGAACCATGTGCAGGGCGAGAAGGTCATAGATATCCGGATTGAAAAAGGCGAAGAGCGCACGCGGGTGTCCGTCTTCAATACGGGCGCGCCGATTCCGGAGGAGAGCATCGGGCATATCTGGGAAAAATTCTATAAAGTGGACAAGGCGCGCACACGGGAGTACGGCGGCAGCGGGATCGGCCTGTCGATCGTCAAGGCGATCATGGAATCCATGCATCAGGAGTACGGTGTGGTCAACTACGACAACGGTGTGGAGTTCTGGTTCACACTGGACACTGCGAAAAACCTATGATAGAATGAAGTTAATTCACGGAGTGAATTTACTTCATGCGAAAAGACAAACAAGCGACGCGCAAGCGGCATTTGACGGGGGAAAGGAAATTGAAAAAGGCATGTGTATTTCTGTGCGGCGTTCTGGCGGCGGCTCTGGCGACAGGCTGCGGTTCGGCGATGCCCGATCTGACGCAGGAAGAGACGGATATCATATCGGAGTACGCGGTGGGCGTACTGTTAAAATACGATAAGTACAACAGCGGTCGTCTGGTGGACACGTCCGAATACGAGACGGCGGAGGAGCCGGCGGAAGAGGAGACGGCAGAGACGCCTTCGGAGGAGGAGCAGACGAATCCGGAGGAGAGCGCGGAGCCGACAGAGACGGTGGAAGAGCCGGAGGAGGCTGAGACTGCGGCCGCGACGATAGAAGGGTATTACGGTATTCCCGATTTTACTTTTCAGTATACGGGTTACGACTTGACGCAGAGTTATCCCGACGGGGCGGAAGGAGAGGCGATGTTCTTCTCCATGGACGCGACGCCCGGAACGCAGCTTCTCGTGCTGCACTTTACGGCGACGAACACCTCGTCGGCGGATCAGACTCTGGATATGCTGAGTTATGGAGCAAAATTCCGCATCTCGGTGAACGGGGAGAAAGGCGAGAGCGCGCTGACGACGATGCTGCTTGACGATATGGAGACTTACCGCGATGTGGTTCCGGCGGGCGGGAGCGCAGCGCTTGTCAGTATTGTTGAGGTGCCGCAGGGGACCTCTGTCGAGACGATCGATTTTACACTGCGCGGCGGCGAGGGCAATGCCGTGATGAAGCTGCAGTGACGGAACGCAAACCGGAAGAAAAGGGCGGCAGAGACAGCTTGAGGGTTTGGCTGTCTCTGTTTTTTTACGCGTGCAATGAGCCAAGCTGACAGGCTTGCTTGTCAATTGGGCGAATGCCGCGATAACGAGGGAAACTCGCAAAGCTTGTTTCAGCTCGTTGCAGGAATCCCCCACGAATTATGGGAACGGAGCAGAAGATGGGAATGACAACAGATCAGGAATACGAGCAGGACAGGGAGTATCTGGCCCGCAGGGCGCGCAGAAGGAAGCGTTGGGAGCAGGAGAGAAAGCGGCGGGCGAGAAGGGCGTTTTGCATCAAGGCTTTTTTGTGCCTGTGCGCGGCGGGCGTCATCATTGCGGTCTGCGTGAAAAGAGCGGGCAGAGCGATGGAGGAGGTGGTGGAGGAAAATCCGGTGAGCGCCGTTGCGGAATCGGAGTCGGCCGGTGCGGAGACGCTGCCGGAGCAGGCGGAGGAGGCCGCGCGCGACGCGGTTGAGACGGACGGACAGGAAGAACAGGAAAAGCAGGAGGAGCCGCAGAGCTATCGGTTTGAATCGACTGCGGATACGGTAAAGATTGACGACGAAGGGGTGATCAGCTCCTACGCTATTCTGATCGATGCGGACGCGGACACCATTGTCGCCGAGAAAAACGCGAAAGACAGGATATCCCCGGCTTCCATGACGAAGGTGCTGACGATTCTGGTCGCGGCGGAGGCAATCGACGAGGAGCAGCTGGAGGACACCTTTGTCATGACCCGGGAAATCACGGATTACGCCTATGTGAATGACTGCAGCAGCGTGGGTTTTCAGGATGAAGAGAGAGTGAAGGTCAGGGATCTGTTCTACGGGGCGATCTTAGCGTCCGGCGGCGACGCCGCCGTAGGGCTTGCAACCTATGCGGCCGGTTCCCATGAAGCGTTTGTGGACAGAATGAATCAGAAACTGGAAGAGCTGGGAATTGCGGAGAGCGCGCATTTTACAAACTGTGTTGGAATCTATGACGAGAACCATTACTGTACGGTTTACGATATGGCGGTGATCATGAAGGCGGCCATGCAGAATGAATGGTGCAGAAAGGTATTGTCCGAGCATACTTACACCACGACGCCCACCGCGGAGCATCCCGAGGGAATTGAGATATCCAACTGGTTCCTGCGCCGAATCGAGGACAAGGACACCGGTGGTCTGGTCGTGGGCGGCAAGACCGGTTACGTGGTACAGTCCGGCAACTGTGCGGTAAGCTATGAGGAGTGCGCAGACGGAAGAGCGTATATCTGCGTTACGGCAGACTCTACCAGCGGATGGCGCTGCATCTACGATCATGTGGAGATCTATAATCAGTATATTCCGAACGGAAAACAGAAAGCGGAAACGGCTTCGTCCGAGCCGAAATTTTCGAATGCAGAAAAATATCAAAAAAGCTGTTGACATTCAGATTTTGTAATGATATACTCAGATACGTTGCTGAGCAAAATCGGCACACGGAGATTGACGGAGTTTGCGAAGCAAGCTTCGGAAGTTAATTGCGAAGCGGGATACTTCCGCTTATACGGAGTTTGCGAAGCAAACTCCAGAAGTTAATCGTGGAGCAGATTGAAAATCTGCGGAACGATTTACTTCGAGGACCTTGACAAATAAACAGTAATGCAACCCTGAAGATTCTAAGAAGAATAATTCAGAACGTAAAGACGGAAGACAGGA
>CANPXP010000052.1 GCA_947586255.1 uncultured Lachnospiraceae bacterium | reverse complement strand
CTCTTCCCGGCACACCACACAGTTCGCCACACCCATCCTCTCGATATTCTGCGACAGAACGCCGGCCCTGGAGGAAATGATCTCGTTGGCCACAAGCAGTCCGCGCCCACGCATTCTACCAGCGATATGCGTGCTCTTGCCGCCCGGTGCGGCGCACAGATCCAGAATGCGCTCTCCCGGCTGCGGATCCAGAAGCGGCGCCACCGCCATGGCGCTGGGCTCCTGAATATAGAAAGCCCCCGCCTCGTGTAACACATGTCTGCCGGGCTGCTCGGAGGGCTCATAGTAGAAGCCCTCCTCCGCCCACGGCACATCCCGCAGCGCAAAGGGCATCCTGCGCAGAAATTCCTCCCGCTCTTCCTTGAGCGGATTGTACCGAAGGCCGCAGGCACGCTCCCTGTCATAGCTTGCCAGAAACGCCCCGTAATCCTCGCCGAGCTGACTCTTCATTCTGTTTAAAAACGCTGCAGGCAGTTCTCTTTGCACGTTATGCTCTCCCATCTTTTCTTTTCATGCAGGCTGCTGAGCCTGCTTCGATTATACCATAGCCTTTGTTGACAGCGATAGACCGCCGCGAATTTTTTGTGTAATTTTCTTGTAATATCCGCCTGCTTTCATTATAATAGTAGCTGTGCGTTTTTCCACGGCAATTTACGAACGAGAGGAGAGTATGAAAAAATGTCACAGATTTGTATTATCATTGCCATTGTTCTCTATCTGGCCGGCATGATCTATGTGGGCGTCCGTTTTTCCAAAACCAACGCCAGCGCTTCCGACTTCTATCTGGGAGGTCGCAAGCTTGGCCCGCTCGTGACGGCCATGAGCGCCGAGGCTTCCGATATGAGCAGCTATCTGCTGATGGGGCTTCCCGGACTGGCCTATCTGTCCGGCCTGGCCGATGTGGGCTGGACCGCCATCGGCCTTGCGGTGGGTACCTACGTCAACTGGCTGATCGTCTCCAGACGAATCCGCCGCTACACCAGCCATGTGCATGCGCTGACCCTGCCCGACTTTTTCTCCAAGCGCTACGGCGACGACAGGAATATCCTGACCTGTGTGGCCGCCATCGTCATCGTGATCTTCTTTATCCCCTACACCGCCTCCGGCTTCGCGGCCTGCGGCAAGCTGTTCAACACGCTGTTCGGGGTAAACTACATGGCTGCCATGCTACTGAGCGCAGCGGTCATCGTCCTGTACTGTACGCTGGGCGGTTTCCTGGCGGTCAGCACCACGGACCTGATTCAGAGCATCACCATGACCATAGCGCTGATTATCGTAATCTTCTTCGGTCTCTCCAGCGCAGGCGGGCTTGACACCGTGATCGAGAACGCCAAGGCGCTGCCCGGCTACTTCAGCATGGTGCAGACCTATGTGGCCGAGACCGGCGAGAGCGCTCCCTACGGCGCACTCTCCATCGCCTCCATGATGGCGTGGGGCCTGGGCTACTTCGGCATGCCCCACATCCTGCTGCGCTTTATGGCGATCGAGGACGAGAACAAGCTGAAGCTGTCCAGAAGAATCGCTTCCGTGTGGGTAGTGATCGCCATGGCGGTGGCGGTCTTCATCGGCATCATCGGCTACAGCATGTCCAAAGCTTCGGTCATCCCGATGCTGCAGGGCAGCGACACCGAGACGGTCATCATCCAGATCGCCTCCGTCCTCAGCAAATACAACGTGCTGGCCGCTCTGCTCGCCGGCATTATTCTGGCGGGTATCCTGGCGGCTACCATGTCCACCGCGGACTCTCAGCTTTTGGCCGCGGCTTCCAGCATCTCTCAGAACCTCCTGCAGGACTTCGGCGGAAAGAAGCTGGACACGAAGACTTCTGTAAAAATAGCACGTGTTACCGTAATCGTGATCTCCCTGATCGCCGTGGTGCTGGCCTCCGATCCGAACAGCTCCATCTTCAAGATCGTGTCCTTCGCCTGGGCTGGCTTTGGCGCGGCCTTCGGTCCGGTGGTGCTCTGCGCGCTGTTCTGGAAGCGCTCGAATAAGCAGGGCGCGCTCTGCGGCATGATCGCCGGCGGCGCCATGGTATTCATCTGGAAGTACGGCATCGCCAGACTCGGCGGCGCGTTCGCCATCTACGAGCTTCTGCCCTCCTTCCTGGTGGCCGTCATCGTCAATGTGGTCGTCTCGCTGCTGACCGCTGCGCCGGACGAGGAAATCGTGAAGACTTTCGAGGAAGTGAACAAGAAGAACTGAGAAATGAAATAAAATAAAACAAGGCAGGGATCGATCTTCCCTGCCAACGCAATGCGCGCCCCGCTTCGGCTGTTCAGACCGCCTGCGGGGCGCGTTTTTCGCTGCCCTATACCACTTGATCTCCCTGAAGTCTATCGGAAGAAATTGAAATAATTGCCGCTGCTTCCGTAATTGTCAAAGAGGCTGCTGTATGCGCTGCTGGCCTTCGCCTCCATATTGCGCTCCGCGCCGGAGGCCACAGCGTCCGCCCAGCTCGACGCGCGGCTCACGAAGCCATTCTTCCCGCCCCACACCTGTTCCAGCGTCTCTGTATCGGCGGCGGCCAACGCTTTCTCATCCACGCTCAGCGTGCCGTCCGCATTCCGCTTCACGCCGCACTTCGCCATCTCGGCGGCATAGACATTGGAGTAACTGTTGAGCTGTGTCCGATAGAGGACATCCGATCTCGCGCCGGATTCCTTCAGATTGTCCAGCATGCTGTTGTACTGACTGACGAAGCTTTTGACCGCCGATACGGCCTCCGAGGTATCCCCGCTCTCCTTCGCCGCCGCGAAGAGAGACTTGCTCCCTGTATCCGTCAGCTTCTCCGCATAACTCATCACCTGCTCCGCGTGATATTTCATATTGTAGTACAGCTTCTGCGACTGCGCTGCCGACGCTGTGTTCGACGTCAGCAGATTCGCTCTGTTGTCCGCAGTGTTCATCAGCAGAGACATCCGGTTCGTCCGCTTGTTTCTGCTGCTCCTGCTCAGCGCGCGCTGCAACAGTGAATTGCCGCTTGTGCTATTCGAAGCCAGATGGCTGTTCATATAATTTCTGGGTATTCGCATGGATATCCGCTCCTTTCGCTCTCTCGCTGTCCGGACAAGCATTTGAGGTCTGCGTTCTCGACGACGCCGGCCCGCACGCCATGCCCGTCTCTGCTGTCTATATCGTCGCTTGACGACACGCCGACAAGCGTTTTGTCATCAACCGCGCCGTTTTGGTCATGAATCGCCTCTTCCCTGCAGCATGAGTGTCAGCACGAACCGCTCCTCTCCTGCCTCGCACTGTATCGTCCCATAATACTTCTCCACGCACTTGCGCACATTGCGCATACCCAGCCCGTGCATTTCCGGGTCGCCCTTCGACGTGACCGGCTCGCCGTCCCGAAACCGCAGGGCAGCTCTGTCATAGGTATTCTCCACCACCAGAAAGAACATACTTCCTTTCACATAGCTGCGAAATCTCACCTCCCGCACCGCAGACCCCGGCAGCCTACGGCACGCCTCTATCGCATTGTCCAGCGCATTGTTCAGGATAATCCCGAGATCGAAGGCCTCAATTGAGAGCTGTTCCGGGTAGAGCAGTTCCCCGTCAAATATGATGTTCTCCTGTTCGCACAGTTGATATTTGCGATTTAATATAACATCTGTTACTGGATTGCCGGTGCCAAAGCGGAGCGCCAGGCTGTCCGCCGCCTGTTTCATATCCCGCAGATAGCGCCTCGCCTCCCGCTCCGTCTGCAGAGACAGCCGTCCGCTGTCCGCGTCGCCTGTGAGCAGCTGTTCCATGTCCGCCACACAGTTATTGATATCATGGCGCATCCCCCGTATGCCGTCATAGAGCTGTTCCAGTTCCCTGACATGCTCGGTCATATCCGTGAGCTGCTGTTTATAGAAAAGCAGGCCGTTCTTCTGCTCTTCCGCCTGCATCAGTTCCGCGTAGATCCTGCGGCTGAGCACGATACCCGAAAGGCACAGCACGGAGACGGCCGGTATGACGACATACATACTCCCGTGCCTGTCATACAGGAACTCGATCTCCGCTCCCTTCTGATAATAGAACAGGACGCGCCACGCCGCGCTGAGCACCGCGCCGATCACGGGAATCAGCAGCAGAAAACGCAGCCCCTCCCTGCTCATCTCTGTCACCGGCGCGGTCTGATACCGCCTGAACAGACGGATGACTACATACATGCCTAGGGCTGTTGCCGCGCTGAAAATCAGCATGCCCCAGAACTGTATCCAATCCGAATACCGCATAAAACCGTCCGGGTCCAGTTCCCCCGCGACGGCCCTGTCATAAAGCCGCATATAACAGGCGTTTGTGATAACCAACCACAGGGTATGCAGGGCGAAGCGCACCATCTCCTTGATCGTGTGATAAACCGACAGCAGGTAAAGCTTGGCGAGTCTTCCGCCCTGATACAGCATGTCCATCGCCGCGAAGCCGCACAGAAAAATGACGGCAATGCTGATCAGAGAATGACTGCTGACACTCTGCATGTTCGCCGCGTCGCCAAACAGTCTGTCAATCACATGAAAATAGGACAGCACAAAGCTCACCAGAAATGCCTGCAAGAAAAAAAGTACCTTTCCCACGGAACGATACTTTTCTTTTAACGGGATAATATCCCGGCACAGATATAATAAAAGCGCGGCTCTCACGGAGTACTCCGTCAAGTCAAGCACCAGATCTCTCATACACCTACTCCTTCAAAAATCTGCAGTACAGCTTCACGAACTCGCCGTACTTCTGCTTCGCCAGATAGATTCTGTCCCCGCCGCTCACCGTAATGCTGTCGCGGTCATAGCCGCTTATGGCGGAGAGCGAGACCAGATAACCTCTGTGACAGCGATAGAAGCCCTCGCCCAGCACCTCCTCCAGATGATTCATCCGCTCATAGTATTCCAGGCAGCCACTCTTCGTATGCAGCACCACCTTGCGGCCGTTGTTCTCCGCATAGAGAATATCGTCCGCCGGGATCCGGTAATGGCTTCCCTCCGCCTTGACAAGCAGATAGCGCGGCGCGCCCTTACGCTTTTCCACTTCCTGAACGGCCCGTTTCAGAACATCTGTCATTTTATCCTGGTCCACCGGCTTCATCAGATAGTGAAAGGCGCCCACGTCAAAGGCCTGAAACACCTGCTCCTTCACGCCTGTCACAAAAATCAGCAAAGCGTCCGTCATCTCCTTCAGACGCTTCGCCGTCTCCATACCGTCCATGCCCTCCATCGCGATGTCGAGAAGCACAATATCCGGCCGGTATCCGTCTTCCACCTGCTCAATCAGCTTCATCCCTGAATCAAATTCACATGTCTGTGCCTGAGAAAATTCCTTCTCAAGTAAGGTACGAATTCGTTCTCTTCCTCTTACCTCGTCGTCACAAACCGCAATTTTCATGCCCGTCCCTATCCCCAGTCAGTATGCATTATTCCCTCATGCAATATATCGGCACGATGCAGGCGATTTTTCTTTTCCATGTCACGAAACATGTCTTTTTTGTCACGAATAGGCTTCCAGCTTCGCCTCCACGATGCTGCCCTTTAAGTCCTCGTCCAACAGGTTCATCTTGTGCAGCATGGTCTTGATATCGGACTGCGCCTCCTTCGTCGCGCCGACGCCGCCGACGCCCGCCTCCATCATGCCACCCAGAAGCTCCTCCTCCATTCTGGCGCGCTCCTCGGCCTCCTTCCGGTCGTTCTCCTGCTCTTTCCGCTTCTCGCGGGTCTCGTCGATCCGCTGTTCCAGCTCCTCGGCCTTCTCCTGCCGCTGTTCGACTTTTTTCTCCTGCTCGGCCTTCTCCTCGGCTTTCTTCTTCGCCTCCTCGACCTGCTCCTCCAGCTTCTCATCAACGTGCTCCGTCGCCTCGTCCGTCAGCATACCGATCACCTCTCTGCTAGCGGCCTCCAGCACGATATCCGCCTTCTTCTGCGCCTTC
Organism: uncultured Lachnospiraceae bacterium; assembly: GCA_947586255.1. Lineage (GTDB taxonomy): Bacteria > Bacillota > Clostridia > Lachnospirales > Lachnospiraceae > UBA3282. The sequence goes on along the minus strand of CANPXP010000052.1, from coordinate 14,345 downwards.
ACCATCTCGTTGTTCTTGAGGCGCTCCTGCTTCGTCGAGCGGATGGCGGCATTGTAAGCCCTGCTCTCCGCATCGATCTGCTCATTGCTTTTCTCGAATCTGTCCTGCTGCGCATCGATGGCCATGCACCGCTCCTGATACTCCGTGAGACCGTTCTCGTGAATCTCGACAAGCCGCTCTTTCTCCTCCTCGGTGAGAACGGGCTGGCGACCGTCCCGGCCGGCACCGTTTAGACAATCCTGCGCTTTCTCCAGCAGTTTCAGATCCTGCTGTTCCTGCGAATCTTCGGCCACGCCGTACTCCTGCCGCAGATTCTCCTTCCAGCCGTCGCGCTTTTCGATCTCCTCCCAGTTGGCCTCTTTCTCCGCCTTAAGTTCCTCCAGACGGTTCCTGTAGTCTTCGAGACTCTTATCAAACCGCCTGTCGACATCCCAGGCATCCTCGATCATCTTGAGCGCCTGCTTCTGCGCGTTCTTCTTTTTCTGCGCGATGAGATCGGTCTGCATGCAGATGCCCAGATCTCCCGCGAAAATAGTTTTGGTAGCGCCCTTTTTCTGTGCTTTCTCACCGGCCTGCGCCGCCCGCTCCTCCTGTGCCCCGGACGCGCCGCTGACGCTGATCGCCTGATTCTGGTTCTCGCCTGTCCCCGCCTGAATCTTCATAAAATAACCTCCTTGTCCGCGACGACGAAATCCCTTTCGCCGTATCCGCTGTCCACACTGATACTCTATCATAATTATCGGCCATTCCGGCCGCTTTCTTTATTACTGCGCGCTTCCGTTCATGACAAAAAAACAAATATTTACAGCAAAAAACGCCCCGCCTTCTCAGGCGGAGCGTTTCATCACATGTGATATCTAATTCCAGTTTCCATTGCTCGGCTGATTCGGATTGTTCCACTGATTAGGATCATTCGACAGCGTTGCGCTGCCACCGTTCCACTGACCGCCATTCTGCACATAGGAATTCTGACCGCCGCCGTAGGTAATCTCCTTCAGCGCCACGTAGAGCTCTGCCAGCGTCATATACATATACGGATTCACATAGAAGATACCCACAATACCGCAGGTAATCGCGCTTAAGAGCCCCCATCCGAAGAAGGACAGCTGCAGCACAAAGGTATTCCACTTGTTGCCCGTCATCATCTGTTTGCTCATGGCGAAAGCCTCTTTGGAGTCAATATCCGGATTTTCCGCCAGGATATAGGGGATCATCATATACTCGTAAGCCTTGATGATACCCGGTATGACGAACAGCAGCGTCCACAGGAAGACATACAGCTGCCGCAGGAACATTATTTTGACGGTGTTCAGATAGGATTTGGAAAAAGCAAATCCCAACTCGCCCAGCTCCGCCTTGCGGTAATGGCTCACCACGAAGAAGCGCTGCGCGCCCACCGTCAGCGGGTTAAACACAAACCACTGCAGCGCCCCGACAACCACACAGACGACGATGACACCCACAAGAATGCCAACGATCAGCGCTGACAGCTGTTCGGCCGGCACCGCGCCGAAGCTGTTGGCTACGTCCGTCTCATTGTTCTGCGAATAGCTGCCGACCGAGGCGCCGCCGCTCCCGGTGAGAAACGCCAGTATCAGCGCCACCAACACCATTTTCCAGTAATTGAACTTAAAATACTTCTTAGCGTTTTCCTTTAATTCCGCTCTTGTCCACATATTTCTTCCTCCCTGTCCGCCTCCATCCTCATCGTCTTCATATGGCGGACTGCACACATGACTTTTTTATTGTATTATATTACGCGCCATTTTGCAAGACAGCGGCACCGTTTTTTACGTTTTTACATTTTTTACAATTTTTTGCACTCTCCGGCAGATCCTTCCCGGCCGCAGGTACAGCCTGATCCTGATCCGCCTGAACCTGCGGCGCAGCGCCTCACAGTCGCACGACGCTTCCTCCGCAAAGTACACGCGGTACAACGCCTCCTCAATCCCGTCGTCGATCTCCTCCGCGCCGTGCCCCTTAAGCCACACGAGCTGTTCCCGCAGGGTGCGGCAGTGCCGGAACTCGCCGTATTTTCTGTCGAGATACGTCTGCAGGCGCCCGTACTCCAGCTTCACCCGTTCCCTGTCTGTCAGCCTGCTCTCCCGGTACGCGCGCCGAAGCCGCACTGCCGCCAGAACACAGGCCGCCAGAAGCGCCAGCCCGAGCAGGACATAGCAGGCTCCGCCCAACGCTCCCTCCAGATAATCCCCCAGATTGCTCTGCGTCATCTCCGCATCCGCACTCTCGCCGCCGCCGGACAAAAACGCATCCCAGAACGACGCTGCGCCCTCCTGCGCGCTCTGCGCCGGCGTGGGATCCACGACCACCCAGCCGCGCCCCTCCACATAGATTTCCACCCAGGCGTGGGCGTAGGCGTCTGGAATTTCCAGCTCGATTAACCCCGTCCTGCCAATGGGGGAATATCCGTCATAGTAATCGTCATAGGAAGCCTCCTCCACCAGTTCGCCGTTCTCGACCACGTTCAGATAGGAGAACGCGAAGCCCTCCGCGTAGCGCGCGGGTATCCCCATCTGCCGAAACAGCATGACCGCCGCCGAGGCGAAGTGCGCGCAGTAGCCCTTCTTGCTCTCCAACAGGAAATGACTGATATAATCAGGATTGCCGAAGTAGTAGCCCGGCCGCAGGGTATAGTCGTAGTTCTCGTCAAAATAAGCGACAATCTGCGCCGCGATCTCCTCCTCCGTCCCCGAGAAGCCCGCTTTGTCGCACACCTCCCGCACCGCCGCAAGGCAGCTGTCAGGCACGGTCAGATAATCGTCCGCAGGAGACTGCGGCGGCACGGCCGTCTCCTCCACCGCCGGATAATAGACATAGCGCCGCTCCTTCGCGGTCTGCGGCTGCGCGGCCGATTCCGCCTCAGAGGTGTAATAGGGACGGTACTCGTACTCGTCCGCCTCATCCGCCTTCTCCACCTCCATGACGCCCCGCCCCTGCGCGGAAGGGTTGTCGGCATACGCCTGTCTTCTGCTCTCCACACTCGCGGCCATATCGCCGTCGTCCGGCAGCTCTTCCCCGGCCTCGGACCACCTGTCGCCCAGGTACTCCATACCCGTAAATGCCTTCAGATAGACGGGATTGTATTCATAGGGCGTATATCTGACGGTCAGCACCGTCTCGTAGGTCGGCATGAGCGAAGCGCTCCTGCTGAGCCGCCCGCCGCTGACGCCCACGCCCGCGCTCCCCTGCCTGAGCATCGCCGCCAGGCCGTACTGGGCGAACTGCACCATCTCCTCCTCCGAGGCCGCCTTGGCCGCGCTCTTCGGAACCATCCGCTCATAGGCAGTCTCCGGCAGCAGAAAGGCCGCCGTTCTGACCGTCAGCACAGTCACCACCACTGCAAAAGGCAAAACGCTGCGCATCTGTCCGGTCAGCCTGTCCGGCACATTTCCTCCCCTGAGAACCGCCACCGCGAGATAGCCCGCCAGCAGCATCAGAATGTAGATCAGATCCGGGGAACAGTCGAAATAAAACGGAATGACATAGGGCGTCAGCGTCAGCAATACCACACGGAGCAGACTACAGCGACTCTTCAGCATGATATGGAACAACATCACGCCCATCATACCGAGGAACAGAACGAACATAGTGACCGTCGCGTAAGTCTCATCCACGGCCAGCGAATACTCCACGCCGCTCTCCACATCCAGATAATTTCGCGCCTTCTCGTAAAAACGATTCAGGATGGCATAGTAACCGCTGTTGATGACCCAGTAATTCACCACCGCGATGCGCAGGTAGACCCCCAGAAAACCGAGACTGATCAGGTTGATCAGCCACTTCCTGCCGCTCTCATAGGCGGCGCTCAGCACAAGCGCCATGGCCAAAAATTCCGTAATGCACAGGCCGCTGTTGTATTCTATGTCAAAAGCGGACAGGAAACCGCCGATCGCACCGTAAACCAGCAGAAAGACCAACAGTGCCTTCGCGAGCGCCGCCAGAAAATCATACCCATCGTTCTCCTGTACCCGCGCGAGCGTCAGTTCCGCATCTTTTTCTTTTCGAGTCTTACCGAATATACGCACCTCGATACGCTCCCGTCTGAATCAAAATATAGCGCTCCTTCGGATGCAGCAGCGCCATCTGCGCCTGCGCTACGCCCTCCTCATGCAGGCCGCACCCGCTCAGGATCTCGGCAAGCGCAAGGTCCAACTCCCCGCCCTCCGCTGCAAAATACTCCCGCAGTCCCTCGCCCGCCTCCCAGTATAAGCGCAGCGGATATCCCTTGCCGAGCAAAAGTCTGCCCAGCGCATAGAGCGCTTCCACCAGAGCGTCGTTGCGGCTCCTGTCCTTCCCCAACGGCAGCAACAGACTGATCTGATCACGGCCGGCTGACAGCCTCTCCCGCACCATCAGCCGCTCCTGCTTGGCCGACAGCTTCCAGTGAATGCTCTTCAGCTCATCTCCCGGGATATACTCCCGCACCTCATAGTCGGGATTGTAGTCCACTCCCCGTTTCTTCGTCTCATTTTCCAGCGGGAAGCCCTCGACAACGCTGCTGATCTCCTCGTCCGCCGCCTCCGCAAAGGCGGGCCAGACGAGAGCCGACGCATCCTGCCTCGCGCAGTCCCGCAGACTGAAGATATGCAGCAGATCGAACACCTCAAAAGCCTCGATATGCGCCTCGATCCGCCCCGCATAGCGGCTGCTCAGCGTCTGCTCAATCTGGCTGCCGACGACCGGCGCTATCCATAGATGCTGTTTTCTCTGTTCCGAGTACCCTGTGAAGACATTGCTGAAAGAATAGACGATATCCGCGGTGTAAGCCGCAAATTTCCCGGGATTATACACAATGATGTCAAAAGAAAATGCGGTGTCCCTGCCCATTCTGCGCCCCGGCAGCTCAGCCCGCGCCCACAGTTCCTTCCGCCCCGCCAGGAGAAGCAAGAGCGACACGACCGGGCTGACCGCTATCAGAAGCAGCGCGAGAAACAACAGATAACTGCGAAAAAAATTCCACAGATACAGCGTGACGCCGAACAGGACGCCAAAGCGCAGAACACCGGGCGGACTGACATATATCTTTCTCTCCATCAGACTGCCCGTATCCTTTCCGTGAGTTCCATGATGATGTCCGACACGTCCATCCCTTCCGCCCGCGCTCTGGCGTGCAGACGAATCCTGTGTCTCCACACATCGTCGATCACCGACAGCACATCCTCCGGGATCACATAGTCGCCGCCCCGCATGAGCGCCATCGCCCGCGCCATCTTCAGAAGCGCGATGCCGCCCCGCGGACTGACGCCCAGCGAAACGCGCGCATCCTGCCTGGTGGCCTCCGTGAGCTGCAGCACATACTCATAGATATTATCCTCCACATGCAGGTTTTCCGCCTGGCTGCGAAGTTCCAGAAGGCGCTCTCTTCCGAGCACGCCCCGCACCTGTTTCACCCCCGGCCCCGCGCTGTTTTTCAGAATATCGACCGCCGCCTCATGGGAGGGATAACCCATCCGCAGACAGATGAGGAAACGGTCCAGCTGGGATTCCGGCAAAAGCTGCGTGCCCGAGGAGCCGAAGGGATTCTCCGTGGCAATCACCGTAAAGGGTGCCGGCAGCTCGTGCGCCACACCGTCCACCGTCACCCGGTTCTCCTCCATGACCTCCAGGAGGGCCGACTGCGTCTTGGAGGATGTGCGGTTCAGCTCGTCTGCCAAAAACAGATTGCAGAACACGGCGCCCGGCTTATACTCAAATTGCCCCGTGCCGCTGTTGTACATCGTGAAGCCCACGATGTCGCTGGGGAGCACATCCGGCGTAAACTGCATTCTCCGGCACTCCAGCTCCATAGCCCTGCCGAGCGCCATCGCTAACGTCGTCTTCCCCACGCCGGGAATGTCCTCCAGGAGCACATGTCCGCCAGCCAGCACCGCCGCCAGCACCTTGCGGATCACCCGATCCTTTCCCTTGACCACCTTCGCTGCTTCCGCGACTACCTGTTCCAGTTCCGTATTCATAACACGCGTTTCCTTTCGGATTCCAATCGATAAACCGTAAGTGTGCGCGCCGCCGTCCGCCTCGCACGCGCCTGCCCTCTCCTATACAGTTTATCATGTTTACACGCATTTTCAATACTGAACCACAAAAGTGACAGTGATGTCCGTTCCTCTGCCCGGCTCGCTCACCAGACTGATCTCGGCGTGGTGCGCCTCCACGATATGCTTCACGATCGCAAGTCCCAGTCCCGTGCCGCCCGTAGACTTGGAGCGGCTCTTGTCCACCCGGTAGAACCGCTCGAAGATCCTGTCCTGATACTCTCTCGGAATGCCGATCCCCGTATCCGCGACGCGCAGCACCGGCCTGCCGTTTACAAACTGCGCACTGACCGTCACACTACCGCCGATATTGTTGTAATTGAGAGCGTTATCGCACAGATTATAGATCAGTTCCTCAATCATCTGTCTGTCGCCCCGCATTCTGCAGCTCTCCCCCTCCATCGAGAGCATCACGCTTCTCTCCTCGGCCCGAAGCTGCAGGATCTCCACGCTGTTTTTCGCGATTTCATACAGATCAAGTTCCTCAAAGGAAAGACTGCGGTCGATCACATCCAGCTCCGACAGACGTATGGTATCGTTGATCAGCGTCAGGAGACGCCCCGAACTCTTGTGAATCTCCGCCGCGAACCGAATCACATCCTGCCCGGAAGCCATACCGTTCTCGATCAGTTCCGAGTAGCCGGAGATGACCGCCAGCGGCGATTTCAGTTCGTGGGAAACATTGGAGGTAAACTCCTGCCGCATATCCGCATTCTTCAGGATCGCGTCGTGCTGCCGCCTGATCGTCTCTGCAAAGGGCTGCAGCTCCTCATAAATCTCCTGCTCCCCGATACAGTCCATATCCGCCGCCATCCGTTCAATGGGTGCGAGCAGACTCTTCGTCAGATAATGGGAAACCAAAAGACACAGCGCCAGAAGCGCACAGACGATCAGCAGCATGACCGGCAGTGCGCGGTACAGAATGCTCCAGATGCTGTGGGCCTCCCTCGCCACCCGCAGCACGTTGCCGTCCTCGAGCAGCAGCGTATAATAATAGGTGTTATGCTGCATGGTGGAGGACTGCCTGACAGAGCTTCCCTCTCCCTCCGCAAACGCCTCGCGCACCTCCGGTCTGTCTGCGTGATTGTCCATCCTGTCCGCATCGGCGTCGCTGTCGTAGACAACCGTCCCCGAGGGATCGATCACAGTGACCCGCACCGGCTCGCCCACGCCGCTTGTTCCGCTCACGGTCCCTGCAAGGCTCTCCTCCGTTTTCTCTATCTGGAACTTTCGCCCGTCCGCCGACAGCCCGCGGGCATACAGGCGCAGATCGTCCAGCACCTGCGCCTGAAAGATATGATAAAAGACGACGGCCATGGACAGCAGCGTGACCGCCGCCGCCATAGCGGAGATGAACATCAGCTGCCGGTTGATTTTCTTTTTCACGTTGTTATGAACACTCCGTCACTCTATGATATTGTCGAGAAAATACCCGACGTTGCGCACCGTCCTGATCATGGCGCCCGCGCTCCCCAGCTTCTGCCGCAGGGACTTGATGTGCATGTCCAGCGTGCGGGATTCCCCCTGATAGGCCGTTCCCCAGACACGGTTCAGAATCTCTTCGCGGCTCGTCACGATACCCGCCCGCTGAAGCAGCAGCCTGAGCAGCTCATACTCCTTGTAGGTCAGCTCACAGGGTCTGTTGTCCACGTACACCGCGTGCCGTTCGCTGTCGAGCAAAATGCCGCCGACGCTCAAAACTTTCTCATCCCGGTCCGCGCCGCTCCTGCGAAGCAGCGCCTTGACTCTGGAGATCAGCTCCATCACGCCGAAGGGCTTGGTGATATAGTCGTCCGCGCCCAGATCGAAGCCCTTCACCTTGTCTAACTCCGTAGTCTTGGCGGTCACGAGAATGATCGGTATCTTTTTCGTCAGCGCATTTCCCCGCAGCTTCTGCACGATCGCAAGACCGCTCTCATCGGGCAGCATGATATCCAAAAGCACCAGACTCGGGATCCTGTCCTGAAGCGCCCGCTCGAAATCCGCGCCGTTCTCGTACACCGCCACGTCATAGCCGCTGTTTTTCAGGGAAAAGCTCTCGATTTCACTGATATTCACATCGTCTTCCACAATATAGATCATGCTCATGCCAATCACCTTCTCCTTATTGTAGCACATCGCATTGTCTGTTTCACTACCACGGGCATGTAAAAAGAAGGTAAAATCTACGTAAATTGCGGCGTGCTTTTTAATAACAATATTTATGGATAACGGTTATTATTGATATCGCATGTTATAAAATGCGTGTTTCCCGCATATTGCCGGTCTCCTGAAAAATCTCCCACTCGCCCACGTTCACGGCGTGATCGCCGATCTTCTCCAGATACTTCGCCAGCATGAGCACATCGATGCAGTCGTCCACCTCGGCCGCGTCTTTTTTCAGCAGTTCCACCAGATCATTCTTCACGAGATTGAACAGATCGTCCACCTCGTCGTCTCCCTCTATGACCGTCCTCGCCGCCTCTGTGCTGCGGTGCAGAAACGCCTCGATGGCGCTGTGCAGAAGATGCTGCGTCGCCCGCACCATCCCGGGCAGATTGCCCGAAAAGCCGGACAATTCCTGCAGCCGCAGCCGCAAAATCAGCTCCGCCATATCCGTGACGTGCACACCCACCCGCTGAATGTCCGTCACCACCTTCAGACTCGCGGACACGACTCGCAGATCTTTCGCCATCGGCTGCTGCCTGGTAATCAGCGCAAGACACTCGGCTTCGACTCTTTTCTCCATCTCCCGCGTCGCGCTGTCCTGCTCCAGAATCGCCAGAACGCCTTCCTCATCTCCGTTTTCCAGCGCCGCAAATAGCCTGTCATAGACCGCCTCCACATGGAAGCACATCTGCTTTAAGTTCTCCCTAAGCTGTGTCAACTCGCTCTCGAACATCGTCCTCGGCGACATACCGCTCACCCCTTTCTCTATCCGAATCTCCCGGTAATATAATCTTCCGTCCGCTTATCCCGCGGTCTGGAGAACAGGTTGATCGTGGAATCGAACTCGATCACCTCGCCCACGAGGAAAAAAGCCGCATCGTCCGATACCCGCGCCGCCTGCTGCATATTGTGGGTGACGACCACCACCGTGTAATCCTTCTTCAGTTCTCCCATCAGCTCCTCCACCTTCAGGGTGGAGATCGGGTCCAGCGCCGACGTCGGCTCATCCATCAGCAGCACCTCCGGCTCCACCGCCAGCGCGCGGGCGATACACAACCTCTGCTGCTGCCCGCCCGAAAGCCCTAGCGCCGGCTTGTGCAGCCTGTCCTTCACCTCGTTCCAGATCGCCGCGCCGCGCAGACTGCGCTCCACGATCCCGTCCAGTTCCGCCCGCTTCCTGATTCCGTGGATCCTCGGCCCGTAAGCAATGTTGTCATAGATGCTCATGGGAAAAGGATTCGGCTGCTGGAATACCATGCCGACCCGCTTGCGAAGAAGCGTGGTATCCACCTTCGGCGCATAGATATCTTCCCCGTCCAACAGCACCCTGCCCTCGATCTTTACCGAGTCAATCAGGTCATTCATGCGGTTTAACGTCTTTAAAAATGTAGACTTGCCGCAGCCCGACGGCCCGATGAACGCCGTGACCGCATTGGCACGAATGCTCATATCGATATCCCTGAGCGCATGATTGCCGCCGTAATACAGATTCAGTTTTTCCGTTTTTATCTTAATATTGTCCATATTCGCCTCGATCCCATCCTGTTGCTTTTCTCTGCCGCATATCCGCTACCCGGCCCGGCGGTCTCAGCCCCGCGAAGCCGCGTCCGTCCTTCCCGTCAAAAGCCTCGTTGTCAGATTGATCAGCAGCACGATCCCCAAGAGCACTACGGCAATGCCGAAAGCGACGTCGTACTGCGCCTTGGACATACTCAGGTACAGCTGAATTGCCAGCGTGCCGCCGGACTCCAATATCTTATGCAAAAACCCCGTCCCGGGTTTCGGCAGCAGATAGCCGCTGCCCGCCGTGAACAGAAGCGCCGCCGACTCACCGACAATCCGTCCGACCGCGAGAATAACGCCTGTCACAATTCCCGGCATGGCAGAGGGAAGCAGTATCGTCCTGATCATGTACCACCTGGCTGCGCCCATGCCGATCGCTCCGGTCCGGTAAGCGTCTGGCACGGCCCGAAGCGCCTCCTGCGTATTCCTGGTAATTAACGGCAGTATCATCAGCGTGAGCGTGAACGCCCCGGTCAGAATCGAGTAGCCGAAGTGCAGCACCGTTCCGAAGAACACCATGCCAAATAACCCGTAAATGATCGACGGTATCCCCGCCAGCGTCTCCGTCGTAAACTCGATCAGGCGGACCCATCTGCTCTTTCCCGCATACTCGTTCAGCCAGATCGCCGAGCCGATTCCGACAGGCGTGGCGATGAGCAGCGTCAGCGCTATCATATAAAGCGTGTTCACGATATTGCCCGCGATGCCCGTCGTCCCCTTGAGAGCGCTTGTCACAGTCGTCAGAAACGACAGACTGATCGCCGAAATGCCTCTCGCAAAGACATAGCCAAGGATTCCCGCAAGCAGCAGCACGGAGAAAGCCGCCGCCAGATAAATCAGTCCCAGGAGCAGGCCGTCCTTCCATTTTCTATTCATGTCCGCTCTCCCCTTTCTTCAGAACAGCGCTCAGCAGTACATTGACGATCATGATAAAGGCGAACAGCACCAGCCCGATCGTGAAGAGCACCTGCCTGTGCGTGCCGCTTGCGTATCCCATCTCGCTGACGATCGCCGTGGTCAGGAAACGGACCGACGAGAACGGCAGCGGCAGATTCACCGAGCTTCCCGACACCAGACTGATCGCCATGGCCTCCCCGATGGCCCGGCCGACGCCCAGAACAATCGCCGTGACGATGCCCGGCTTCGCCGCCGGGATTAACACCCGAAAGATCGTCTGCACATGCGACGCGCCGAGCGCCAGGGAGGACGCCTTTAACTGCGGCGGCAGCGCCCGCAGGGACGATTCGCTGATGTTGATGACCGTGGGCAGAATCATGATCGCCAGAACGATCACCGCCGAGAGCAGATTGGCGCCGCCCGTGAACTGATGCGTCTCGGAGCCCCTGAAAATCGCCTGCTCCCACTTGTACATGAGCGGGTTCAGTATCATAATCCCCAGTAGTCCATAGATCACTGACGGGATCCCCGCCAGCAGCTCCACCGCCGGCTTCACCACCGCCGCCAGCCGCCTCGGCGCCACCTCCGCCAGAAAGACCGCCGTCAGGAGCGCGATCGGCACGCCGAGCAGAATCGCCGACGCCGTGCCGACAATGGACGTTAAGATAATGTAGAGGATGCCGAAGGACGGCTCCTCCGCCGTCGGCCTCCACACAGTGGAAAACAGGATTTCCCTGACGCCCACCTTCCAGAGTGCCGGCACGCCGCTCGCAATCATGTACAGAGTGATCGACGCCACCGCAATCACAGCGAAGAAAGCGCACACTGTAAAGATCATCTGCGCGGCGGTTTCCACCGCGCAGACACTCTTTCTTTTCATTTTATGTGTAACATTTGCATATGTCTGTCTCATATCAGTCCGGAATGATCAGGCCTACCGTCTGAATCAGTTCCTGCCCCTCCTCCGATTTCAGATATGCAAACATCTCCTGTACCGCCTCGCTCTGCGCGGCAACCTCACCGTTGGTCGCCATCACGAACGGCCTGCTGAGCAGATAGCTGCCCGCCTTGATATTCTCCTCCGTGGGTTCCACGTCGTCCAGAGAGATCGTCTGCACCGTGTCGTCCAGCACATCCAGCGAGACATATCCGATCGCGCCCGGCGTCGCCGCGACCTTCGCCATCACCGCGCCCGTGGAATCCAGCTCGTTGGCATAGGCGCACTGATCCTCTATCTCCAGCAGTTCCTCGAAGGCGTCCCGCGTGCCGCTGCCCGCCTCCCGGCCGACCACCACGATCGCACCGTCCGCACCGCCGACATCGCTCCAGTTCTTCACCTCGCCCGTATAGATCCCCTTCAGCTGCTCCGTGGTCAGCGACGTGACCGTATTGGCCGGATCAGTGATCACCGCGATGCCGTCGATCGCCACGATATTCTCCACCGCGCCGGCGGACTTCTCCTCGTCCTTCAAACTCCTGGAAGAATTGCCGATATCCACGCTGCCCGCAAGCACCGACTCAATCCCTGCGGACGAGCCCGTGAATTCCGCCGTCACCGTCACGCCCGGATACTTCGCCATAAAACTCTCCGCCAGCGCGTTCGCAAATTTTTCCATTGAAGTCGAACCCGCCATCGTGACGGTGCCGCTCAAGTCGGCGCTGCCCTCGGAAGCTTCCTCTGCGCTCTCCTTGCCTGCCGCCGTTTCCTGTCCTCCGTTTTCGGCCCTGGCCGCCTCGTTCTCCTGTTTCACTGCCTGCTGCGTACTCTGTGTGGATGTCTCCTGCCCGCTGCCGCCGCAGCCCACAAGACCGCCTGCCATGCACACCGCCATTCCCAGAGCTGCCAATATTTTGACCACATTCTTTTTCTTCATAATAGAAATCCTCACTTTTCAATATTCTTCGTATATTTCCATGCAGAGATCCCGCCGCGCGACCGCTCATCTCTGTCCTACAGTATAGCCGGATCCCGCTTTACAAACTATCCTGTGCAAGTCATGGTTCCGTAAATCTTTCTTTACCCTTTTTTTACAATCTATGCGGCGGCCTTTTGTCTCATATACACAAAATAATCTGCATTTCACGTCATCAAAAAGCCTTTTTACGCTTAAGCGTTGCTTTGCATACAAATTTTCTATATAATACAATTAAATTCAAAATAACATTGAGGAGGAAATCGACTATGAAATATCATATTGAAGGCGGAACCCTGCCGGTTGTAATCTGCGATCTGGAAGCAGGGGAACAGATGGTCACCGAGGGCGGCGCTATGTCATGGATGACGCCCAACATGAAGCTGGAGACGACTACCAACGGCGGCATCGGCAAGGCGCTCGGAAGAGCTTTTTCCGGCGAGAAAATGTTCCAGAACATCTACACGGCCGAGGGCGGTCCCGGCATGATCGCGTTCGCGTCTTCCTTCCCCGGCTCCATCATCCCGTTTGAGATTGCGCCCGGCAAGGAAATGGTGTTCCAGAAGAGCGCATATCTGGCAGGCGAGATGGGCGTGACCCTCTCCGTTCACTTCCGCAAGAAAGTCGCTGCCGGCCTGTTCGGCGGTGAAGGCTTCATCATGCAGAAGACAACCGGACAGGGAGTCGTTTTTGCAGAGTTCGACGGCCACGTGGTCGAGTATGAACTGCAGGAAGGCCAGCAGCTTCTGATCGATACCGGGCATCTGGCGGCAATGACCGCAACCTGCAGCATCGACATCCAGGCCGTACCCGGCGCCAAGAATATGCTGCTCGGCGGCGAAGGCTTCTTCAATACCGTAATCAGCGGCCCCGGACACGTGTGGCTTCAGACACAGCCGCTCGCCAACGTGGCAAGCGTACTGAGGCCTTATATGCCGACCGGCAAATAACATATCTTTCGATATGCGCAAAACAGCGCGGCAGTCAAGACAGACTCCGCGCTGTTTCCAATTTTCGTATCAATTACCAATTTCCCATGTGTCATTCCGACAAAGCCGATCGTCCGCGCGCCGCAAGCGGCCCGCTCACAGCCGCGCTGCAAGATACTTCATAAACGCCTCACAGCCCTCCTTCACATCCGCATAGGTCACGTCAAACTCTCCCGTATACCACGGATCCGCGATCGCCCTACCGCTCCCCGCATACTCCAGCAGCCTGTGGATCTTATGCTGCGGATCACCGCCCGCGATTCTCTCCATATTGCGGATATTGGCATCGTCCATGCCGATCAGATAATCGTACTCATCATAATCCCGCCGCGTCATCTGACGCGCCCGATGTCCCGTGCAGGGAATATGATGTTTCCTGAAAATCGCCATCGTCCCGTAGTGGATGCCGTTGCCGATCTCCTCCGTACTGGTGGCGGCGGAGTCGATATAGAAGTGTGAAGTCATGCCGCGCTCGTCCACCATCTGCTGCAGGACGAACTGGGCCATGGGGGAACGGCAGATGTTGCCGTGGCAGATGAAAAGTATTTTTATCATTTTCCTGTAACTCCTTATAAGTCCTATGTTTCTTCTCAAATGCTTGATTTTGCAGGAATTCATTAGTAAAGGGAAACGCTTTACCAATGAGTTTTTCAATCGTTTGCTACCCGGAGCAGTTCCTCCTTCGCATCATGATATTCTGTTTAAGATATTCCAATCATATTTCCAATAGCTTCCTCAACTGCTGCGTTTAATGTTTTACCATGCTCTATTGCATACACAGC
>CANPXP010000051.1 GCA_947586255.1 uncultured Lachnospiraceae bacterium | reverse complement strand
CGGGATGATATACATGTTCGCCACGAAACTATTGCCGCTGCACTTCACGTTCAGATCCAGCTTGGCCTCATCCCGGATCTCCTGCTTCGTCCACTCGTTGTAGATCGAACCGGTCGCCCAGCGCATCAGATCCGTATTGTAGTACAGCTGCTCCGACTCCGACACCGCGGACTCGAAGCCGAAGTCCAGGTACTCCATCGCCATGGACAGCGCCTTGGACATGGACTCCTCATAATTGTATGTCATGCCGGAGGCTGCCAGCGAATACGCCACGGCTCCGATCAGAATCGTGCAGAACAGCGGGATCGCAAAGCCGATCACCATCTTGACCTTGATTCCGATTCTGTTCTGTTCTCTGCCTTTGCTTTTTCTGTCTGTATCCTTTATCCTGCCGTCCTTTTTCCTGTTATCCTTATCTTTCATCGAACCCCCTCCAAACACTAGCGCGCCGTTCTGATCATTTCCAGATACTCCGTAAGCCCGTTCTCCTGCGCGTACTGATCCTGAATCGCGACAGCCGCCTCACGGAAGCTCTCAATGTCCATATCCTCATAATTGGTCACAATCGCGCCGTCCGCGATACACTGCGCCTTGGAACTGTCCATCATGTCATAGGTGACCGCCCTCTCCTCCAGCGTCGCCGCCAGAGCCGCCGTGTCGATCCAGCTGCGCTGCTCCGCGGTCAGGCCGTCATAGAAGTCGCCGTTCATGATAAACAGACGCGTCGTGTAGTCGTGATGCGTCTCGCAGATATACCGCCCGTTGGGGGTGGTGTGATGCTCCTTCAACATCAGGTTGGTGTAATCGTTCTCCGCCGAATCCACCTCATCCGCCATCAGCGCGTCGTACAGCTCGCCCCAGCCGATATCCACCGGCTGCGCGCCGAGCTGTGTCCAGTACTGGGAGACGACTCCCGATATCTGCGTCCGGATCGTCAGCCCCTGCACATCCTCAGCCGTCCTGATCGGCACCTTGCCGTAATAGTCACGCACGCCCGCCGACCAGTACCCCATAATGCGGTAGCGGTTGCCGGTGCGCTCCCTGATCATATCCGCCAGCGTGGAGCCGAACTCCCCGTCCATCGCCGCCTCCCAGTGATCGAAGCCCTCGAACAGATAGAGAAGCGAGATCAGATTGATCTCCGATACGCCCGCCGCGGACATATACCCCGGCGAGACGACCACCATCTGCGCCCGCCCGTCATCCAGCATCTCCACCAGCTCCGTCTCATTTTCCGACAGCGTGCCGTCGCTGCACTCCACCTGAATGGTTCCCTGGGACAGCTCCTCCACCACTTCCTTGAAAGTCTGCAGACCATAGTGATAAGGGTTGTCCGCCGAAACCTGATTGGAGGCGATCACCATGTGCACCGCCTCCGCCGCCGGAGCCGCGTTCTGCTCCTCCTGCGGCGCGATCGTGCCGATCGTCCTGCGCTCGTGCGCCGCACCGCAGCCGCCAAGGCACGCGACAGTCAGAATGCATGACAATGTAACCGCCCAAAATCTCGATCGTCTCATCTCGTATCTCCTTTACACAAGTATAGTTCTATCTTACCACAGACCTCTACATATTTACCACTATATCTTGCTTTCGGGGAACATTTTTGTGCATTTTGACAAAATCAGACGTCCACGCCGAGCCGGCCAAGCTCCTCCACAGCCTGTTCCTGCGTCCGGAAAAGTATCGTGTGAAAGCCGAACGCGCGCGCGGCGTCCAGATTCGCCTGCGTGTCGTCCAGAAAAACGCACTCCTCAGGCGTCAGCGCATACCGGTCGATCAGCAGCTCATAGATGTCCGGCATGGGCTTGATCACCCGGTCCCTGTAGGACAGGATGCCGCCGTCCATGTAAGGGATGAAATCCAGCGCCTCCGCGCAGTCTTTCTCCGCCTTCTCCGAGAAATTGGACAGATAGAGGACGCGATAACCCCTCTCCTTCAAAGCCTTAACCCACGGAACCGCATAGTCCAGACGTGTGACCAGCGTCCGCACGTCGGACAGCACTCTGCGAATATCCTCCGCGATCTCTGGGTCGCTTTCCGCGAATCTGCGCATGAGCTCCTCTCTGGGAATGACACCCCTGTCGGTTTCATTCCACAGCGGATTCATGACCGTAGCCCTGGCCAGCCGCTCCACCATCTCCTCATCATAGCCGAAACTCTTATAGTGTTCCCGCCAGCTGAACGCGGCGAGCACATTGCCGATATCAAAAATGATTGTTGTGATCATAGCGCATGTTTCCTCCGTCCTGTCGTTATTAGTTTACATAACTATGTATCCATGCCATTGTTGGTTTACATAACTATATTCCTGTACCATTATATATAAGTTTACATAACTATAATTTCATCAGTTCCAACAGATTTCTCGCCGCAGCCGACAACGGGTTCCTGTCGTCGGTCACAACGCAAAAATGCCGTTTCGGTATAATCATGTTGAACCGCAGCTCGAACAGTCTGCCGTCCTCCAGACACTCTCTCGCGAAATCCCGGATCACACATCCGACGCCCAGATTGCGCAGCGCGAACTGCACGATCATGTCGCTAGTGGCCAGCTCGAACTCCGGCCGGACGTCCACGCGGTTTTTTCGCAGAAAGGCGTCGATATAGCTTCTCGTGCTCGTCGCACCCTCCAGAAGAATGACCGGCATCCGCTCCAGCTCCTGCAGGTCCAGCATACGGTTTTTATACTGAATGAACCGGCGCCCCGCCACGAAGACGTCCTCGATCTCGCGCACGTTCACGGCGCGCAGCCCGTCCCTGCCGTCAAAGGGCGTGCTGACAACCCCGAAATCGATCTTGTTCTCGCGCAGGTTTTGAAGCGTCTCCGGCGTGGGCGCGTTGCTGACCGCCACCTTGATGTGCGGATATTTCTCGTGAAACTGCTCCAGATAAGGCAGCAGATAAAACTGCAGCGTCATGTCGCTGGCGCCGATATGGATCTCGCCCAGCTCCAGATTCAGCATCTGCTCCAGCTTCTGCTCCCCCAGTTCGATCTGCTCGTATCCCTTGGACACGTAGCGGTAGAGCAGCTCACCCTCCCCCGTCAGCCGCACGCCCTTCGACACTCTTCTGAAAAGCTTCGCCCCCAGCGCCGCCTCCAGCTGCCTGACGGACTGGCTGACCGCGGGCTGGGATATGTGCAGCTCTCTGGCGGCGACGGTCAGACTGCCCGCCCTCGCCACGTGACAGAACACCCTGTAATATTCCATGTTGGCAATCATCGCATTTTCTCCGATCCGGCGGCGCGGTGCGCCGCTCCATCTCTTATTATACATGAACCCGGGGAAAAAGATAGTTTTTCATCCCGGCCCCGCTTTCTTTTTTCGCGGAACCGTACTATAATAATTTTACAAAAATTCCCATGAAAACAAGACAATAAAGGAGACCTTGCGATGAAATCACGAAGGAAAGCGTTTCTGCGGATATTCTCCGCGCTTTCGCTGCTTTTGACGCTTACCCTATTCTCCGGCAGTCTCACCTCTGTCAGCGCCGCGCCCTCACGGATCGGCGTCACAAAGGCCGGAGGCTCCGGCAGTACCGCATCGGCGCGCACAGCCGACACAGCCGCGGCAGATTCACTCTATGTCCACTTCATCGACGTGGGGCAGGGCGACGCGACGCTGGTGATGTGCGGCGAACACGCCATGCTCATCGACGCCGGGGACAACTCGAAGGGCACCGCCCTGCAGCTGTACCTGACCAAGCAGGGCGTGAAGAAGCTGGACTATCTGGTGCTGACGCACCCGGACGCCGATCACATCGGCGGCGCGGACGTCATTCTCACCAAATTCGATGTAAAGACTGTCTTTATGTCGGACTATCCGGAGGACAGCAAGACTTATCGGGAAGTGACGGACGCTCTGAAAATGAAAAACCTGCGCTATTCCACGCCGGAGCCCGGTGACAGCTACACGCTCGGCGGCGCGGATTTTACGATTCTGGCGCCTCTTGACCGCTACGACAACTCCAACGACTCCTCCATCGCCCTGATGCTGCGCCACGGCGACAACAATTTTCTTTTCACGGGAGACTGCGGGGAAGAAGCGGAAAAAGATCTGACGGCCAGCAGACAAAAACTGGCCGCCGACGTGTACCAGGTCGGCCATCACGGAAGCCGCTACTCTTCCTCACAGGCCTTCATGGAAGCCGTCTCTCCCACCTGGGCCGTGATCAGCTGCGGCGAGGACAACTCCTACGGCCATCCCGCCGCCGAGGTGCTGAACCGGCTGCGCGCCATGGGCGTCCAGGTTTTCAGAACCGACGAGCAGGGCAGCATTGTCGCGGTTTCCGACGGCAAAGAAATCTCCTGGAACTGCGCGCCCTCCACAACCTGGAAGGCCGGCGAGGCGACAAAATCCTCCGCGGCGACCACAGAGCAACCAAAAAAGACCGCCTCTGTCACACAGGCGGTCACCGGCAGCGGCGCTTCCTCGGGCGGTCAGGCTGCCACAGCGGGCGGCTCAGCCGGCACAGGCCTCTACTATATCGGCAACAGGAACAACGGCAAGCTGCACCTCTCCACATGCGGCAGCCTCCCCATGGAGAAGAACCAGGTGATCTTCAACTCCCGTGAGGAGGCCGTGGCGGCGGGCTACAGCGATCCTTGCAAGCGCTGTAACCCATAATATAACAGCATGACTCTTTTTACTTCTGCAGCGGGCTCTGGCGGTAGATGATATCGCCTCTGCCCGGTCCGTTGGAGACCATCGTGATCGGATAGCCGATCTGCTCCTCGATAAACTCCACATAACGCCGACAGTTCTCCGGCAGCTCTTCATAATTCTTGATGCCGCGGATATCGCACTTCCAGCCCGGCAACTTCTTCAATACCGGCTTCGCCTTCTCCAACTTCCAAGTAACGGGGAAGTCCGTCGTCACCTCGCCGTCTATCTCATATCCCACGCAGACCGGAATCTCGTCCAGATAGCCGAGCACGTCCAGCACGGTGAACGCCACGTCCGTCGTACCCTGCAGGCGGCAGCCGTACCTGGAGGCCACGCAGTCAAACCACCCCATACGCCTGGGCCGTCCCGTGGTCGCGCCGTACTCGCCGCCGTCGCCGCCCCGTCTGCGCAGCTCATCCGCCTCGTCCCCGAAGATCTCGGACACAAAAGCGCCCGCGCCCACCGCCGAGGAGTATGCCTTGCACACCGTGATAATCTGTCTGATCTCGTGAGGCGGCAGTCCCGCACCGATCGCGCCGTAAGCCGCCAGCGTGGAGGAGGACGTCACCATCGGATAGATGCCGTGATCGGGATCCTTCAGCGTGCCGAGCTGTCCCTCCAGCAGAATGGTCTTGCCTTCCTTCAGCGCCTGGTCCAGGTAGGCGGAGACGTCGCACACATAGGGCGCTATCAGTCTCCTGTACTCACACAGCGTCTCGAACAGCTCTTTCGTGTCGATGAGCGGCTTGTGATACAAATGCTCCAGAAGCACATTCTTCGTCTCGCAGACGCGCTCCACCTTCTCCTTCAGGCGCTCCTCGTCGAACAGCTCGCTCACCTGAAAGCCAACCTTCGCGTACTTGTCGGAATAAAAAGGCGCAATGCCCGATTTCGTGGAACCGAAGGACTTGCCGCCGAGACGCTCCTCCTCGTACTGATCGAACAGCACGTGATAGGGCATCACAATCTGACATCTGTCGGATACCAGAATCCTCGGCATCGGCACATTTCTGTCCGTAATCGACTTGATCTCACTCATCAGAATCGGAATATTGAGCGCCACGCCGTTGCCGATGATGCTCGTCGTGTGGCCGTAGAACACACCCGACGGCAGCGTGTGCAGCGCAAATTTGCCGTAGTTGTTGACGATCGTATGTCCGGCGTTGGCACCGCCCTGGAAACGCACGATGATATCGGCCTTCTCGGCCAGCATATCCGTGATTTTGCCCTTTCCCTCATCTCCCCAGTTGGCGCCTACGACTGCCTTAACCATATCAAATTCCTCCTTCACATAACCTGTTGTGCGCACAGGAAAAGCGGGCTGTAAAAAACCCGCTCTCTGTTTCTTACTTTATGATTATAAACCATCTCATATCATAAGTAAAATCAATATTTATTATGAGAGATATAATACATGCCTATTTGTAACGCAACGCCCGCATCGCGTTCAGGACGGCGATGATCATCACGCCCACGTCCGCAAAAATCGCCCACCACATGCTGAGGGCTCCCACGGCGCCGAACGCCAGGCACAGAAACTTGACCGCCAGCGCGAAGACGATATTCTGGCGCACGATGCCCAGCGTCTTTCTGGAGATGCCGATAGCCGTCGCGATCTTGGCCGGATCGTCGTCCATCAGCACGATATCAGCCGCCTCGATTGCCGCGTCCGAGCCGAGAGCGCCCATAGCGATTCCCAGATCCGCCCGCGACAGAACCGGCGCGTCGTTGATGCCGTCCCCCACGAAGGCCAGTTTCTCCTTCTTCCCTTTCGAAGCGAGAAGCGCCTCCACCTCGTTCACTTTATCCTCGGGCAGCAGCTCGCTCCTGACCGTATCGATTCCCAGCTCCTTCGCCACCGCCTCGGCCACGTTCTTCGCGTCTCCGGTTAACATAACTATCTGTTTCACACCGGCCGCTTTCATGCCGGCCACAGCCTCCTTCGCCCCCGGCTTGATCACGTCGGCAATCAGGATGCAGCCCGCATACCTGCCGTCGATCGCCACGTGCACCTGAGTCCCTGTCCCCTGCGGCGTCCGATAAGAGACGCCCAGCCGTTCCATCAGCTTCGCGTTGCCCGCGGCCGCTTTCCGCCCGTGCACCACCGCCGTCACGCCGTGGCCGCCGATCTCCTCCACATCGCTCAGCGCCGAGACGTCGATCGCCCTGCCGTAAGCCTCCTTCAGGCTCTTGCTGATCGGGTGGTTGGAGTAGTGCTCCACATACGCCGCCGTCTCCAGCAGCTCCGCCTCCGTGAATCCCTCCTCCGGCATCACTCTCGCCACCTCAAACACGCCCCTGGTGAGCGTGCCGGTCTTATCGCAGACCACATAGGCCGTCTCCCCAAGCGCCTCCAGATAGTTCGAGCCTTTCACCAGGATTCCCTGCGTGGAGGCGCCGCCGATGCCGCCGAAGAAACTTAAGGGAATCGAGATCACCAGCGCGCAGGGACAGCTGATGACGAGCGTCGTCAGAGCGCGGATCAGCCACTGCGACCAGTGCGCGTCATGTCCCGCCAGCAGACTGCACACAGGCGGCAGCACCGCCAGCAGAAGCGCGCCGATGCAGACCGCCGGTGTGTAGTATTTCGCAAACCGTGTAATGAAATTCTCCGAGCGGGATTTCTTCATGCTGGAATTCTCCACCAGATCGAGGATCTTCGATACCGTGGATTCCCCGAAAGCCTTGGTGGTTCTGATCTGCAGCAGACCGGACAGATTGACGCAGCCGCTGATCACCTCGTCCCCGGGATTCGCCTCTCTCGGAACGCTCTCCCCGGTCAGCGCGCTCGTGTTGAGCGACGAAGAGCCGCTCACGATCACGCCGTCGATGGGCACCTTCTCGCCGGGCTGCACCGTGATGACCGTCCCCACCGCCACCTCGTCGGGATCCACCTGCACCAGTTCGCCGTCCTGCTCTATGTTAGCATAGTCGGGGCGGATATCCATCAGCGCCGCGATGTTTTTGCGGCTCTTGCCCACCGCATAACTCTGGAACAGCTCGCCGATCTGATAGAAAAGCATGACCGCCGTGCCCTCCGCGTACTCGCCCAGCGCGATCGCTCCCACGGTCGCCACCGCCATCAGGAAGTTCTCATCGAAAACCTCTCCGTGCACGATGCCGAGAATCGCTTTTTTCAGAATATCATAGCCGATGATGAGATACGGAATCATGAACAGGACAAACATGAGCCATTCGTGCCAGGGCTCCGCGATCCCGATATCACATGCGCCGACCACGCCGCATACGATCAGCAATGCCGCTGATATGATGATACGTATCAGTACTCTCCTCTGTTTCCGTGTCATAATGCTTTCCCCCTTGCCCGCTTTCCGCATCTGCCTCTGACAGCCGGACATTTTTCGCGTCTGTTTATCTTATGAACATTTGAACATATGTTGAATTATTTGTCAATATAATTTTCCGTTTTTTATAAAGTTTTTTATGAAGCGCGCAGAGACAAGCGGCAGCCCCATCCTGTGATAAGTCTGCCGCCCGCTTTTCTTCTAAAGTTATTTGTGATGCTCCGGCCCGGTTCCCCGCTCCGTCACTGCACGACGCCGGTGCCGCCTCTCGTCCACACGATATTCTCACCGATCATCCGGTCGATATCCATGCCGATAATCTGCGACGCCCTGGCCTTGGCCGCTCCCTCATTAGCCGTGCCGAGATTTTTATAGATCTCGTAGGCCGGCTTTTTGTTGCCGTTCAAATCGTACAGTCCCATATCCAGATGGCTCTCCATCTCATGCGCGTCGTCCGTCTGCCTGAAGAGCATGAACGCGTCCACGTCGGGCAGAGATCTCGCCTTCAGATAGCCGTAGGCGATCGAGGCCTCCTGCTTGTCATTGCCGAAAGCGGAGGTGTAGCCGATCTCCGCCAGGGAGATGCTTCGCACCTCACCGCTGGGGCTTAAGAACTTCGGCTGGTGCATGTAATCAATCAGGATATCGATGTTTTGCATCGTGATGTAGGGCGTCGTGATGCCGCTCTTCACCCACACCGCCGGTCCGTTCCACGCGTAGGGATCGTACAGCGGTGAATTGTAGGGATGATAGGAGAGCCCCCAGTCGATATTTCCCTCCCTGATCATATAGTAATTGAACTGATCCAGATACGCCTTCGCCAGGAAGCTGCCCGGATTCGACTTTCTGTTCCACTCCTGATCGATGGAATTGTAAATCCGCAGGTTCGCATTTTGACTCTTCATCTCGTTGTAAACGATGCGGAACGCCTTGACGTAAACATTCACATTATAGTCCAACGAAGTGGAGTTGGTATACCACCAGGACGTCCGCGCATTGACCTCGTTGCCGACGATCCAGTTGTCCACCTGGCCGCAGCCCGCCTGACCGGAATATCTCTGCGCCAGGAACGCGCCCACTGCCTTCAGATGATTGACGCCCTCGGCGTCCGCCACGTTCAGCGCATATCCCGGACACTCCTCGCCGTCCCGGGCGTCGGGATGCACGAGATCCTGCGCGTAGGGGCTCTGTCCGCCGTTCAAAAGCACCAGCGTCACCTGGATGCCGTAGCTGTTAAGATTCTGCACCACAGCGTCAAAGGACTTGATTCTGCCGCCGTTGAAATAGTAAGTCTGCCCGTTGTAGTTAAAGGGGATTGCGCCGCCGACAGACGCGTCGACACAGATTTCGTCCATGTCCATATTGTACACGGCCTGCTGGATGCCGAGATCCTGCATCTCACCGTTCGTATATCTGTTCAGATCCGGCAGAATACCCTTGATACCCGTATCCCTGCGCGGCGACGTGTGCGTGGCGATCGCCTCCGGATTGGTGATATAGTGCTCGTCGCTGACCTGCATCATCTGACCGCCGCTCTTGACGGCAACCAGGAATTTACGGCTCAGGTTGGAATCCGCGCTGTTGTAATTCAGCGGAAAGGAAGCCGTCGCGGAGGAACCCGCTGCGACCGTGGCAACCACCTTGCCCGTGGTGCCGTCCTGGAAGACCTCATCCGCATAGATATAATACTTGCCGTCATCGCTGGCCGGAACGCTGCCGGCGCTTAAGCTGCACACGACGTCGGAACCCGATATCGTGCAGGAGTTGATGGAGACGGGGCGGCCGGCCGCGCGCGCCCTTAGTGTATGATGATCCGAAAGCACTCCGCCGGTCAGCAGCACAGCCGCAGCTGCGACCGCCGCAAGCGCTGTTGTCAGTCTGTTCTTCACAATGCCTTTGTTTTTTCTCATATTCGTCTGATTCCTCTCACATTTTCTATAGAGATTATACCACAACCACCCTTCTTGACAAGAACGAATGTCAAATCTTAAGGTTTTGTGTCGTATCTTCCCCTGCGCGCTGTCAAGTACTCCTACGCCGGATTCACATGTACCATGATATGCTTGACCCTCGGAAAAGTCCGCTCAATCGCGTCATGTACGCTCTCCGCTATGCCGTGCGCCTCGCGCAGCTTTTTCTCGCCGTCCACCCGGATCTCGATGTCCACATAAATCTTGTTGGCGAAAACGCGCGTGTGCAGCAAGTCGACGCCCAGGACATCCCTCTGCGCCATAGCGCAGTCCCGCAGTTGCGCCTCCACCTCGTCGTCGCACGCCTTGTCCACCATCTTGTCCACCGCGTCCATGAAGATATCATAGGCGGCTTTGCCGATAAACACGCAGATCACCAGACTGGCGACCGGATCCAGGATTGGGAAGCCCATTCTCGCCCCCGCGATACCAAGCAGCGCGCCGACGGAGGAGAGGGCGTCGGAGCGGTGATGCCAGGCGTCCGCCATGAGCGCGCCGGAATCTATCTTCTTCGCGTAGATTCTCGTGTAATGATACATGCCTTCCTTGACCGCGATGGAGACCAGCGCCGCGATCAGCGCCAGCCTGCCCGGCACGGCGAGATGTCCGTAATCCCCGCCCAGAATCTTGCCCGCCGCGGTGTAGCCGATCCCCAGACCCGTGATGGCCAGAATCGTTGCGAGCACGATCGCCGCCACGCATTCCAGACGTTCATGACCGTAGGGATGATCCTTATCCGACGCTTTGTTCGATATCCGGATGCCGATGATCACCACGATCGTGCTGAACACGTCCGACGCGGAGTGAATCGCATCCGAAATCATAGCGCCGGAACCCGCCAGTACGCCCGCCGCCAGCTTGAACAGCGTGAGCGCCAGATTGGCGGCAATGCTCACCCGCGAAACGCGCACCGCCGTCCGCTCATAATCCTGTCCCTCCTGTGCCGCAGCCATGTCTTCGCACAGGGATGTATCCTGAACATTTTTCGCACCGCTCATCGTCGACGCCTCCTGTTTCGCTCTCCTGCGGGAATTGCCGCAGGAGAACCTTCCGCCTGCAAAAAAGTATTTTTATCCGTCAGTCGTTCGGTATCATCAGCACCTGACCGACATTCAGAATATCGCCCGTAAGTCCGTTTAACCGCCTGATCGCATCCACCGTGGTGCCGAATCGCTGCGACAGAAGCCACAGCGTATCGCCCGGACGCACTGTGTACTCGAAGTATTGATAACTCACCGGCGTCGGAATCTTCAAAATCTGTCCGACATACAGCGCATCGCCCGCAAGCCCGTTCAGCCGCCTGATCGCGTCCACCGTGGTGCCAAACCGCTGCGACAGCCGCCAGAGCGTGTCGCCCGACCGGACCGTGTACTCAAAATAGCCGGCGTCCGGAGCCGTATCCGGCAGACTGCCGCGAATGCTCAGATACGTGTCGTACAGCGCCTGCCATGTGGCGGCTCCGACGATACCGTCCGGGGCCAGCTCCTTCATGCGCTGGAAGGCAATCACCGCCTGCCGCGTCGAACTGCCGAACACGCCGTCCTGCCTGACTTCCGGAACTGCCGGATAAAACTGCGCAATCACACTCAGCAGATACTGCAGCGTCAGGACGTCGTTTCCGCCGGATCCCAGCCGCAGCACCGTATTCGGCGGGACGGTGCCGATCCCCAGCTGCGCTCCCTCGCTGTCCAGCTCCGCCAGCCTTGCAACCGCGGTATAGACCTGCGAAATCTTATACCATGTGGATTTGCCGACAATACCGTCCTCCGTCAGGTGAAAGAGGCTCTGAAACTTTCGCACCGCCGCCTCCGTACCGCTGCCAAACACGCCCGACGCGTCCGCAATCGCCGGGATCGCCGGATAATTCTTTCGTATCCTGTTCAGATAGTTCTGGATATTCTGCACATCCAGTCCCGCGCTGCCGCGCTTAAGCGGCGTGCCGGGATAAGACGACAATACGCTCGTCACCGCCTGAGCCTGCGCGATCACCACGTCGATCGGATAGTAGGCGCGCAGAATCTGCAGCGGCGCAAATCCCCGTTCGGCCAGCGTGACCGTTCCCCACTGTGACAGGCCGGCGCACGTCACGGTCGTACCGTTGCAAAAAGAAGTGAAGTAGGGAGCATACTGCCCCGCGCGCGTCACATACTCGTCGAAAATCTCGTCCACAATCCCGCTCACGGACCCGTAGATTGGTCCGCCGTACACAAACGCCTGGTCATAGGCCGTGCTGCCGGTGATGTCAAAGTCATAGCCCTGGCTCCTGTACCACTCCGTGAAGATGCGGTTCAGCGCAAATGTGATGATCGCGTAGATATTCGCCCTGAGGGCGGCGTCCGGCCAAGTGGGATAAATCTCACTGCTCGCCACGTTTTTCACATAGTCCGTGAAGGGCACCTGTACGTTGGCCGCATAGGACGAGGGCGCGTCCAGGTGCACCGTGATCATGTTCGGGATCACCACCTGCCGCAGCACGTAGGGCTCCACGTCGAGTCCCTCCTGCCGGCGCGCCTCCCGCCTTGCGACAGCCGGCGCCGGGATCGTAATGCGCTCCGTCTCGTCGCCGCGCGTCTTCCCCTGATCCGGCAGAAGCGTCATCGGCAAAATCGCCGTCTCGCCCTCATAGATCAGGACATTGGCCACATAGAGCGGCAGGAACCCCGCGGCCTGCGCCAGCACGTCATAGCCGACGCCGGGACTGCCGGTATAATTCGGATCCAGGGACAATGCCGCCTCCGCCGTCTCCAGCGAAACCATAGGTGTCTCCCCGCTCTCATCTGTCGTGAGGCCGTACACGCTGCGTCCCTGATCATCCAGAATCGTTATCCGCACATTTTCGAGCGGCACGGCGTTGTCGGCGATTCTCGCCTGTATCACCAGATATCCGATAGCCATAGATATAAAATTCTCCTTCATCCGAGATTTCTCTATGGTTATTATATGAGCACACCCGAAATATTCCCCAATGACATCGCAAAAGAACGGAGCCTGTACCTACCGTACCTGCTGTCCATTCCTCATCCGTTCCCTCCGCTCTTCTGCCTGACCATCCGGTTCAGTTCGCTGTATATCCCGCGGCTCACCGGGATTCTGCTGCCATTCTTCAGTTCGATGCCGGAGCGGCTGACACGCCGGATCTTATCCAGCCTGACAATGTAGGCGCGATGACATCTGACAAAGTGCTTTTTACTCAGCTGCTCCTCCAGCACCGCAAGGCTGTCCGCGCACTCCACCTGAAAAGTTCTGCCTCTCTGCGGACAGAATTCGATCACGCTGCCGTTCTCGCGCGACTGTGCAAACATAATCTTCTCCGCCGCCAGTTCCAGCATGCTTCCCTTGGTATTCACCGTCAGAACCGCTCTGCTCTCCTCCCGGTGCAGCACCCTGTCCATACATCGAAACAGCTTTTCCATTCCCGGCGGACGCCGGGATCCCTCTGTCTTCTCCTCACCGTTCTCCGCAATCCCTGCGGTAAATACGATCGCCAGATCCGCGCAATGTCTTCGCGCCATCCCTGCCAGATCCTTTTTCTCCGCCTCCTCCATGCGGACGTCCACAAGAAGAGCATCGACGCCGTACTGCTCCTCCCACATCGATCGAAAATCTTCCCTGCCGGCAAATGAGATAATCGCCAGCGGGACATGCCTTTCGGCGCCCCATGCTTTCACATACCTTCTCAAAAGTTCCGCATGGGTCCCGTCTCCCTCAATCATCGCAAGTTTCATCTTTTGTCACCATGCCATACTTGTTTTATCTTCTGTTAATTCAGTGAAAGTATATCATATCCGAAAAGATTGCTCAACAAGTTCATGGTGAATTGACAGCTGAGAAACAATATGCCTGCCGTTCACATGTCGCCGCCGTCACGCAGATAGCACTCGATTCCCCGCACGATTCCCTCCGCCACCTGTTCACGGTACTGCGCCGTGCACAGTTTCCCGCGCTCTTCTTTGTTGGAGAGAAAGCCCGTCTCGATCAGACACGACGGCATATGACTCTTATTGATCACGCACAGCTCCCGATCCTCTATTATCTCTCTTGCATCCGCGCCTGTGGCGCTCACCGTCTCCCGCTGTACGCACTGCGCCAGTTTCCTGCTCTCGGCCGACGCCCTGTTGGCGCCGTACCACGTCTCGATGCCGGAGACGTCGCCGTACTCGCAGGAATTCTGATGGATGCTGACATAGAGCAGCGCGTTGCTTCTGTTGGCATAGGCGGCCCGCTCGATCTTCTCCATGCCCGCGTCGCCCCTGCGCACCAGCTCCGCGCGGTACCCTCTCTCCTCCAGCTTTCTGACCACCTCCCAAGCAATCTGCCTGTTGACGTCCTTCTCCAGCACACCGTCGAAAACGCATCCGCCGTCCATACCGCCGTGTCCGGCGTCGATCATGATCACCCGCTCCGCCTCCGACCTCACCCGCTCCGCGGCGTTCCGGCTCACAGAAGCCGTCCGTGCCGCCGCATACGCCATGTCCACGGCACTTTCCCGCTGAATCGCCACATGCGCGGGCGCATTCCCCGCCTCGGCCGCAACCACCTGCGACGCCTTCGTCTGCAGCGCCATCGCCAGGCAGACGATGACAATGCACACGATCGTCAGAATCCACATGACCACTCTGACCGCTTTCCCAACCTTCCTGTCGTATCTCCGCCCCGCCCGGCGCCGTCTTGTTCTTCCGTACATAAAAAAAAGAGGCTCCTCTCCTGTGTTTGCCTCAAGCATACAGGAGAGGTGCATCAAAGTTTCATCATTTTTGTATCAAAGTCCCATCATTTTTGCATCATTTTTGCATCATTTGGACACCTTCAGGAAAAGCTCGTTAATGCCGTCATAAAAACCGACCGTGACGACGGTCCTGTCATCGCCCGCACCGGAGAAAACATACTTTTTATAGTAGGGTGTCGTCTCGAGAAGCGGATTGTCGTTCTCATACGCCGCCGGCGCGGGCAGATCCATGTAGGCGCTCCACTTCGCGACCAGCTCGTCCGGATCGATATCCTCCCACTTCAGACCGGAGCGCACGTAAAACTCATAGATCTTGCCGTCATCCGCATCCACATACGCGTCGATCAGCCGGTTTTCCTTGTTGGCATTCTGCAGACTGCCGGCGAGGCTCAGCTTCCAGACAGCCACGTTATTGCGCGGCTCGGGCACATCGATGGCGGAGTACAGCGTGGCTTCGTAGGCTGCCGGCTCTGCCTCCCTGATCGTGTCCGGCAGGATTCCCAGCTCCTTCAGCGTTTTCATGCCCTCGTTGACCGTCCCGTAGATCTGCGCGTCGGTGATCTCCTGTCCCGACGGGCCGTTGTGATTGACCACAAAGGCGTACGTTCCCGGCAACTCCTGATAATTCATCTGTGTCTCCCTGGTCTGCGTACTCTGCTCCGTCCCCGGGACACTCTGGGCATTCAGACACTGCGACAGGATATACAGCTTCTCACTCCTGCTCAGCTGATAGCGGTAACCGACGCCGCCCGCTTCCTCCTTCGTGGTGACAGCGTTCAGCACGGTTCTGTCCTGATAGGTCGACAATGCCTCCGGTCCCCAGACGGACAGAACAACCACCGCGGCAGTCAGCGCGAGAAGCGCCGGATTTAACTTATTCTTCTTCATGCGCTTCCTCCTCTCCGTCTATCGCCAGAAGGAAACCGACCGTAGTACCTTCCTCCTGCACACTCGCAATCTCCAGCCTGCTGTCATGCAACCGCAGGATCTCCGTGCAGAGCGCGAGTCCGAGGCCGGCACCGTTGCGGTTCCTCGATCTGGATTTGTCCACCATATAGAAAGCCTGCGTGATCTTGGATACCTCTTCGGCCGGAATGCCGATTCCGTGATCCGTGACGCTGAAGCGATATCCGCCCGGTTCGCAGTGCCCGCCGATCTCTACTCTGCTGCCCGCCTCCGACGCCTTGCACGCATTGTCCAGGAGGTTGACCAGAACTGTCTGGATCAGGGTGCCGTCCGCCCGCACGTACGCCGGCTCATAGTCGAACACAAACTCCATGTTTTCATTCGGAAGGAACATACTCCTCAGATACTCAAACAGGGCTGCCGCCGGCACTCTCTGCAGTTTTGCTCCCTCCTTCTTGGTCACGATGATGTCTAAGAGCCTAAGCGACATCGTCTCCAGGCGTCTGCCTTCCGTGTAGATATAATTGGCGGAGAGAAGGCTCTTCTCCTCATCCAGTTTTCTGGAGCGCAGCATATCCGCGTAGCCGATAATCGACGTGAGCGGCGTCTTCAGCTCATGCGCAAAAGCGCCGACAAAATCCTCCCGCGCCTGCACCTCCTCCTCCAGCTGCCCGATCGTCCTTTCAAGCGCTTCCGACATCCTGTTAAAATCCTGTGTCAAAAGGCCCAGCTCATCCTCCGAGACCTGTTCGGCGCGATAGCTGTAATCCCCCGAGGCCATCCTTCTCGTGGCGTGCATCAGAAGCCTGATCGGCTTCGTCAGCCGGGACGCGATAAAATACATGACCATGATCCCCAAAAGCAGCATCAGAAGCATCAGCCTCCGATAGACTCTGAAGCCCGTCCGCCTCTCCTCGAACACCTGCGACACATCCCTGAGCGTCTCCAGGAAAAGCCCTCTGCCCAGAGCGTTTACGCTGCTGGCAGTATGGATATAGTACCGGCCGCCCGATGCAATGACCCGATAGGCATAGCGGTTCTCCGCCGCAGATGCCAGCAAGACGTCATCTGCCGCGAAGCCGTCGCTGGCATAGAGCGTCTGTCTCTGTTCGTCGCAGATCCGAAGCAGTCTTCCGCCTTCCTGCCCGCCCGCCTCCAGATTGGAGGCGATCTGCTCGACGGAGCCGTCCTGCAGCATATCGTATTTCACCGGCACGTTCAGCGCCGCCGTCTCGAAGGCGAAGCGAAGAATGCTGTTCTCATCCAACGCCTGCTCCACTTCCCGCGCCAGGGAAGTCTCAAACACATAGTTGACGAAATAATACCCGCTGAATCCGAGTGTGAGAGCTATGATGATTGTAGTCCACAGCAGAAGCTTCTGTGAAAATTTCATGGCATACTCCTAGATTTCCAGTCTGTAACCCACCTTATATACGGCCACCAGATTTTTTTCCCAGCCCAGCTTCCGTCTGAGCCGCTGCACATGGAGATCCAGCGTACGGCTGTTGGCATAATACTCGTCGTCCCAGACCCTCTCGTACAGGTTCTCACGAAACAGCGCCACGTTCCGGTTCTCCGCAAAGAGCATAAGCAGCTCGAACTCCTTGCTGGTCAGCGGCACGGGCTGCCCGGCCCGCGTCACCCGCCTGGCCTCCGTATCGATCTCGATCTCCCCGACCGTCAGCTTTCTGTCCGACTTGTTGTAGCGGCGCAGCACCGCTTCCACCCTCGCCAGAAGCTCCGTCACGTCAAAGGGCTTGATCAGATAATCGTCCGCGCCCAGCTTCAGCCCTTTGACCTTATCCTTCACCTCGTGCTTCGCCGAGATAAAAATCACCGGCACTTTGAGGGGCGCTATGTATTCCATCACGTCATAGCCGTCAGCCCCCGGAAGCATGATATCCAAAAGCACTAAGTCAAACGCGTTCTTCTCCACCGCCTCGATCGCCGCCAGTCCGTCCTGCACCGCGATGCACTCATACCCCGCCGCCTGCAGGTTCATCTCTATCAAATCGCAAATCGGTTTTTCATCGTCCACAATCAGTATCTTAATCATGTCTCCGGGCTCCACCCCCAATAAGCTCTCGCCTTATCCACCAGATCCGCAACCGTATCCTCCTCCCCGCAGGCCACCCTGCGGTGCACCTCCGTATCCTCCTCGAATCCGCCGGTGCGCTGATAATAGATTCTGTAGTCGCTCTTGGTGAGAAGTTCGTTTTCGCTGCCTGCGTAGCTGTAGCGGGCAAGCACCAGAATATCCTTCATGCCGTCCCCATCGATATCCCTGCACTGTATGCCCTTCAGCGCATACAGGTTGTCGAAATCGCCCATCGGCTGGAAGCTCCAGACAATATTGCCCTGCTCGTTCACCAGGTAAACCATCAGTATGTCATACTCCGCCATCGTATAGGTTCCCGGCAGCACCTCCAGATAGCCCAGCTTCTCAAACTGCCTGGAATAATCCTGCTCCCCGGCGACGACGAAGCCCTGCGCCAGAAGTTCCGCCCTGGTGGACGCGGTGTACAGAAATTCCGTGGAGCGTCCGTCCCTGACATAGGCCGCAATACTCCCGACGCTCTTGTTCATCCCGAATCTGTTGATCTTGTCCGAAATCCGATAGTCCCGATAGAATCCGTCGTCCCCCTGAAAAAGGACGTCTCCCACCTTATAATCTCTGCCGGCATACGCGCCGCTCTTATTGCGGCAGTCCACGATCAACACGATATCCGTCCTGCCGTCCCGGTTCAGATCCTGAAAGGCGACCGCCGAAATCCCCGTGACAGGCTGCTCCATACTGCCGAGATTCCAGCTGTTGGCCGCGAGCTGTTCAGTGCGCCATACCACACGCCCGTCTTCCCCTGTCAGAAACAGCGCAAGCCTGTGATACTTCTCCTCCATAGCCGGGACTAGACGCACGCTCCCGTAGCGGGCCGTCTCGATCGGAAAGATCTGATCCTCAATCACGGCAAAGCCGTTGTCCGCAAGCTGCGTCTCCTCCTCCACGGCGTTCAGCCGCTCCAGGTACTCCTCATATGCCGCGAGAAGCGCACGGTCGGCGTCCCGGTCCCCGTCTGAGGCCTTTTCCCCGGCAACCGCTCCGGTCGCCGTTGTCGTCAGCGGGAATGCGGCGCACAACAGAATTGCTACTATAAATGCTATAAAATTGTCCACAGTTCTCTTTCTATATATCTGTCTTCTGTCCATCGCCTTAGCATTTTTCCTTCTTTGGTGCAGTGCCGACGGAAGGAAGCGCTGCCGTCGTGTAAACATTCGTGTGTATTTTATTGTAAACACGTCCTTGACATGCTTTGTTTGTATATGCTATGATAAACGCACTTCGAAAGACGTTCCGTCTTTCCAAACCGAGGTCTTTGGCTCATCTGCCGGATACCCTGAACTCGTTGTTATACAGCTGTTGTCGCGGAATGTATGTCCTGCTGTCGCTGCCGGCTGCTTCCGGACTGTCATCACCGCTTACCCATCGGCTCACGTTTCGCCGTCTGCCGCCCAGTCACATCACGAAAGAGAGGTTTATCTATGTCCATATCCACATCTGAAAATCAATCTGACACCGCCGTTTCCTCCACCCATGGCTCCGCCTGCGCCATTCCCGGCAGTTCCGGCCCCTCCGTATCAGAGGCCTTCCGCCATGCTGCGGGGGCCATCGAATTCGGCTTTACCAACGATTACATGTTCCGCGCCATCCTGGAAAGGAATATCCCCGTCCTCAAGGGGCTCATCAGCTCCCTGCTGCATCTGCACCCACAGGATATCACTTCGCTGGCGATCATCAATCCGATTCTGACGGGCGACTCATACAACAGCAAGGAGTTTCTTCTCGACATTGAAATCATCCTGAACCACAACACACTCCTCAACCTGGAAATGCAGGTCGTCAATGAACACAACTGGCCCGAACGTTCCTTAAGTTACCTGTGCCGCCGTTTCGACCGGCTCGAAAAGGGCGAAGACTACATCAACTGCAAGCCCGCTGTCCACATCAGTTTCCTCGATTTTGCTCCCTTCCCGGAATATGCGGAATTTTATGCAACCTACAAACTGTTAAATATCAAAAATTATCATTTATATAGTGACAAGTTTACTCTGCGTGTGGTAGACTTATCTCACATAGAACTGGCAACCGAAGATGACCTGGCCTGCGGTATCGACAGGTGGGCTCGTCTCTTCAAGGCAAAAACATGGGAGGAACTCAAAATGATCGCCAAAGACGACCTTACACTGACTCAGGCAGCCGAAAATCTCTATATCCTCAACGCCGACGAGCTGGCACAGGCCCGCGCTCGCGCCAGACAAGAGGCCATCCTCCACGAACAGGCCATGCAGCAGCGCCAGGCTGACCTTGAACGGCAGCTTGCCGAGCAGGCCAAAGCACGTGAACGCGCAAAGCAGGAAGCCATCCTCCACGAACAGGCTATGCAGCAGCGCCAGGCTGACCTTGAGCAGCAAAAGATGGATCTTGAGCGCCAGCTGCAGGAGCAAACCGCCACCATCGATGCCCTTCGCGCGGAGTTAGAGCGCTACAAAACCGCCGATTAAGTTTGCCCCGAAAAAACTTCACCGCCTGTGCGACACAGATAAACGTTTTACCGTTGTCCACACCGAATTCCCTACACGTTAATCTCCGCTTTCACGCCCAGCAGTTCCCTGTTGTTTGCAAGGATCGGCTCGACTATCTCTCTGAGGAACCGCTCCACCTGAAGAGGCGCCCGTCCCACATATCGCGCTGGATCCATCGTTTTCTGCAGCTCCTCCTCCGTCATATTGAAGGCCGGATCCCGCGCAATCAGCGCAAGCAGATCGTTCTCCCTGCCATCCCGCTTCACATGCGCGCCGGCTTCCATGGAGAGTTCTCTGATCTTCTCGTGGAGTTCCTGTCTGTTGCCGCCCATCTTGACGGCGTCCATCATGATATTTTCCGTCGCCATGAAAGGCAGCTCGCTCATGAGATGCTTCGCGATGACCTTGTCGTACACCACCAGACCGTCCACCACGTTCAGGCACAGATCGAGAATGCCGTCCACCGCCAGGAACGCCTCCGGAATCGAAATCCGCTTGTTGGCGGAATCGTCCAGCGTCCTCTCAAACCACTGTGTCGCCGAGGTGACGGCCGGATTCAGGGCGTCGATCATCACATAGCGGGACAGGGACGCGATGCGCTCG
>CANPXP010000050.1 GCA_947586255.1 uncultured Lachnospiraceae bacterium | reverse complement strand
TGAGCGTACGGGTTTTACCGCTACCTGCACCGGCAATGACGAGAGCGTGCACGAAGTGCAGTCCGTACTCCGGATAGAGCCTGTCCTGCCAGCCGTGGATGCAGTCGAGGACCGCCCGCGCATCCTCCCTGCCGAAAGGTTCCAGAGGATACAGCCCGTCCCGGAATTTCGACAGGCCCACCGGCACGACGGACACGCTCTCCAGCTGCGGCAGATACGCGGTCAGATCCGCTATGCTCCGCTCCAGCTCCGCCCCGTCGTTGACACCCCTGCACAGAACGATCTGCCCGTTCATGGTGATGCCCGCCTCGTAGAGCCTGCGCACCTTTCCGAGAGCCTCCCCCGCGAAGCGGTTGTTTAACATCATACAGCGAAGCGCCGGATTGGTGGTCTGGAAGGAGATATTGATCGGCGACAGCCTGTAACGGATGATGCGCTCTATGTCCTCGTCGGACATATTGGTCAGCGTCACATAGTTGCCCTGCAGGAAGGACAGTCTGGAATCGTCGTCCTTAAAATAGAGCGTTTCACGCATTCCCTTCGGCATCTGGTCGATGAAGCAGAAGATACACTTGTTGCGGCAGGAACGGTACTCGTCCATCAGGCCGTTCTCGAAGACGATCCCCAGATCCTCGTCGTACTCCTTATCGATCTCCAGAAGCCACTCCTCCCCGCTCTTCTTGCGGATCAGCACCTCCACGTACTCGTCCTGCGTCAGATACTGATAGTCGAAGATATCCCGGATCTGTTCGCCGTTGACGGCAAGCAGAACGTCCCCCGGCTCGACGCCCATCTCCTCCGCCGCGGAATTTTTCTCTATTCTCTCGATCTTATGTTCCCTTTTTGCAGGCTGGTTTGCCTTTTTGTCACACATGCCGTTCCTCTTTGTCCCGCTGATATACGCTGTCTATATTCTACTAGAAATTCCTTGACGTGTCACTATCGTAATGTTATAAAATAAATGTCATTACAGTTCACCCGTCAATCAACGGAGACAGGAGGATTCCATGCCCAACACAGAACAGCTCAAGAATGCCATGCCGGTCGCGCCGATCATGCTGCTCGCGACAAAATCAGCCCTGCCCCTGGCGGCTATGGTCAACAGCCACCTCGTGGAGTTTCGCAAGAGTCTGGACAACAGCTTCAAGAACGATCCGGCATTCCACGGTTATATGAAGGACAATTATCTGGTAGAGGCGGAATGTCCGCGCTTCGGCACCGGCGAGGCCAAGGGCGTCCTGTCCTTCTCCGTCAGAGGCAAGGACGTCTTCATTCTGGTGGACGTGTGCAACCACAGCATCACCTATCACATGAACGGCTTTGAGAATCACATGTCCCCGGACGACCACTATCAGGACCTAAAGCGCATCATCTCGGCCATCAACGGCAAAGCACACCGCGTCACCGTGATCATGCCTTTCCTCTACGAGGGCAGACAGCACAAGAGAAACGGCCGCGAATCCTTGGACTGCGCCTACGCGATCAAGGAGCTGATGGACATGGGCGTGTCCAACTTTATCACCTTTGACGCCCACGATCCGAGAGTGCAGAACTCCGTGCCGATCAAGGGCTTCGACAACTTCACCCCGCCCTATCAGTTCATCCGTTCCCTGCTGCGCACGGAGAAGGATCTCATCATTGACAAGGAGCACACGCTGGTCATCAGCCCCGACGAGGGCGCCCTGGACAGAGCCGTCTACTTCGCGGATGTGCTGGGTGTGGATGTCGGCATGTTCTACAAGCGCCGCGACTACTCCGTGATCGTGAACGGCAAGAATCCCATTGTGGCGCACGAATTTCTGGGGGACAACGTGGACGGCAAGGACGCCATCATCATAGACGACATGATTTCCTCTGGCGGCAGCATGATCGACACGGCCATGCACTTAAAGCGTATGAACGCCAAGCGCGTCTTTATGTGCTGCACCTTCGGACTCTTTACGGACGGTCTGAAAGCCTTCGACGAGGCCTATGAGAAATGCTATTTTGACAGGATCATCTCGACGAACCTCTGCTATCAGCCTCCGGAGCTCAAGGAAAAGCCCTACTACGTGGAGGCTGATATGAGTAAGTTCGTCGCTTCCATCATCGACTTCATGAATCATGACGCGTCGATGGCGAATATCTACACGCCCACTGACAAAATCCATCAGATTCTCGCCAAGTACAACAACCGCGAGATGAGCGCTTTCGATCTGTAAGAATCAGGCCTGCGCCTCGGGGAAAGTCATAATCACCTTGAACAGATCCCCGTCCAGTCGGATCTCGAAGGTGCCTCCCTGCGCCTCGGTCAGGTTCTTGGCGATCGACAGACCGAGTCCGCTTCCCTCCGTGGTTCTGGACTCGTCTCCCCGGATAAATCTCTCCGTCAGCTCATCGGGATTGCAGTTGAGCGCCATCGCCGAGATATTCTTGACGGACAGTTCGATATATCCCGCCCGGTCGGGCACGCTGTCTATCGTCAGATAAACTCTCGTCCCTTCCAGCGCGTACTTGAATATATTGTTGAAAAGATTCTCTATCACACGCCAGATTCTGCGGCTGTCGGCCTCAATCACGGCGTTCTTCACGTTGACGTTCATGACCGCGGTGAGTCTTTTCTGTTCAAACTTCTCCGAAAATTCTCCCAGCGTCTGGTTCATCAGTTCCGTCAGGTTGATCTTCTCAAAGTGCAGATTGATATTGCCGGAGGAAATCTTGCTGGCCTCCACCAGATCGTCCGTGAGCTGCTTTAAGCGCTGCGATTTCTCGTCCAGCACATTGATATAGCCGCGGATTTTCTCGTTGTCCACCTGCTCCCTCTTGATCAGATCCACATAGTTGATGATCGAGGTGAGCGGCGTCTTGATGTCGTGGGACACATTCGTGATCAGATCCGCCTTCATGCGCTCGTCCTTCATGCTGGTCTCGACCGCCTCCTTGATCCCCTTGCCGATGCTGTTGACGGAGTTGGCCAGCGTCAGGTTATCCCCGTGCAGATTGGCGGTGTCGACCTGGTGCTCCGGCTGTCCGCCCGCGATCGTCTCGATCCCCTCGACGATCTTCTGCTGCTCCTTCGCGTTGCGGAAGAGAACGATCCCCACAAAGAGATCCACCGCTACCAGCACGAAGACCGCAAACAGACCCAGAAAGCTGTGTTTGTCATGCATAAACTGCACAAACGCAAAGTTCAGTATGGCGATGTTAAACAGCACAAACGCCGCATACGGAAGCCATGTGCGCAGCACGATATCGCTGTTGTCGTACACCTTCCAGGCGAACTGCACCGCATGGCCGGACAGTCTTCTTACATAACTGTTCTTCCAGAGCGTGCGCGCCTTGATTCTCCTGACCAGACTATAGAAGAAAAACATGGCGATCCAGTCTGCGATAAAGGCGTAAACCGCCAGCAGGCCGACGCTCCATATGCGCGACGCCCCCGTCCTGTCCGCGATCTCCCAGGGGCTTGTGGGATCGATCCCCAGAAGCTCCGACAGCAGCATAAAAACTCCCAGACCAATGCAGACAGCGCCTAAGGCGATGAGGAGCGCGCCCTCCGTGGGCACCGTCCTGTCAAAGGGCTGCAGGCTGACGCATCTGTTGCCCTCTTCGTCCGTGTCTCTCCCCGCCGTGCAGGTCAGATAGAACCAGAGCAGCAGATACAGCACGCCCGCGATCAGCGCGGCGGCCACGCCCTGCCACAGATAGGCGCCGTAATTGTGAAATCCCTGGAAACCCTGCCGGAAACCGTCGCTGACGGGGTATGTCGTGTCCACGCCGATCCAGAACTTCGTCGTCTCCGGATAGGCGTAGTCGTATCCCTGCACAATCCCCCGCACCGTCTCCTCGTCGATGTCCGTGTTGGTCTCATAGATCATATCGGCCGGATCATAATAGATGTACCGCAGCTTGCTTTCCGCGGGAATCACAGCGTCCGTTCCCGTCTGAATCATCTCCCCCACGCCGTCAAAGGCCGGATTGTCCACATCCTGCATGGTCAGATTCGTAAAGATCTGCTGCCCGTCATCCGTCTCCTGCACGATCAGATAGCGCATGTTGGTCTTATCCGCCCTGTAGAAATTGTTGAACTGCAGATACTCTTTATAATTGTAGGCCAGACCGCCCGCCGCCGTTTTCACCTGATTACAGAGGTCATAGTAGAGATTCCAGTCGGAGACATAATCCTCCAGTTTGCCGCCGTCCACGGTCAGATAGCGGTTCACCAGTATATTGTTTCTCTCCAGGCCGCCGTCGTAATCCTCTGACCCGGCATAGGCGTACTGCTCCGTCAGCAGCGGCATGCCATCTGCCGTATAGGCTTCATCCGCAGCCTCCGCCTGATAGCCGTCCCCGCCCGTGTAGACCCACATCCGGCTGAGCAGATTGCCCGACACGTCCGTCTGATAGAGTCCGTCGCCTGCACGGCTGTCCGACTCCGTAACCGCCACTTCCGCATTCTCATCGGCGCTCTCCGAAGGAGCAAGGGTCAGCATGGTCCTGTCCGCCAGGAACGCGTCCGCCTGCTCCGGCGTCATGGTTTCCGTCCGCGTCTCGAACCCGTAACTCTGCCACTTTAACAGATCCTCCAGCCGGTACTCCACGGTCACATACTGCTCCGGCAGCTCCGTCTGGCGGTAGTTGTAGGCCGTCACATCGATCACCTTGCTGCCGTCGAAATCCCCGTCCGTCTCCATCTGTCCGCTCACCACGCCGTGGCGCACCACGTCCGAGAGAGCCCAGCCGAACAGACTCGTAAATACGCCGGTGTCCTCATAGCTCTTCGACTGGTCATACAGCGAATAGCCCAGCGTGTAGGTATCCTGAAACGTGTCCACGCGAAATCCGGAGGCGCCCGCCACCACAAAGACCGCGATGACCATGACCGCCAGCGCGATATGCTGCAGCAGACTCAAGAATTTCCGTCCGGCCCGCCCGCTCTTTTTTCCCGCGCGCTTTTTGTGCCTTTTCTTTTCTGTCTCCCGCCCGGTCTCTTCTGTCTCCCTGCCGATTTCTTCGGGCCCCCGCTCGATTTCTTCCGTTTCCGGTCCGTAGTTTTCTTCTCTTCCCATAATACTCTCCCTTCCGCTCCGGCGCGGACATTGTTCCTACTGTTTCTCCACCTTGTAGCCGACGCCCCACACTACCTTCAGATAACGGGGTTCCTTCGGATTGATCTCGATCTTCTCACGGATGTGCCTGATATGCACCGCCACCGTATTGTCCGCGCCGATTGCCTCCTCGTTCCAGATGCTCTCGTAGATCTGGTTGATGGAGAACACCCTGCCGCAGTTTTTCACGAGAAGCAGCAGGATATTGTACTCGATCGGCGTCAGCCTGACAGCCTCCCCGTCCACCGTGACCTCCTTCGTGTCGTCGTTGATGCACAGACCGCCCACCTGAAAGAGCGCGTTGTTGTCCACGTTGAGATTGCCGAGCGTCGTGTACCTCCTCAGATTGGACTTGACTCTGGCCACCAGCTCCAACGGATTAAAAGGCTTCGTCACGTAATCGTCCGCCCCGATGTTGAGCCCCAGAATCTTGTCGTTGTCCTCCGATTTCGCCGACAGGATGATGATCGGAATGCTGGAGTACTCCCTGATCTTAAGCGTCGCGTGAATGCCGTCCAGCTTCGGCATCATGACGTCGATGATCAGCAGGTGAATCTGCTGCTCCTTCAAAATTTTAATCGCCTGCTCTCCGTCATATGCCTTGAAGATCGTGTAGCCCTCCTGCAGCAGATAGATCTCAATCGCGTCCACGATCTCCCTGTCGTCGTCGCACACCAGTATGTTAGCCATGCCCTCACCTCTCGTATCCCGGCCGCGCAGGGCGGCCGCTCTTCTGTACTATATCCATTCAAACACGGAAACCTAAAGGAATTGATGGGAATTTTTTTAATGTTTTCTTAAGATAGCAGTCCGAGGAACGCCCCCAGATTTCCCCGCTGCCCGTGGCTGGCTCTGTGGGAAAAGAGATAATCGCTGTTGTGACAGGTGCATAGGTCCGTCACCTGAATCCGCTCCGCCGGGATGCCCGCCTCCGTCAGAACGATCTCGTTGGCGCGCCACAGATCCAGCAGATACTTGCCGCCGCCCGCGGTGAGCAGAATCTCGTCCGCCTGGCCCCGCCCT
Organism: uncultured Lachnospiraceae bacterium; assembly: GCA_947586255.1. Lineage (GTDB taxonomy): Bacteria > Bacillota > Clostridia > Lachnospirales > Lachnospiraceae > UBA3282. The sequence continues at coordinate 15,476 of CANPXP010000050.1, read as the reverse complement.
CGGAACTCCGCCGCGAACACATCCGCCACATCCGCGCTCACCTCATAGCACGCCTGACAGATGGAGGGACCGATCGCCGCCACGATATCCGCCGGATCCGTGCCGTATACCTCCCGCATCCGCTCCACCACGCAGCGCCCCATGCGGGCCGCCGTGCCGCGCCAACCGGAATGCGCCAGCGCCACCGCACGTCTTTTCGTGTCCACGAAATAGAGCGGCACACAGTCGGCGTAGAAGGTCGCCAGGACAATGCCCGGCTCGTCGGTCAGAAGCCCGTCGATCTCCGCGTAGTCCCTGGGCCTGAGAATCCCTTTGCCCCCGTCCTCCCTCGATGCCACCCTGAGATTCACGGTGTGGGTCTGGTCGGAACAGACGATGTCCTCCGGGCCGCAGCCGAGCACGCCCGCGATCCGCCTGAAATTCTCGTCCACGGCCTCCTTCCTGTCGCCCCGCGTATAGCTCAGATTCATCGTGCTGTAGATTCCCTCGCTCACGCCGCCCACTCTGGTGGAGAAGAGATGCCGCACAATCCCTGTCCGCTCCAGCAGCGGAAACGTGAGATACTCCACGCCGCCCGCTCTGTTGACCTGCATTTTTCCTCTTCCCCGATGCCGATATAACTCCATAGACTGCCCTTCCTTTCACACGCGTTTCCCCGCGTTTTACCCGCGCGCCTCCCATGACGGCGGCACGATCCGGAATCACCGCCCAATATAGGGGAATGCGTTCCTGATCCACCGGACGTCCGGCCCGTCCATCGCAACCACGTCGAACCGTATCGGCGTAGTCTCCGCGCAGCCGTGGAGCATGCGGTAGTAATCCGCCACACGGCAGATTCGTCTCTGCTTGGCATAGCCCACCGCCTCCGCCGCGCTCCCCATGCCGGCGTTTCTTCTGTATTTGACTTCAAAGAAGACCAGATAGCCGCCGTCCCTGCCGACAATATCGATCTCTCCCTGCCTGCATCTGAAGTTTCTCTCCAGGATCTCTATCCCCTCGGAAAGCAAACAGGCACAGATCTCTTCCTCCTTCTGTGCCCCTAACTCGCGTTTATTCATCGTATCCTGTCATGCCTCTCATCGCTGCGCCTTCGCCATCTTGGCCTTGATCTTATCCATGGAATCCACAAAGACAAGGATCTCCGCCACCACCTCGTACAGCTCCGGTGGAATCATATCGCCGATCTCCAGGCGCGACAGCGTCTCCGCCAGCTTATCGTCGCGGTGAATCGGCACGTCGGCCTCTTTGGCCTTCTCGATGATGCGCTCCGCCAGCGCGCCCCGGCCGGAAGCAATGACGCGGGGCGCCTCGTCCTCCGGATCATACTCCAGCGCGATCGCCTGCTTCGGTTTCGTATTTTTTTCTCCGGCCATCGGTCCCCTCCCTGTCCGTTCTATGCCCGCATATCAAAGGACGTCCTGCTGAGCACCGATATATTCCTGTCCTGGCTTAAGATCGTCTGCAGGATGCCCTCGTCCTCCGTCTCCTCTTCCTTCACGGAAAACTGCGCCTTCAGATCATAGCCGCGCCCGGCCAGCCGCTCGTCGAGCAGATGAATGTGCTCCTCGATCAGATCCAGCGCGCTCTCGTCCTGCAGCGTAAAATTGGTGCTGACCTTGTTCTGCTGCATGGTCACATAGACGTCCAGCGGTCCGAGATGCTCCATATCCAGGTGCAGCAGCGCGCTCACGCTGCCGTCCTTTGCGGCGAGATTCTTCTTGTTCGTGTAGACATACAAATCGCCGTGGGCGTTGTTGCCCGCCAGCTTCAGCGGCAGCTGGATATAGGTAAACATATGATTGAGCTGATTCATAAAATCCACGTTGCTCTGCAGGTTCTGAACGCTTCTCGCCGCCGGCACATCGGCCTTGCCGACGCTCTCCATCGCCTCGTGCAGACGCATGGACTGCTCCCGCACCCGCTCATAGAGCTGTTCCACCTTATGCGGATCCGCGACGTCCTTCGGCTCGATCAGCCACTGCCTGCCCATCTCTTCCTTCAGAAGCGCCGAGAATTCCCTGCTGTCAAGCAGCCGCGCCATAAGGCGCACATGAGGATCGTCCGCATCGGCGCGCGGCATCAGACTGCGGATCAGCGCAAGCGTCTCCCCGGAAGACAATTCTCCGTTCGCGACCTGCTGTGCCGCCTGTTCGTCCGCGCCCAGCTCCCGCAGCAGATCTCCCAGCGCATTCCACTGTCTGGGTGTGAGAACCGTTTCCCCGGGAACCGGCTGCTGCGCCTCCTGCGCCCCGGCGCTCTCCATCGGCCTCGCCATGTCGATCACAGTCTGCGCTGCGTCGCCCTTCACCTGCGCCGCCGCGTTTTCCGCCTGCGTCTGCACATTCTCCAGAGACGCCTGCGCATGTTCCGGCGGCGCCGCCTCCGCGTCCGCCGCGATCACCGCGCCGTCCGCCTCCTGCGGCTGCGTTTCCGGCCTCACCGCCACCGTCCCGTCGGCCTCCGACGACTCTTCGTTCAGAAAAATATCCAGCACCTGCCGATAAAAGGCCAGCGCCTGATCCACCCTGCCCTCGCCCATCAGTTCCTGAAAGACCTGCGGCAGCTCGTTCATGATCGTCTCCGCACTGCCGAGCAGCTGATGCTCCGCCTGCTGATATCTCTCAAACTGCGCGATGTTCTCCTCCGTGACCGGCAGTCCGAGCCGCGTCATCTGCACCAGCACGGCCGGATTCTGTGTCGGAAATTCCATCATAAGCCTGCTGATATTGGCGAGGGATTCCCTGTCGATCGGCATCCCCTCCTCCATCATGACCGCCACCATCTCAATATTGTTGGCGGTTTCCGGAAGTCCCGCGGCGTCCAGCGCGCGCATCACGGTAGCCTCGTTCGCCATGTTGGCATACAGGGGCGTCAGCGAGAGAACCGAGCCGTTGTTGGACTTCACCTCAAAGCTCATATTCTGGCCCAGCATCAGGTTGATGCTCTGATCGATCTTCGCGTTGATCAGCATATTCTGTCTGAGTGCGATCTGCACGGAATTGCCGTCCCTGCTGACGACGGCGCCCTGGATCGTCTGCCCCGGCGCCAGATTCCTGATCTCGCGCTGTATCCGGTAGGCCCGCTCTCCCCTGGACATGGGTTCCGGCGCTCTGGCCGTGTCGGCGGATTTGATACTCCGATTGTCCCGTTTCAAAATATTTCCCAGATTCAATGTCTTCCCTCTCGCCCTATGATACGGTCAACAGAAATGTGTGATGAAGGTTCTGCGGTGAATCGGGCACGGTCCGTACTTCTTAAGCGCCGCGATATGCGCCTCCGCGCCATAGCCCTTGTTGGAGGCGAAGCCGTACTCCGGATAGACCTCGTCATACCGCACCATCAGCCGGTCCCTGGTGACCTTCGCCACGATGCTCGCCGCGCCTATGGATATGCTCTTGGCGTCCCCCTTGACGATCGGCACCTGCCTGATCTGCACCTGCGGTATGGTGACGGCGTCATTCAGGAGAAGATCCGGCTGCACCGCAAGCTGCGAGATCGCCTGCCGCATGGCCTCATAGGTCGCCTGCAGAATGTTGATCTCATCGATCCGCTCCGGCGTGCTGTATCCGAGTCCGACAGCGACCGCCCGCTCCATGATCACTTCATACAACTCTTCTCTCTTTTTTTCGGACAGTTTCTTGGAATCGTTGATATATAAAATGTCACAATCTTTCGGAAGAATGACCGCGCCCGCCACCACCGGACCGGCCAGAGGGCCCCGGCCCACCTCGTCGATGCCGCATATATGCGCATACGCCGCATACTCCCTCTCATACCGCCACAGCGCCTCGCTGCGCGCGACCTCTCTCTCATAGGCCGCCAGCCGCTTTTTCCCCTGCTCTACGGCGGCCCGCACGCCGGCCCGCTCATCCTGTCCGTATTCCAGGAACAAGGCGGGCAGCATATCCGGCTGCGCCGCCTGTATCCTTGCCTGAATCGCTTTGATTGTCTCCGCCATCCCATTTGTCCTCATCTGTGTTTAATCAGTCCGAACTTGTCAAGCGGCCAGATGCGAAGCCACGCCCGCCCGATAATCTCTTTTCTCCTGATATTTCCCACGGAGGGATCTCTGCTGTCCGTGCTGTTATTCCTGTTGTCTCCCATCACGAAGTACTCGTCGTCGCCAAGACTGATCTCCTCGTAGGCCCGGCCCGGATTCTGGATCACTTCCTTGCCGTAGTGCTCCTCAAGCACCTCGCCGTCGATCCAGATATTCCCTTCCCCGTCGATCCGCACAGTCTCACCCGGCAGACCGATGATGCGCTTGATATAGTACGTGTTGTCCTCGTATCGAAAAGGGAATACAATGATGTCAAAGCGCTCCGGATCGTGGAACCGATAGCTGATCTTGTCCACGATCAGATTGTCCTCGCTGCTCAGCTTCGGCTCCATGGAACTGCCCAGCACCTGCGTTCTCTGTCCCACAAAATGAATCACCAGATAGACGGCGCACAGGACAAACAAAATATAGAGACTGGTGCTCAATACTTCCTTCATTACCTTCTTCACGATGCTGTTCCCTCGATTCTGTCCGTAATTCGTACCACGCCTTCGCCTAGGCGGTGGTCTCCGGCAGTTCCAGCGTGATTCTGCCTATCCGGCCGCTCCTGAAATCATCTAACAGGACAGAGGCCGCCTTCTCATAATCCGGCTCCTGTCCCTTCTTGTAGCATTTGCGGTCCTCGCATATATGCGTAAGCACCTCCGCCGCGGTCGTCGTGCCGCTGATATCCTCCATGCGGTATCGCTCCGCCAGCGGTTTTCTGTAGTGTGCGAGCAGATATTGCAGAAGCTCCTCTGCAAGCTGCGTCATCTCCAGAATCTCATCGTTCATGGATCCGATCAGCGCCAGATTCCGTCCCACCTCTTCGCTCTCGAATTTCGGCCACAGGATGCCCGGCGTGTCGAGAAGCTCCAGTTCCCTGTTCATGCGGATCCACTGTTTTCCCTTGGTGACGCCCGGCTTGTTGCCCGTCTTCGTGCATGCCTTCCCGGCAAAGGAATTGATAAAGGTGGACTTGCCTACGTTCGGAATCCCCACCACAATGGCCCGGATCGGCCTGTTTTTGATGCCGCGCTTTCTGTCCCGCTCGATCTTCTCTCTGCACGCCTCTCTGACGATCCCCTGCAGGGCCTTCAGCCCCTGGCCGCTCCTGGCGTTCACCTCCAGCACGTGAAGCCCTTTCTCCTGAAAATATGCCGTCCACAGGCGGTTTGCCTCCGCGTCGGCCAGATCGGACTTGTTGAGCAGAATCACCCTGTATTTATCTCTGCCAAGCTCGTCTATATCGGGATTGCGGCTGCTGAGCGGAACTCTCGCGTCCACCAGCTCGATCACGAGATCGATCAGCCCGATATTCTCCTGCATCATTCTCTTTGCCTTGGTCATGTGACCCGGATACCACTGATAATTCATATGTACACAGATCCCTTCACGGTTACTCGATCAGCCCGATATTCTCCCACTCCCCGGACAGCCTGAACCATGCCTTTCCGATAATGTTATCTCTCCTGACCGCCCCTATATTGCCGGATCTGCTGTCCTCGCTGCTGTTGCGGTTGTCCCCCAGCACGAAGTACTCGTCCGCCGCAAGCGTCAGCTCATTCTCCGCGATCCCCGCATCCGCCATGCTGTCGTAGCTCTCGTCTTCCGCGAGCAGTGCGCCGTCCACATACACGCGGCCCTCCCGGATCTGTATGGTCTCTCCCGGCAGCCCCACCACGCGCTTCACATAGTAGTGCGCATTCTGGTTCCCGTTCGGCAGAAAGACGATCACATCCCCTCTATCCGGGGCCGACAGCCTGTAGACAATCCTGTTGATCAGAATCTCCTGCCCGCTCACGAGACCGGGCTCCATGGAATCCCCGACGATGCTCGTCTTCATCCCCACCGAGAAAACGATTACAAATGCCAGAAATACGGCGATCACGGCGCCCACTGTCATCTCAAAGATATCCCTGACCAGCGCCGGATTCCATTTCTTTTTTTTCTGATAAAATGTCAGTCCTCTTCTTCTCGCCACGGGGTTTCCTCCGAAGTAAGTAATTGCAAAAACAGATACCTCAAATTTCTTCAAGGTATCTGTTCACATTCACTCTGTCACCGCATTATTTCACGATCTCTTTGACCTTGGCCTTCTTGCCGACGCGCTGTCTTAAGTAGTTCAGCTTCGCGCGTCTCACTTTACCTCTTCTCACAACCTCCACCTTCTCGACGTTGGGCGAGTGCATGGGCCAGGTCTTCTCGACGCCGACGCCGTTGGACACTTTTCTCACCGTAAAGGTCGCTCTGCTGCTTCCGCCCTGAATCTTCAGCACGGTGCCCTCAAACACCTGAATCCTCTCGCGGTTTCCCTCCTTGATCTTGCCGTATACCTTGACGGTATCGCCGACGTTAAAATCGCCGACACTTTCCTTCAGCTGTTCCGCTTCAATCTCTTTGATGATATCGTTCATAATCTGCCTCCTATTGATATAGATGTTCTTAATACATGTCGTAACAGAGGACCATCTTTTTTCGCAACATTAATAATCTACCATAGATTGCAATAAATTGCAAGTACCTGTCTCTTATTTGTGATCTTTTCCGGGAACCTCCCGCGCCGCCATGTACGCCTCGTACAGATCCGGGCGGAGCCTTTTCGTGCGCTCCAGGGACTGCGCATAGCGCCACTCGTCCACCTTCGCGTGATCCCCCGACAGAAGGATCTCCGGCACCCGCCTGCCGTGCCAGATCTCCGGCCTGGAATACTGGGGATATTCCAGCAAACCGTCGTGGAACGTCTCCGTCAGGGCGGATTCGGAATTGTGCAGCACCCCCGGCACCAGTCTGGCAATCGCATCGATCATGACCATCGCCGGCAGTTCGCCGCCGGTCAACACATAGTCGCCGATGGAGACATAGTCCGTGACTACCTCCTCCAGCACCCGCTCATCGATCCCTTCGTAATGCCCGCACAGGAAGATCAGATCCTCCTCTCTGGCCATCTCTCTTGCCATTCCCTGATGAAAGGTTCTGCCCTGAGGTGTCACATAGATCACCCGCGCCGCGCTCTCTGTCTGCCTGCGCGCCGCGATTCGACTCTGCAGCGCCATGCACGCGTCGTAGACAGGCTGCGCCTGCATGAGCATCCCCGCGCCGCCGCCGTAGGTGTAATCGTCCACCTTGCCGTGCTTGTCCAGCGTATAGTCCCTTATATTCACCGCCTCGATGGAAATACAGCCCTTTTCCGCGGCCCTGCCCAGAATGCTGGTATGCAGCCCCTGCAGCACCATCTCCGGAAAAAGGGTGAGAATATGAAAATGCATCCCGCACGCTCCCGTCACAACTTCCGTATCTTTTCACATCTACAACAGCCCGTCCATGATATGAACGGTGATCCGGCCCTGTTCCATATCGATCTTTTTCACGCATTCCCGGATCGCCGGAAGCAGGACTTCCGAACCGTCCTCCCGCGACACCGCGTAGACGTCGTTCGCGCCCGTCACCAGAACGTCCCTGATCCGCCCGAAAGCCTCGCCGTCCTCGGTCACGACCGCCATACCGATCAGATCCGCGATAAAATATTCATCCTTCTGAAGCCTGACCGCGTTGTCTCTCGTGACATACAGCCCTGCCTGCCTGTATTTTTCCACGTCATTGATGGAGTCAAGCCCTTTGAATTTGAGGATCACAAGCTGCTTAAAGAATTTTACGCTCTCGATCTCAAGCTCTCTCCGCTCTCTTCCGTCGTCCAGAATCACTTTCTTAAGCTTCCTGAAACGTCCGGCGTCATCCGTCGTGGGGAACACTTTGACCTCTCCCCTGACGCCGTGGGGCTGTGTGATCACGCCCACCTGCAGCTCTGAAACCATACTTCCCTCCCCGCCGGAGCCCGGCTCATTGCCCGCGCAAAAACAGCCTCACGGTATTCCCATGAGGCTGTCGATGAAACCAATCAAACAATCTCTACATCCACTCTCTTGTTGTCTTTCGACGATGCGGCTTTCACCACGGAGCGGATTGCCTTGGCAATACGTCCCTGCTTGCCGATCACCTTGCCCATATCCGAGGCTGCGACGTGAAGCTCCACGGTAACGTGTCTGCCCTCCTCCTTCTCGGTCACTACCACCTCATCGGGGTTCTCGACAAGAGCTTTTGCGATCACTTCAACCAGTTCTTTCATAGTCCACCTCCAAAAGCCTTGCTGCCTGCGTACTCTTCCAGTACCGGCCGGTCACTATTTTGTTATGCCTACGCTCTTGAAAATTCTGCTGACGACTTCTGTCGGCTGGGCGCCGTTGTTGAGCCATTTCTTTGCCGCCTCTTCGTCCACCTTGTAGGTGCTGGGATCCGTGTTCGGATCGTATGTGCCGATCTCCTCGATGAATCTGCCGTCTCTGGGCGACCTGGAATCCGCAACCACAATTCTGTAGAAAGGAGCTTTCTTCTGTCCCATTCTTCTCAATCTGATCTTAACTGCCATTTTCTCTGCCTCCATGTAAAAATTTTTAAATAAACTGTATCATGAAACCCTAAAACGGGAATTTCATACCGCCTAAACCGCCGAACATGCCCCGGCCCTTTTTGCCGCCCATCATGCCCGGAATCTGCTTCATCATCTTCTGCGACTGCTCGAACTGCTTGATAAACCGGTTGACAAGCGAGATGTCGACGCCCGATCCCCGCGCGATCCGCGCCTTGCGGCTGGGATTTAACAGCTTGGGATTCTGCCGCTCCTCGGGCGTCATGCTGAGCACGATGGCCTCCATGTGCCCCAGCTGTTTCTCGTCCACCATAGACTCGATATCGCCCATCTTGCCGCTCATGCCCGGCAGCATGCCGAGCAGGCCGGACAGTCCGCCCATGTTGCGCATCTGCTTCATGCTCTCCAGATAGTCCTCGAAGTCGAACTTGCCCTTCTTCATGCGGGCGGCCATCTGCTTTTCTTTCTCTTCGTCGATATCGATGTTCTGCTGCGCCTTCTCGATCAGCGTCAGCACGTCGCCCATACCCAGAATCCGGCTCGCCATGCGCTCCGGATAGAACTGCTCCAGATCAGACAGCTTCTCGCCCATACCGACATACAGAATCGGCTTGCCGGTCACCGCCCTGACGGAGAGCGCCGCGCCGCCTCTGGAATCGCCGTCCATCTTCGAGAGGACGACCCCGTCGACGCCGATCTTGTCGTCGAAATCCTTCGCCACATTGACGGCGTCCTGACCCGTCATGGCGTCCACCACGAGAAGCGTCTGGTGTACGGTCACATGCTCCTTGATCTCCTGAAGCTCCGCCATCATCTCCTCGTCGATGTGGAGACGGCCCGCGGTATCCAGAATCACCACGTTGTGCCCGTTCTTCTCCGCGTGCTCCAGGGCCGCCTTCGCGATATTGACGGGCTTGTGGTTCTCCCCCATGGAGAACACGTCCACCTGCTGCTTCTCACCGTTGATCTGCAGCTGCTTAATCGCCGCCGGTCTGTAGACGTCACAGGCGACGAGCAGCGGCTTCTTGCCCTTGAGCTTCAGCTTGCCCGCGATCTTCGCCGTGGTGGTGGTCTTACCTGCGCCCTGCAGGCCGCACATCATGATGACCGTGACCGCCTTGCCCGGCTGCAGCGCAAGCTCCGTCGTCTCGGAGCCCATCAGGGCGATCATTTCCTCATTGACGATCTTGATCACCATCTGCCCCGGCTTGAGGCCGTTCAGCACGTCCGCGCCGACGGCGCGCTCCTCCACGGATTTGACAAACTGTTTGACTACCTTGAAGTTGACGTCCGCCTCCAGAAGCGCCATCTTCACCTCTTTCAGGGCGGTTCTGACGTCCTCCTCGGTGAGACGGCCCTTGCCTCTCAGACTCTTGAATACATTCTGCAGTTTGTCCGTAAGACTCTCAAATGCCATATGACCGTATGCCCTTCCATGCGATACAGAATCTCTGTGCTCCCGCGGCTGCCGATATTCGCCGCAGCCTTATAACTCCTCCAGGATTTCTCCGGACAGCTTCTTCACCTGCGCGCTGTACGCAGCCATATCGGACGCGTCCGTACACTGCTCTGACAGCTGGTCGATGCGCGCCACCTTGGCCTTGATACTTTCAAACTTCGCCACCAGCTTAAGCTTCTCCTCATATCCCTGCAGCGCCTTGTCACAGCGCTTCACGATATCGTGCACCGCCTGTCTGCTGACGCCCTCCTCCTCGGCGATTTCGCTCAGAGAAAGGTTATCGTACACGATTCCCTCGTAGATTCGCCGCTGGTGCCTGGTCAGCAGTTCTCCATAGAAATCATACAATAGACCCTGTTCTACGATCTTCTCCATATGCAAACTCCGGTCGGACGCCTTGCGCCGCGTCCGACCTATGCATTGTACTATATCGCGGATAGGGTGTCAAGTATTTTTATTTGACAAATCCGTCCGCCGTTTTTCTCTCCGCAGCCATCCGCCGCTCATCAGGCACAGCGCGCTCCCGCATACGCCCAGGATAAACATCACAAGCGCCGCGCCGGATCCCTTGCCGCTCCCGAAGCATGCCTTCAGAAGCGCCGCATCGCCGTAGGCTGCCATGAAGGGCTCGCACACCCGGTCCACCAGGAAACCGCCCAGCAAAAGCCCTGCCGGTATCGTAAAAAACTGCAGCGTATTGCGGCAGGCATAGACCCGCCCCTGCAGCTCCACCGGAATGCCTGTTCTGAGAAGCACGTCCAGATTGGCGTCCATGACCGGCACGAGAATCCAGCCGATGATCTGTCCCGCGCACCACAGCGCGGGCTCTCTGGAAAATGCCAGCAGGAAATTCTCACTGCCGAGCGAGAAGAGCATCGTCAGCCGGATCACCCGCACCCTGTCCTTCGGCTTTGGCAGAACCGAGACCAGCAGACTGCCCGCGACCATGGCGATCCCCGCGCAGGACGTCACAATCCCGAGCATCGAAGCGCCTCCTCTGGGATTGGGAATCACGTAGCCCGGCAGCGCCGCGTCGAATGCCGACGCCGTCAGATTGACGCCCGCCATAAACAGAATCAGCTTAAGGATCAGCGGATTCCGAGACAAAAATACCAATCCCTCCCGCGCGAGAGCGGCCATCGGCTCACTCTCCGCACGCCGATTCTCCGGGATTCTGACGCCAAATAACAGTGCCGCGAACGCGACGGCAAAGCTGCCCAGATCGACCGCTATGACGGCGGTGAGTCCCGCGAGGGAATACAGCGCCGTCGCAAATAGCGGATGCAGAATATCGATCAGCGACCGCGACAGGGACCGCAGACCGCCGGCTCTCTGGTACTCCTTCTCCGGAACGATGAGCGTCATCGCCACCTCGGAGGCCGGCTGCTGCAGCGTATTCATCAGACCGTTTATGCCGTTCATGACATAGAGCTGCCACACCGCCAGACACCTCGTCCGAAACAGCGCGTACACGACCACCGTACCAAACGCCGCAATCAGATCGCAGACGAGCATGGTGCGCTTCTTGTCCAGTCTGTCGACCAGGGCGCCCGCCAGAATACTCATGAGCACATACGGCCCGTAAAAGCACACACTGAGCGCCGCCGTGCTCAAGGCGGACCCCGTCTCCTCACACAGCCACAGCGTCAGCGCGAAAGCCGTCATGCTGCTTCCCAGCTGCGAGAAACTCTGGGTGCTCCACAGGATCAAAAAATCTCTCAGGGCGAATTTTCCGTTATGCTTCTGTCTTGTTTTCATTGTCTTTGCTCCTTTTCTCTTTTTCTTTCATCGATCAAGAGCAAAGTCTGAGGAACACGGCATGAAGCCAGTCCTCCATGCAGTCCTCAGACCCTGCATGGAGCTTTTGCAATGCAAAGTATCATGATTTCTCCTTTCCGCCACAGCAAGGCGCGGTGATATCACAAAAGAGCCCGCCTTACGGCAAGCTCTTTCTCCGTACCGCTATGTATGAAACTCCGACTACTCCGCGATGACCTCCAGATATCCGACCATCTTCTCATGGTCGAACTCTTTGAGCACACCCAGATTCGGATCGTAGTACTGTCCGTTGTAACCTACCAGATAATGGCTGTACCGTCCCATCTTCTCCATGATGATGCAGCACTTCGGCAGCTCCACAGTCTTGCCCAGCGTGTACACGAGCTTGTCCGCGTGGCGAATGCCCAGGTACTCCAGCGTGGCGATCATCTTGCTCATATTGGCCTGCCACTCGCGGCATTTCATGATATCGCACGCTTCGTCCAGCGTCGTGCCCGCGATCATCGCGATACAGGACTGTCCGCAGAGGCCGTCCCAGGGCTGCGTGACCAGATTGATGCCGTCGATCTTACGGATCGGATTCTCGGTGCTGTAGGGGCTGTTTCCGCTCAGCGCCGTCACATTGTTGCCCACAATCTCGATGGAGATGGTGTACTTTTTGCCAAGCTCCACCTTCGACAGCGTCTCCTGGCTGATGGGGATATCGTAGTAACCCTGCCCCTTCGGAACCAGATCACAGATAAAGCACACCTCGTCGAAGCACACTCTGACCGGGGCGTCCCCGACCTTCTCACATACCTCCCACACGTTGAACGGCACGGCGATTGTGTTCTCATTCTCCCGAAACTCCACCGTACCCTCAAATTCGTATTTCATTGTAACCCCGCCTTTCCTGAATATGATACTTTTCCGCATAAACCGCGCTGTTCCCGCACGGCTTACCGCTTCTCGGATATTATATCACAATTTTTCATATCCGCAAAGTGGAAATACTGTATTCTCACTCCAATTTCGACGGCGCTCTTCCGACGATCGCCTTGAAGCGCCTTGCAAAGGTGGAATAATCCCGGAACCCGCACTCGCTTCGTCACTCATCGGCAAGCTCCTCAAAACTGATGTTCATATCCACATCCGTCCCGATACCGCTCACTTTGCCCTTGTCCGTGTACTGCCAGATCTTGAAATCGTAGGGATAGTAATACATCTCGTCATAGTTCGCGAACCACTTGTCGTAGTCCTCCAGCTGCTCCAGGTCGAGCATCAGCATGAAGGTCTTGAGATTCCCGTAGATCATCGGCGTATAGCCGGCCTCCCTGATCTTCTCGCAGAAGGCGATGCAGTACTGCGTCCGCTCCTCCTTCGTCAGATCTCTCGTCCGCGCGCGCTTGTTGGACACCGCCTCCACGTCGAGCACCACCGGATAGTCCACCTCGTACGGCGCGATCTGCTCCAGCACATACGCCGCCTCCTCCTCGGCCTCCTCCACGCTGGTCGCCTGCGTAAAGAAGTATACGCCCACGCCGATATCGTTCCGGCGCGCGCCCTTCATATTTGCCTCAAACTGCTCGTCTTCCTGGATCGCGCCCTCCGTGTAGCCCCGGATACCCAGCCGGATAAAGGCGTACTCCACGTCGTCCTCCGCGACCTTCTCCCAGTCGATCTTCCCCTGGTATCTGGACACGTCGATGCCCTTGTGGGAGATCCGCTCGCCGTCCTCATAGTAGTGCATCACCTGATCCTCATCCGGCGCAAATCCTTCCGGATTGTATGTATTGTGCCTAAGCTCCTCCGAGATCGGGAAGAAATAGTACTCACCCGCATCCGCCAGAACAATCTCGTCCGGATAGAAATACCGCAGCATATCCACGGTGCTCTCCCCCGACAGCATGAGTTCCTTCATCTTGTCGAGATATTCCTGCGTCACTGCCGCCGCCGTACTCTGCGCGGTCTCCTCCACCGCCCGGCCGATCAGGGCGTCCACCTCGGTCTGCGTGTAGGTGACCGTCTCGTCCATCCGGATCGCCTCCAGCTCGTTCATGACGGCCGCATTTTCCATCTGCACGGCGCGGTACTTGAACACCAGCATCAGACTGATCGTGATCGCCATGAGGGTGACGACGCACAGAATGATCGAGCCGAGCAGTATGCCGTTCTCGCTCCGCCTGCTTTTCTTCTTACGTTTTCTGCTCTGCATATGATATCCCCGCATATATGCTCCTACATTGATTTTCTTCCCGCCGCGCGGTCTCTATATCCGCTCGTTAAAGTAGCTCTTGTAACCTTCTCCGTAGATCTCCGAGGCGCTCGTCACGATCAGGAAGGAATCCGCGTCCTCCTCCCGCACGATGCGCTCCACCCGCGGGAAAACCGTCTTCCGCACAGCGCACATAAGCACCTGTTTCCGCTCCCCGCTGTAAGCGCCCCTGCCCTCGATCACCGTCAGGCCGATATCCAGCTCCCCCAAGATACGCGCCGTGATCTCTTCCGGCCTGCCGCTTATGATGTACAGAAGCTTCGCCTCGTCACGCCCGTAGAGCACGATGTCGAGCACCGCCGACGTGCACGCCACCGTGATCGCCGCATAGAGCGCCGCGTCGATATCCCCGAACAGGATGCCCGACAATGTCACGACCGCCGCGTCCGCGGCAAAGAACAGATTGCCGGTCCTAAGATGCGGCAGCTTCAGGCGCAGCGCCTTCACCACGATATCCATGCCGCCCGTGGTGGCGCCCTCCCGGAAGATCAGCCCCACCGACACCGCCGACAGGATGCCGCCCGCCAGCGCCGCCAGAAGCCTGTCGTCCGTCGCCGCCGGAAAACGCGCCAGCAGATTGGTGAACGCCGAGATCAGCGCCGTGGCATAGATCGTCGACAGGGCAAAGCGCAGTCCGAATTTCCACACGGCAAAGACGAGCAGCGGGATATTGAAGAGCAGAATCAGCGTGCCGGTGCCGACCGGCCATATCCGGTTCGCGATGATCGCTATCCCCGTGACGCCTCCCGGCGCTATCCTGTTCGGATCGATAAAGAGACTGACGCCCGCCGCGTAGACGAACGCGGCCGCCGCTATCACAATATATTTCCCAAGGCTCCTGATCTTGCCTGTACGCTTTTTTTCCCGATTCTTTTTCACCGCACCCATGACATGACACGCTCCCGCCGCAGATCTTTTGCCGCGCCGGCACGACCGGCGCCTCCATTAGCATATCCCGTTTCGGCCAATTCATGTCATGTAACATCCCGCGCGCTATGAAAAATAGGCAAAAAGCGCCGTGATGTCGTCCCCGCAGCCGAGCTCGCTCGTCTCCTTAAGCCATCCCTTCAGGCTGTCCGCCACCGCTTTTACACCGTGCCGGCTAAGCAGCGCATAGTAATCGGCGCAGGTCTTGTAAAACTCCGTCTCGTCCCTGTAGCTGTTGGCCATGCCGTCCGTGGAGAGCATATACAGGAGCGGTTTCTTCCGCGCCCTCTCCCGTCTTGCGGTGCGGGTGAGCGCCTTGCGCCACGCCTCCGGCCTGCTGAGAGAATGGGTCTCCGTGCCGAGGATCCTGTCCGCCTCGATCACCGCCTGCGCACCTTTCTCGGACACTTCCGTAATGTCCCCGTCACCGAGCTGGAAGGCAAAGAGGAAGTCCTCCGTCAGCGCCAGACCCAGCAGCGTGCTGCCGTACATGCGGTACACGGCTTCCCTGTCCCGCTCCCCGTCCGCGCTAAGCGGCACTTCCCGCCCGTGGTTCGCGTGCGCCTTCAGGACCCTGCGCTTCCACTCGGCC
>CANPXP010000049.1 GCA_947586255.1 uncultured Lachnospiraceae bacterium | reverse complement strand
GTGGTTCACGGCTTCAAGCTGGCGAAGTATCTGGGCTCGGAGGAGGCGGAGTGGGAGAAGACGGAGGAATTTCTGGAGTATCTGGCGCCGCTGGCGAAGGCCTATGGGATCACCCTGTGCATCGAAAACCTGTACGATGGGATCGGAGGGCATCTGATAGAGGGTCCGTGTTGTGACGCGCACAAGGCGGCGGAGCGCATCGACCGGCTGAATGGGAAGTATGGGGCGGAGGTTTTGGGTTTCTGCTTCGACACGGGGCATGGGAACCTTGTGGGACTTGATTTTGAATCTTTTCTGAGCTGTCTTGGGAGGCGGTTAAAGGTGCTGCACATCCATGACAACGATGGGATCAGCGACCTGCACCAGATCCCGTTTACCTTCACGAGGTCGCGGGAGAACAGGCCGTCGACGGACTGGGAGGGCTTTGTCAGAGGGCTTCGGGCGGCCGGCTATCAGGGCGTGCTGAGCTTCGAGACGGCGCCGGTGCTGACGGCTTTTCCTGACGGGATGAAGCCGGATGTACTTGGCTTTATTGAGAGAATCGGAGAATACCTGGCCGGAGAGATTGCGATGTGACTGCCGCGGGCGTGCTATAAATTCAGTAAGAAGCCGGCAAGTATTTTTCTTCGGTATGTAGTGCTTGAAACTTTCCCGAATTTGTTATATGATTATCCTATATTTTTGTACAGGCATGTCGGGCGGGTTCTCTGACCGGCGGCCGGAAATGACGGGATGTGGAGGTGTCTGCGGTGAATGACACATACGTGGAATGTCTTGTGGCGAGGAAACCATCGGTGATTCTCACTTTTCTGAAGATTCTGCTGACCATGCTGACGGTGGTGTTCGTGCTGCTCGGTCTGTTTGACGTCTTCAGGCTGCTCATAGCTGTCGTCACGGGGATCGGCGCTTATTTTGCGACGATGAACGCCAACATAGAATATGAGTATTTGTACCTGGACAGAGAGATCAGCGTCGACAAGGTTATGGCGAAGAGCCGGAGAAAGAAGGTGGCCACCTATGCGGTGGAGCAGATGGAGCTTCTGGCGCCGGTCGGTTCTCACAGGCTGGATTCCTACAGAAATATGAACACGAAGACGTTTGACTACAGTTCCGGGATTGCGGAGAAGCCGGACAGAAGATATATGATGATTTACAGCGGCGGCGTGAAGGTGCTTCTGGAGCCGAGCGAGGAGCTGCTGAAGGCGGTGCAGAGCGTTGCACCGCGCAAGGTTTATACGGATTAGCGTAAAAAAATACTGTCAGTTGCAGGACTGGCAGTATTCTTTACATAGAGGAACAAAAGGCGGCTTAGCGACACTATCACACGACAGGAGGAAAGAACATGGGTCAGATTATTGGAGAAGGCATCACTTTTGACGACGTGCTGTTGGTCCCGAGCTACTCGCAGGTTATCCCGAATCAGGTGGACCTGACGACGTGGCTCACGAAGAAGATCAAGCTGAATATTCCGATGATGAGCGCGGGGATGGACACCGTGACCGAGCACAGAATGGCGATTGCCATGGCCAGGCAGGGCGGTATCGGCATCATCCATAAGAATATGTCCATCGAGGCGCAGGCGGAGGAAGTCGATAAGGTGAAGCGCTCGGAGAACGGCGTGATCACGGACCCGTTTTCACTGACTCCGGAGCATACGCTGGCGGACGCCGACGCGCTGATGGCGAAGTTCAGGATTTCCGGCGTGCCGATTACGGAGGGCAGGAAGCTGGTCGGCATCATCACCAACCGCGACCTGAAATTCGAGACGGATTTTACGAAGAAAATCAAGGAATCCATGACATCTGAAGGGCTGATTACGGCCAAGGTCGGCATTACGCTGGACGAGGCGAAGCAGATTCTGGCGAAGGCGAGAAAAGAGAAGCTGCCGATTGTGGACGACGACTACAATCTGGCGGGGCTGATTACCATCAAGGATATCGAGAAGACGATCAAGTATCCGCTGTCCGCCAAGGATTCCCAGGGCAGGCTTCTGTGCGGCGCGGGCGTGGGGATCACGGCAAACGTGCTCGAGAGAGTGAGCGCTCTGGTGGACGCGAAGGTGGATGTGATCGTGCTGGACAGCGCCCACGGACACTCCGAGAATGTGCTGCACTGTCTGCGGATGATCAAGGAAAAATTCCCCGATGCGCAGGTGATCGCGGGCAACGTGGCTACCGGCGAGGGAACGAAGGCGCTGATCGAGGCGGGGGCAGACGCGGTGAAGGTCGGCATCGGGCCGGGTTCCATCTGTACGACCCGCGTGGTGGCGGGCATCGGCGTGCCGCAGATTACCGCTATCATGGATGCCTATGAGGTGGCGAAGGACTACGGTATACCGATTATCGCAGACGGCGGCATCAAGTATTCCGGCGACATGACGAAGGCAATCGCGGCGGGCGGCAACGTCTGCATGATGGGAAGTATCTTTGCAGGCTGTGACGAGAGCCCCGGCGATTTTGAACTCTATCAGGGAAGAAAATATAAGGTGTACCGCGGCATGGGTTCTATCGCCGCGATGGAAAACGGCAGCAAGGACCGCTATTTCCAGTCCGACGCCAAGAAGCTGGTGCCGGAGGGCGTGGAAGGGCGTGTGGCCTACAAGGGGACGGTGGAGGACACGATCTTCCAGCTGATGGGCGGCCTGCGCTCCGGCATGGGCTACTGCGGCACGGCGTCCATCGAGGAGCTGAAGCAGAACGGCAGGTTTGTCAAGATCTCGGCGGCGTCTCTCAAGGAGAGTCACCCGCACGATATCCATATCACGAAGGAAGCTCCGAATTACACGATGGGAGAATAACGGAGGAAAAGAAGATGGAAAAAAAATCACTGGCTGAGGAGCTTGCGCGCAACAGTTATCCGGGCAGAGGCATTGTGCTGGGCAAATCGCCCGACGGCAGGTATGCCGTCGCGGCTTATTTTATCATGGGAAGAAGCGCGAACAGCCGCAACCGCGTTTTTGTGGAGGACGGCGAGGGCATCCGCACGCAGGCGTTTGACCCGGCGAAGATGGAGGATCCCAGTCTGGTGATCTATGCGCCGGTCAGGGTGCTCGGCAATAAGACTATCGTGACGAATGGCGATCAGACCGACACGATCTACGAGCTGATGGACAGGCAGCAGACTTTTGAGCAGGCGCTGCGGACGAGGAAGTTCGAGCCGGACGCGCCCAACTACACGCCCCGCATCTCCGGTATTATGCATGTGGAGAACGGCAGCTATAACTATGCGATGTCTATCCTGAAGAGCAATCAGGGCAGTCCGGAGTCCTGTCAGAGGTTTACTTATGCTTATGAGAATCCTTGCGCCGGCGAGGGACATTTTATACACACGTATATCGGCGACGGCAATCCGCTGCCCAGCTTTGAGGGCGAACCCGTCCGTGTCGGGACGGAGAATGACATCGACGCCTTCACGAAGACTGTGTGGGAGAGCCTGAATGAGGAGAACAAGGTGTCGCTGTTTGTGCGCTATATCGAGATCGCAAGCGGGAAGTACGAGACACGGATCGTGAACAAGAATCAGTAAAACACGGAGGATGCTTATGACTGAGTTGGAATTGAAATACGGCTGCAACCCGAATCAGAAGCCGTCGCGCATCTATATGGCGGACGGGAGCGACCTGCCGATCAGGGTGCTGAACGGCAGACCGGGCTATATCAATTTTCTGGACGCCTTTAACGGCTGGCAGCTGGTGAAGGAGTTAAAGAAGGCCACGGGACTGCCGGCGGCGACGTCCTTCAAGCATGTGTCGCCCGCGGGGGCGGCGGTGGGACTGCCGCTGACGGATGTGGAGCGGAAGATCTACTGGGTGGACGATATGGATATGGAGTTCACACCGTTAGCCAGCGCTTATGCGCGGGCGAGAGGCGCGGACAGGATGAGCTCTTTCGGAGATTTTATCTCGCTGTCCGACGTCTGTGACGCGGCGACCGCCCGGATCATCAAGAGAGAGGTCTCCGACGGCGTGATCGCGCCGGGCTATGAGCCGGAGGCGCTGGAGATTCTGAAGGCCAAGAAAAAAGGCGCCTATAATGTGATCGAGATCGATGAGAACTATGTGCCCGCGCCCACCGAAGTCAAGCAGGTGTACGGCGTCAGCTTCGAGCAGGGCAGGAATGAACTGAAGATTGATGACAATTTCTTTGACAATATTGTGACGAAAAGCAGGGAGCTGCCCGAACAGGCGAAGATCGATCTGGCCATCGCGATGATTACCCTGAAATATACGCAGTCCAACTCCGTCTGCTATGTGAAGGGCGGACAGGCCATCGGAATCGGCGCCGGGCAGCAGTCGCGCATCCACTGTACGAGGCTGGCGGGTTCCAAGGCGGACAACTGGTTTTTACGGCAGTCTCCGCCGGTGCTCGGGCTGCAGTTCGCAGACGGCATCGGCAGGGCGGACCGGGACAACGCCATCGATCTCTATATCGGGGAGGACTATATGGACGTGCTGGCCGAGGGCGCGTGGCAGAAAATCTTCAAGGTGAAGCCGGAGGTGTTCACGGCGGAGGAGAAGCGGGCGTGGCTTGACAGACTGAGCGATGTGGCGCTCGGCTCCGACGCGTTCTTTCCCTTCGGGGACAATATCGAGCGCGCGCACAGAAGCGGCGTAAAGTATGTGGCGCAGCCGGGCGGTTCGGTGCGCGACGACAACGTGATCGAGACCTGCGACAAGTACGGCATGACCATGTGTTTCACGGGAATCAGGCTGTTCCATCATTAGGAATCGCTTGAAGAAGAAAGGCAAATGAAAATAAAGACGGCGCAAAATAGATCTGTGAAGCTATTTTGCGCCGTCCCTTTTTGTGCCGGGGCACTATTTTCTGTTTGAAACCGTACAGTATCAGTACGTCATCGCCTTTTCTTCGCCGTTCAGTACGCGCAGGCCGCCCTGTACCAGAGCGAGAAGCTCGTCTTCGCCGGGATAGACGGTCATGGGAGCGATCCAGCCCGCCTGAGTTTTCAGGCCGTCAACAACAAACTGGTCGTAGGCGATACCGCCGGTCACGACGATCTGATCTACCCTGCCCTCCAGCACGCAGGCCATGGAGCCAATGTCCTTGGCCACCTGTCTGATGAAAGCGTCGCGCACTTCCCGCGCCTTGTCGTCGCCGTTTTCCACCATTTTGTCAACGTCGCGCATGTCGTTGGTGCCGCAGTAAGCGTTGAAGCCGCCGCCGCCGACCACCTTCTTGTAGACTTCTTTCTCGGTGTACTGTCCGGAGAAGCACAGCTTGATCAGCGCGCCGCTGGGAACCGCGCCGGCTCTCTCGGGGGAGAATGCGCCGTCGCCGTCGAGGGCGTTGAATACGTCTACGACCTTGCCCTTTCTGTGCGCGCCTACGGACACGCCGCCGCCCATGTGAACCACGATCAGGTTCAGGGCGTTGTAGTCCTTGCCGTTTTCCTTGGCGTAGCGCTTGGCCACCGCCTTCTGGTTCAGGGCGTGGAACACGCTGGTTCTGGGAAGCTCAGGCACGCCGGAATAGCGAGATATCGGTTCCAACTCGTCCACTACGACAGGGTCTACAATGTAGGAGGGAACGCCGATGGAATCGGCGATCTCCCTGGCGAGGATGCCGCCCAGGTTGGAGGCGTGCTGTCCCTGCCTGCCGATTTTCAGATCGTTCAGAAGTTCGTCACTGACCTCGTAGGTGCCGCCGGGGATGGGCTTTAACATACCGCCGCGGCCGACTACCATGTTGAGAGATTTGATGTCGAAATTCTTTTCTTTTAAGAGATTTACAATGATCTCTTTGCGGAAATCCTTCTGGTCCACGATGGACGCGTACTTTCCGATCTCCTCCGTGGAGTGGCGTAAAGTCTCCTCGAATAAGAGAGTTTCATCCTCGAAAACGCCGATCTTCGTGGATGTGGAACCGGGATTGATAATTAAACTTTTCACTGCCATAATTGTCTGCCTCCCTCTGTCAATTCATCTTGGACATCGCTTCGGCGACGACGGCGCCGAGCGCGATGGAGTTTACTTTGGTCTCAAAATCGTCTGAGCGGGAGGTTAAGATGACAGGCGCCTTGGTGCCGGTCAGGATGTTGCCGTTCTTGACCTCGGCCGTATGTACGAGACATTTGTAGACCAGGTTGCCGGCGTGGATATCGGGGAAGAGCAGAACGTCCGCGTCGCCGACGATTTTGCGTCCCTCCGCGCCCTTGTGCTTGGCGGCTTCCGGGTCGATGGCAAGGTCCAAAGAGAGGGGACCGTCCACCACGCAGCCGGTGATTTTGCCCTCCGCGCACATTTTGGTCAGCTCGTCGGCCTCCACGGTGACGGGCATCTTGGGATTGACGACCTCGACTGCCGCGAGCGGCGCGACCTTGGGATTCGGGATGCCGCAGGCGTGGCAGATCTCCACCGTGTTCTCGATGATGTGCACCTTGTCCTCCAGCGTGGGGTAGGTCATAAAGGCCACGTCGGACAGAAACAGCAGATGGTCGATGCCCTTGATTTCAAATACGCACACGTGGGATAAGGTCTTGCCGGTCCGCAGGCCGACCTCCTTGTCCAGAACGCTCTTTAAGAAAGACTTGGTGTCGATCAGGCCCTTCATGTACATGTCGGCCTTGCCGGTGTGCACCAGTTCCACCGCCTTGAGCGCCGCCGTGTAATTGTCCTTCTCGTCGATGATCTCGAAACCGCTTATATCGACGTTGTCCTCGGCGGCTACTTCACGGATGCGGTCCGCGTCGCCGACTAAGATCGCTTCGGCGATGCCGCGCTTTTTGGCTGCCGCTACCGCCTCCAGCACGGCGCTGTCCTGCGCCACGGCGACGGCTACCTTTTTCACGCTGCACTCGGACACTTTCGATAACAGGTCGTCAAAACTCTTGCTCATTTTGTCCTCCATTCCAAAGTGCGCTGTCACGCCACTTCGTTTTTCATTTTATTTTCTTAACAAATGGTAACACTTCCGCGCGCAAAAAGCAAATGATTCGTGACGGTTGAATTTAAAGAATAAGTCTGTTACAATAGAAAGCGTGTACGTGCTGGTACGCGGAATGGAGAGTAGCATGGGTTTAGTGCAGAAGGTGTTCGGTACGCACAGCGAGAGAGAGCTGAAGCGCATCGAAGGACTGGTCAAAAGGATAGAGGAACTTCGCCCGTCCATGATGGAGTTGTCGGATGAGCAGCTTCGGGACAAGACGAAAGAGTTTAAGAAAAGACTGACGGAAGGGGAGACTTTAGACGATCTCCTGCCGGAAGCGTATGCCGTGGTCAGGGAGGCGGCGCGGAGAGTGCTCAAGACGGAGCACTACCGTGTGCAGCTGATGGGCGGCATCATCCTGCATCAGGGGCGTATCGCCGAGATGAAAACCGGCGAGGGCAAGACGCAGACCTGTCTTTTGCCGGCGTATCTGAATGCGCTGGAGGGCAAGGGCGTCCACGTCGTCACGGTCAACGACTATCTGGCGAAGCGTGATGCGGAGTGGATGGGACAGGTGCATGAATTCCTGGGGCTGAAGGTCGGCGTCGTCCTCAACGATATGAAGCCCGAGGAGAGAAGAGAGGCGTACAACTGCGATATCACTTATGTGACGAACAATGAGCTGGGCTTCGATTATCTGCGCGACAATATGGTCATCTACAAGGAGCAGCTGGTGTTGCGCGGGCTTCATTACGCCATCATCGACGAGGTGGACTCCGTGCTGATCGACGAGGCGCGCACGCCGCTCATCATATCGGGGCAGAGCGGCAAGTCCACGAAGCTGTATGAGGCCTGCGATATTCTGGCCAGACAGCTGACCCGTGGTGAGGACATGGAGGAACTGACCAAGATGGACGCCATCATGGGCGTGGAGCGGGAAGAGACGGGCGACTTTATCGTGAACGAGAAGGATAAGGTGGTGAATCTGACCGCGCAGGGCGTCTCCAAGGTGGAACGCTTCTTCCAGATCGAGAATCTGGCGGATCCCGAGAATCTGGAGATTCAGCACAATATCATCCTGGCGCTCCGGGCGCACAATCTGATGTTCCGCGATCAGGACTATGTGGTGAAGGACGATCAGGTGTTGATTGTCGATGAGTTTACCGGCCGTATCATGCCGGGACGCCGCTATTCCGACGGACTGCATCAGGCCATCGAGGCGAAGGAGCACGTGAAGGTGAAGCGGGAGAGCAAGACGTTAGCGACCATCACCTTTCAGAATTTTTTCAATAAATTTGAGAAAAAGGCCGGCATGACCGGTACGGCGCTGACGGAGGAAAAGGAGTTCCGCGACATCTACGGCATGGATGTGGTGGAGATTCCGACGAATCTGCCGATCGCGCGTATAGACAGACAGGACGCCGTGTACAAGACCAGGCGGGAGAAGCTGCACGCGATCGTGGAGGCTGTCAAGGCGGCTCACGCGAAGGGGCAGCCGGTACTGGTCGGCACGATCAACATCGACGCCTCGGAGGAGCTCAGCGGTCTTCTCAGAAAGAACGGCATTGAACATAAGGTGCTGAACGCGAAATTCCATGAGATGGAGGCGGAGATTGTGGCGGACGCCGGTATCCACGGAGCCGTGACGATCGCCACCAACATGGCGGGCCGCGGTACGGATATCAAGCTGGATGAGGAGGCGAGAGCCGCCGGCGGTCTGATGATCATCGGCACGGAGCGCCATGAGTCCAGGCGTATCGACAATCAGCTGCGCGGCCGTTCCGGCCGTCAGGGCGATCCGGGAGAATCCAAGTTCTATATCTCTCTGGAGGACGATCTGATGCGTCTGTTCGGCTCGGACAGAATGATCGCCATGTTCAACGCGCTCGGGATCCCGGAGGGCCAGGAGATCGAGCACAGCGCCCTGACGAAGGCGATTGAGTCCGCGCAGAAGAAGATCGAGAACAACAACTTCGGCATCAGAAAGAGCCTGTTAGAGTACGACCAGGTGATGAACGAGCAGAGGGAGATCATCTACGAGGAGAGAAGGCGCGTCTTAAACGGCGAGAGTATGCGCGATGCGATCTACAAGATGATCACGGATATCACGGAGAACTGCGTGGATACCTGTATCGGCGACGACAGCGACTTTGAGGACTGGGATTACAATGAACTGAATACGCTGCTTCTGCCGATTATTCCGCTGCAGCCGCTCAAGAGCACGCGCGTGCTGAAGCCGAAGAAGAACAGCCTGAAGCAGCAGCTCAAGGAGGAAGCGGTCAAGCTGTACGAGAGCAAGGAGGCGGAGTTCCCGGAGCCGGAGGCGATCCGTGAGATCGAGCGCGTGATTCTCTTAAAAGTCATCGACAGAAAGTGGATGGATCACATCGACGACATGGATCAGCTCAGACAGGGCGCGGGCCTGCAGGCATACGGTCAGAGAGATCCGCTTGTAGAGTACAAACTGAACGGGTATGAGATGTTCGACGACATGACGCAGAACATCAAGGAAGAGACGGTGAGACTGCTTTTCCGCGTCCGCATCGAGCAGAAGGTGGAGCGCGAGCAGGTGGCGAAGGTCACCGGCACGAACAAGGACGACACCGTGCAGAAGGGTCCCGTGCGGCGCATGGAGGCCAAGGTGTACCCGAACGATCCGTGTCCCTGCGGGAGCGGCAAGAAGTACAAGAACTGCTGCGGGCGAAAGTAGATGATTATATATTGAGGATTTCACTTTGGCCGCTGCGGCGGATATATTAAAAAAGAAGAAAGAAGGTGACGTTAAGTGGTAGAACTGGATAACATGAAGTCTGAGTTACAGGCTTACGAGACGCCATTAGCGGAAGTGAGGGATTCACTTTGACTTAGCGAATAAGTCGAAGCGGATTGAAGAACTGGAGATGGAGATGCAGGCGCCGGGCTTCTGGGACGACCCGGAGAAGTCCAATCAGAAGATGCGGGAGTCCAAGAGCCTGAAAGATACGGTGGATACGATGAACGCCCTCAGTCAGCAGTACGACGATATCATGACGCTGATCGAGATGGGCTACGAGGACAACGACCCGGCCATTATACCGGATATTGAGGAGGAGCTTCGGGAGTTCAAGGAGACTTTCGAGAATATCCGTATCAGCACGCTGCTGGCGGGAGAGTACGATAAGAACAACGCGATCCTGAAGCTGAATGCGGGCGCGGGCGGCACGGAGAGCTGCGACTGGTGCGGCATGCTGTACCGCATGTACACCCGGTGGGCGGAGCGCAAGGGCTTTACCATCGATGTGATCGACTATCTGGACGGCGATGAGGCGGGGATCAAGTCGGTGACGTTTCAGGTCAACGGCGAGAACGCCTACGGCTATCTGAAGTCGGAGAAGGGCGTGCACAGACTGGTGCGCATCTCGCCCTTTAACGCGCAGGGCAAAAGGCAGACCTCCTTCGTGTCGCTGGACGTGATGCCGGACATCGAGGAAGATCTGGATGTGGAGATCCGGGACGAAGATATCCGCATCGATACCTATCGAAGCAGCGGCGCTGGCGGCCAGCATATCAACAAGACCTCCTCGGCGATCCGCATTACGCATTTTCCGACGGGCATCGTGGTGACGTGCCAGAACGAGCGCAGCCAGTTCCAGAACAAGGACAAGGCGATGCAGATGCTGAAGGCGAAGCTGTACATGCTGCGGCAGGAGGAGAACGCTGAGAAGCTCACCGGCATCAGAGGAGAGATCAAGGAGATCGGCTGGGGCAATCAGATCCGCTCCTATGTCCTGCAGCCTTACACCATGGTGAAGGATCACAGGACGGAGGAGGAGAGCGGCAACGTGAACGCCGTGCTGGACGGCGAGCTTGATCCTTTTATCAACGCTTATCTGCGCTGGATCAACGCCAATTAGAGAACGAACGCATAGGCATACAAAAAGTCAGGCTTTTCGGGGCCTGACTTTTTACATTTTTATTACTTTTTCTTACAATCAAAAGCGGGCGTCCAGATTCATGCCGCGATATTTGCCCGCCGCGTCCGCGGCCTTCATGTCTTTCTGGTAGGGATTGTCCTCGTTGAAGTAGCGAATCTGCGTGGAGGTGGTGCCGCCGGATACATAGGTGCGCCCGCACTCGGGGCAAACCGCCGTGTGGATCGCCACGCTGCAGGAGATGACTTTGCCGTTATTCTGCGCAGCCTTCTGATAGGCGTTGTTTACATGCTCCTGCTCATGGCTGCGCACGCGCGCCGCCGCAGCGTTGGGATCGATGTGCGCAGCGGACTTGAAGGACACGTTCTCGTCGGAGCCGTCCTGATACTTGCGGTTCTTGCAGGTCTCGCACTCGGCGGGCGAGGATTTGCGCCCGGCCTGCTTTCTGGTAGACTCGCCGGGGTTGCGGATGATTTCGGGTTTCTCCGCGGGTTCTTCTCCGGCGCGGCTCCCGGCATCTGCGCGGACGCCCGAGGCGCTGTATTGTGTGCCGCCGGTATAGCTTTCCGGCTTTATGCCGGCTGAATTGTCATAGAAACTGCCGATGCCGTTTGTCATATCGATCACCTCGTATTTCTTGCAATCTATTATACCATCGACGCGGCGAAAATACCAGTCGTAATTGCAGGACGTCACGGCTTTTTCGGGTTGTTCAGAAACTTTTCACGCAGGCTTTGCTCGGCAGGAATGCCGAAAGCCTCCCTGGATACCTCGTCATAGAACTGCGATACCCATGGAAAAGGATTGAACATGCCGTCGATCTCCCAGGAGTAGGCCGGAAGGATGGCCATATTGTCGGTTTCGGCGTAAGGGGCGTCCGGCGCGGCGAACTCCGTGAAGCTGCCGGTGGCGATGAGAACCTGCGGTTCCATATCGGTATCCATGCCAACGCCGAGGAACTGTGCCTGTATGTGGTCGGTGAGGCGGATGCCCATGCACACGTCGACCGGAATGACGACGGGCTGGCCGTAAGGCGCCAGATCCAGCCGATAGACGTAAGAGAACAGGAGGACGTCCTCGCCGGTTTCCGTCCGGTATCGCTCGAAGGCAAGCTCCGATACCGTATCCCGGCAGGCGCTTTGGGCGTAGCGGCCGATGGCCTGGCAGCACGCATCTCAGTCTGCGACGCTTTCGGCCAGCGCCTCGTCCCTGTCCTGTACCAGGCAGGCGATGAAGTTTACCCCGTCCGTGTCCGTCAGCGTGAAGTTGGCGGATGCTCCGCCGTCCGGCGCATACTTGGCCGGACTGGGACTCAGGCAGGAGACGCTCATGCCGGCGGGAACGGCGAAGCTGTAATCGCCCATCGGCATCTGGCGCTCATTGTTGACGAGCCAGATCCGTTCCGCAGGCAGCTGCAGAACCATGCCGGGATAGATGAGGTCCGGATTGCTTATGATAGCATTGTTCAGGTCCGCCAGTTCCGGATATCTGCCGCCGTCTCCCAGCTGTCCTGCCGCGATCGTCCACAGGGAATCGCCGGACTGCACAGTGTAAACCGTCTCCTCGTCTGCGCGAATCAGCTCCGTGCGCGTATCCCGGACGCCGTTGTCCGGCATCCGGGGAGCGGTATCCGACGCCTGGGATACGGCGGGCGGACACAGCAGTACAAGGAGGGCGGTGATCAACGCTGTTCGTCCCAGTAATCCCATACACTCGCCTCCTTTCCCAGCCAGAGGTTTTCCCGCCTGTCTGTGCATTCCGCGATCTGTCCGGCGGCTTCCGAATCGTCATACCTGTCCCAGAACGGCGAATCCGTATGGAACGACGCGAGGGCGCTGTCCGCGAGCTCCACGCAGTAGGTATTGTCCCTCGGTCCCGTCGTGGCGGCGCTTATGCCGGCAGGTTTGGGATCATAGGCAAACCCGATCACGAAGCTGTCCCGCCCGGTGGGATAGAAGAAGGTATGCAGGTCATACAGTTTTTTGGTTTCTTCATCCTCGTTCAGAAACCAGGAGAGAAAGAGCGCCGTCTCCTCCCGCGTGCCCTCGAAGGCGTCGCCGTATTTGACGCCGGCGGCCCGGCACCACAGCTGTATAAACGACTCGTCAATGCAGAAAACATCCGCAAGCTCATATACCTCTCCCGTTGTGAGGTCCAGATTCAGCGTCCGTTCGGTCTGGCTGGTATACCAGACGGGATTGCCCGCAGAGTAGATTTCGCGGTAATCTGCGCTGAGCAGGTACTGGCTGTGAAAAGGAATATCGCAGTCCACGTCGCTGCAGAAGATGGAAAAGTATTCTCTCTGAAATGCCCGTACATCTTCATCCGGCGACAGATGCCAGTAATTGATCCTGTCCATGGCCGTGTCGAGGAGCAGTTCGTTGGCGCGCTCCTCGTATTCGGCCTCCGTATCCGTGAGCTGTGGGTATTCCACCGTGAGCACGTCCCAGTAATCGTACTCGTCGGAATACTCCACACAGTGCTGTTTCATCTGTACCGTGTAATCCTCCAGGCCCCGGGGCGAGCAGCCGCAGACGCACAGCGCGGGTGCGGCGGTCAGGATAAGGCGCTGAAGCGCCCGGCGTTTCACGCGGGAACGCTGATTTTTGTCCGTATGTATGGGTATGGCCTCCTCGCAGATCTTTTTATACACCATACACTGTGATTGCATCAAAGTTGTATCATAACTGCATCAAAGTTGCATCATTTATGGAAAAAGTGCGTTATTGACCGATTCCCATATTTTGTTATAATAAGATATAGTGGGTTTTCATAGAAAAATTGAAATCGGCAGGAATCTTGCGAAAACAAGCGATTTGATGCAACATTATAGTTAGAAATTCGAAGGAGGAGCAAGTGGATATCTGGGTTTTGGTTGTGGATGACAATACGGCGAATCTGGCAATGGCAAACCGCATTCTGGGAGAGGAAGGAATGCGGGTAAGCTGTGTGAAATCAGGGGAGGCGGCCGTTAAATTTTTGCAGTTTAATCGTCCGGATCTGGTACTGTTAGATGTACATATGCCCGGGATGGACGGATTCGAAACCCTCGCCGCTATCCGGGGCGACAGCGCCACCGCGAATATTCCGGTGATTTTTCTGACGGCGGACGACGACAGTGAAACGGAGAAAAAAGGCCTGCAGGCCGGCGCCATGGAATTTATCAGGAAACCCTTTGTGCCGGAGGTTTTGCTGCTGCGGGTAAGGCATATCGTGGAACTGGTTCGCCTGCGGGCGGAAGTGGCGAAAGAATCGTAAAGGGCTTGGGAGATGGATAAGCAGAGGAAAAAGGAACGGAAAAACAGGCTGCGCGGCCGGAAACTGGTGGCGGGGCTGGCTGCGCTTGCGGCGGGCATTCTGCTGCTGAATATGGCGCTGACATACCACATTGCCTCCGGGCAGGCGGAACAGATCGGCAGGATGCGGGTGCAGAATATTGCGGCCAATTTCCAGAGATCGCTGACCCGCTCCGAGAGCGTGCTGGATCGTGTGGGCGCCGATCTGGAGACCATGCTGCAGGAGGGCGCCAGCGAAGAAAAAATCCGGCATTTTCTGGCGCAGCAGAAGGAACTGGAATACGATTCCTCCGGCGGACTGTGTCTGAACGTGTTCTGTGTGGTGGACGGCGAGGTGTGGATATCCGGCATGCAGACGCCGGACGACTATGTGCTGCAGGATCGGATCTGGTATCGGGGCCTGCAGGCTACGCCCAGGGGAGAGGTCTATTTTTCTCCCGCCTATGACGACGCGTTTACGGATAATATGTGCTATACCGTGGGGAAGGTGCTGAGCGACGGCGTGACGATCGCCGCCATGGATTACAGCGTATCGGAGATTCAAGGATTTGTAAAGGAGCTTGCCGGCGACGGATACGGCGAAGCGCTGATTGTGGATTCCAACGAAGTGGTTGTCGGGTATTCCGATCCCGCCATGGTGGGGGAGAAGCTTTCCGTCGTGCTGCCCGAGTACCGGGATGCGTTTTTGCGGGCCGTCGCTTCCGACGAGGCGAATATATCGCTGAAGAGCAGACAGAACGGATCCAGAACCATCTTTTGCAGCAAGACGGAGAACGGCTGGTATCTGATGTGCGGCATCAGCAGCCGGGCGCTGTATCAGGACAGCTACAGTCTGATTTTCCGCGTCGTCCTGATCACCTTATTCCTTATGGCGGCGGCAATGGCGGTTTATTTTGCGCTGCCGGCACTGCGGCGGAAAAAGGGCCTGCGGGAAGAAAAGAAACAACTAAGGGAAGAGAAGCGGCAGGCCCGGAAGAAAGACGGGCAGCAGACCGATGACATCACGACTGCGGACCAGCGGAAGTTCCAGGCCGGCATCTCGGCGATTCTGGTGATTGCCATGCTTGCAACCATCTTTATCTGCGCCCGGATGAACATCAGCGAGAGCCGCATCAAGATGGAAGATGAAGTCCTGAAATACAATTATGCGGTAGGCGACTGGATCCTGGAGCAGAAAAGTATTCTGGATATGTTTGAAAACGTGGTGGTGGCGAAACCGGAGCTCCTTGACAGTTATGAGGGCATGGTAAAATTCCTGGACGATATTACCAAGCACTATCCGAAGATTTCCGCCACCTATATCGCCAATCCGAAGTTCGCGCACGGTCATCCGATGGTGATGAACAACGGCTGGGTGCCGGATGAAGACTATGTGGAGGAAGAGCGGGTGTGGTACACCGGCGCTTTGACGGCGGAGGATTTCAATATCACGGAGCCCTATTATGACGCCCGTACCGGAGAATACTGCATTACCTTTTCCAAGGTGGTGCAGTCGGAACAGGGAGAGTTTTACGGGGTGTTTGCGATTGACTTTTATCTGGATGTGCTGACGAATATTCTGGGCGAGAGTTATTCGGAGCAGGGCTACGCCTTTCTGGTGGACAAAAACGGGCTGATCATCGATCATCCCAATTCCGCCTATGAATTTTCCGACGAAAATCCCGTCAACATCCATGATCTTGTCTACGACAGGTTCTACAGTGAAAACGGCATGGTGACTTTCACGGATTTCGACGGCAGGCTGAAAGTGGGCACTTCTCTGGAGGAGGACGCTTCCGGTTTCCGGCTCTTCGTGGTGAAGAACTGGTGGAGTATCTACGGCAATGTCCTGGAACACACGGTGCTTTTCTTTGTCCTGTTCGGCGTCTGCATCCTGGGGATCAATCTGGTTATGAACAGGATGATTCAGTGGCAGCAGAAGGCCAACGACGATTTGCGGGAAATGGCGGCTTCCGCCATCCGGGCCGAGCAGGCCAAATCCCTGTTCCTCTCGAACATGTCCCATGAGATCCGTACGCCCATCAATGCGGTGCTGGGCATGAACGAGATGATCCTGCGGGAATGTAACGACAGCCAGCTTCTCACCTATGCGGAGAACATTCAGAGCGCGGGAAAAACGCTGCTGTTCCTGATCAATGATATTCTGGATATGTCCAAGATCGAGTCGGGCAAAATGGAAATCGTGCCGGTGGAATATAATTTGGGCGAACTGGTGCTGGATCTGTGGAATGTGATCTGTCTGAGGGCCCAGGAAAAGGGGCTTGCCATCAAGTTTGAGGTGGAGCCGGAGATGCCGGCAGGACTTTACGGCGATGATCTGCGGATCAAACAGATCGTGACCAACTTGTTGACGAACGCCGTAAAATACACGCCCCAGGGCGGCGTGGAGATGAAGGTATCCTGCGAGAGAGTAGCGGACAAAAAACTGGTGCTGACCGTGTCCGTGAAGGATACGGGCATCGGTATCCGCAAAGAGGATATCGGGAAGCTGTTTGAGGAGTTCCGGCGGCTGGATGAAAAGAAGAACCGCAGAATAGAGGGCACGGGTCTGGGAATGAATATCACCATGTCGCTGCTGGGACTGATGGGCGGTGAGATGAAGGTGGACAGCGTTTACGGGGAGGGCTCCACCTTTACCGTAACGATTCCCCAGACGATTGTGGAGGAAACGCCGGTCGGGAGTTTTGAAGAGATACAGAAGAAGCGCCGGACGGAAATCGATACTCAGAAGCAGATATTTGAAGCGCCGGAGGCCCGGGTGCTGGTGGTGGACGACAACGCCATGAATCTGGCCGTGTTCCAGGCGCTCCTGAAGCGGACGAAGGTACAGATCGATACGGCGGATTCCGGCCGAGCGTGCCTTGCGCTGGTACAGAAAGAAAAGTATCATATTATCTTTATGGACCATATGATGCCGGAGATGGACGGTATCCAGACGTTACATGAGATGCGCAAGGATCCCGATTCTCCCAACCTGGATACGCCGGTCATCGCTCTGACCGCCAACGCTATCGTGGGCGCCAGGGAAATGTACCTGCAGGAAGGCTTTGAGAATTTCCTGTCAAAGCCCATTGAGGGGGAACTTTTGGAAAAGATGATCCGGGAATACCTGCCGGAGGAGCTGATCCGATGCGTAGAGGACGCCGGAGAGGCGGTCACGGAAGAGAAGAAAGAAGAGCCGGAAGGAGAAGCCGGCGAGGCCGTCACAGAGGAACAGGAAGAGCGGTATCTGCAGGAGGGCATTTCCATTCGGCAGGGTCTTTCCTACGCCGGAGGAAACAGGGACGTCTATCTGGATCTGATGAATATGTTTTTAAAGGGAAAAGAGCAGCAGGAACAGAACCTGAAGGGCTTTCTGGACGACGAGAATATGGCCGACTACGGGATCCTGGCCCATGCGCTCAAGGGCAACGCCCGTATGTTGGGCGCGGATCGGCTGGCGGATATCGCCTTCTTGCATGAAAAGGCAGGAAAGGAAGGACAGCTTGCGTACGCCAGAGAGCACTGGGAGGAGCTGGCGGAGGAATGGGAAAAATGCAGGAGCAGCTTTGACGTTCTGTACCATGAGTATCGGGAAGACGAGCCGGAAAAATATGCCGCGGTGAGCGGCGGCGAGACGGTGGATGTGCCGGCGGAAGAACTCGAGGAGATCAAAAAGCTGTTAAACGAATTCCAGACGCCCCAGGCGACGGAACGGCTCAAGTCCTGGCTGGAAAAACCGCTGGAGCCGGCGATGCATGAGAAGCTGCGGGACGCGCTGCTTGCCATAGAGGAGGAATTTGACGAGGACAAGGCTATTGAGATACTGAGCGGCTCATGAAAGGCGGCGTCTCGCAAACGCCTGTCTTAAATAATATGATGTGAGAAGTATGGAGGATGAGAAACATGAACAAAAAGCTTATCATGGCGGTGGACGACAGTTCGATTGTTTTGAAAATGCTGATGAATCTATTGGGAAAGAACTATGAATTCGTGCCGTTTTCCAAAGGAAGCAGGGCGCTTGAGTACCTGACCCAAAAGCAGCCTGCGCGGCCGGATCTGATTATTCTGGACGTGGAGATGCCGGAGATCAACGGCTATCAGCTGCTTGCGCAGATTAAGAAACTGTATGCGGATACCAATGTGCCGCCGGTCATTTTTTTGACGTCCAACAGCGGAAAGGACGCTGTGGTGAAAGCCGTTTCTTACGGCGCGAAGGATTACGCGGTGAAGCCGATTGTGGAAGGTGTGCTGATGGAAAAGATAGAAAAGATATTGAGCGATTCCCTGTGGGGATAGGGATGGAACAGGAGTGATCCGCCAGGCGGCAGGTCACTCTTCACAGAGGCACGGACCGGGAGAGAAGGTTATGGGAAGCAACGGAAAAAAATGGCTGGCAGCAGGGCTGGCGGCGCTGGTCTGCTGTGCGGCGCCGACGGGGACGATACGGGTCTTCGGGGAAGAGGAGAGCGTATCGCAGAACGGCATAGAGGCTGAGACGGAAGAGCAGGATTTGCAGGACAGTGCGGGGGTTAAGACAGAAGAGCAGATTCTGCAGAACAGTGTGGAGCCTGAGGCGGCGGGACCGGCTGCACAGAATGAGATCATGCTGACTGCGCTGGATTCTGCCGGGATAGGGATTCGTTATCAGGGAACGGATTTCAAGGGAACCTTGGGTGGCGAGATTGCTTATGATACCTACATCGGCTCGTCGGGAGGGCATGAACTGATGGTTACGGTGGACGGTGATTCTCTTGAGGCAGCAGTTTACTGCATCATATCGTCTCCGACGGACAGCGTCACTGAGGACGTGTTGAAAAGCCAGTCGGACTGGAATGCTATACCGCAGCCCGGCCTGCAGATTTCGCTGGACGGACAGAAGGACGGCAAATATGTCGTCGGCGTTAAGGTGACGCAGGGGGAAGAGGAAGTCTATGCTGTGAGCAAGGGATTTGTCGTGGACCGGACAGCGCCCGTAATCCGGACCAAATCCGGCACGGAGATGACAGACGGCGGCGTTTATCCCGCGGGGACTGTCTTTCAGGTAGAAGACGACAGTCCGGTTGACGTTTACATGAACGATGATTTTACGGCGCCCGTGGAGGCAGCGGACGGCCGGTACACGGTTACGCCCAAGGCAGGTTCCAACTCCTGTGTGATCAAAGCTGAGGACAAGGCAGGCAACGTAAAGTCGCTTAGTCTGACCATTGAGGGCGGCGGAACGGATGTCGGGCCGGCGGGCGTGATCGCGGAGTCGAAGAGTTATTCTCTGCAGTCGGACACGGCATACACGCTCGGCGAAGGGGCGTGGAGAGTCGCGGGTGATCCGAATGTATATCCGGGCGGAATTACCTTCTATGTGACGACGGCGGGTGGATATGCGTTTCAGAAGCAGTGACTGACGCGCCAAGGGGAAGAGAGGTACGGTGTCTTATGACAAGGCAGATGCCATCCAAGAGACTGATCGTGGCAGCGGCGGCCGTAGTGGCCGTGGTGATTGCTGCTGTGGTGTTGTATATGGTTTTCAGGGGAGCGGGGACAGAGTCCTATCGTTCCGTCATGGTCTATGAGCTGGAGGGAAGCGCGGTCATAGAGCGGGCGCAGATCGGCGCCATCGAGGCGGCGGAGAATCTGTATCTGGAATCGGGGGACCGTGTGACGGTCGGGGAGGACAGTATGCTGCGCCTGAAGCTGGACGATGACAAGTATGTCACGGCGGAGGCCGACACGGTGCTGGTGCTGACGGCGGCAGGCGATGCGCAGGATTCCGAGACGAGAATCGAACTGGAGCGGGGCGCGGTCACCAATGAGATCCAGAATCCGCTCAGTGCGCAGTCCGTCTATGAGACGGTGACGCCCAACGCGGTTATGGCGGTTCGGGGAACGATATACCGTGCAGAGCTGGGTGAGGATGAGGAAGGAAATCAGGTGACCAGAGTGTGCTGCTTCGAGGGTGCGGTGGAGCTGGCATCGGTCAGCGGGGCGGAGTCCTATAGGCCGGTGCTCGTGGAGGCCGGCAATGAGGCGAGCGTCGTCGGCATCGACGTGCCGGTGTCCGAGGTGACGCCTATCGCCTATGACAGCCTTCCGCCGCAGACCATAGAGCTGCTGCGTGAAATGCACATAGACACGGGCATTGAGTCAAATGAGGCGCCGGACGCCGGGGAAGTTCAGAATGACAATGACAGCTCTGCGCAGGAAGATACTGCAGGGCAGGTGCAGGTGTCGTCCGGGCAGAGGGACGAGAGCGCGGTGGCGCAGAACCGGAACCGGCAGGCAGGGGACGCGAAGAAGGATACGGGCAGGCGGCAGTCCGTGACAACAGCGGGCGCTGCGGCCGATACCGCACAGCCGGATCAAGGCGCGGCGCTGCAGACTGGGAGCGAAGCGGCGAAAAAAGCCACAGACGGTTCGCAGACCGATGCCTCTGACGGCAGCCCGTCTTATGAAAACGGGGAGCAGAGCGGAAGTGATCAGAGCAGTCAGTCCGACGAGGGCGATCAGGAGAACCGGGACGACAGAGACGATCAGAAGCCGGAGGGCAGTTCCGGGCATAAACCCGAAGCGAAGCCCGAGGTACCCGGCGTGAAAGAATATACGGTGACTTTCCTATATGACGGCGCTGTCTTTGCGACGCAGAGGGTAAAAGAGGGCCAGATGGCCACTGCGCCGACGCTGCTGCCTGAGCAGAGCGGCAGCTGGAATTATGACTTTACACAGCCGGTCACCGGGGATGTGACGGTCGAATGGAACCACTGACGTCACCGCCTGCGAGCGGCTTCTGGAGAGGACATGAAAAAGAGCGGTAAAATGAGGACGGCGGCGTTCACGGCCGCCGTTGTTCTGGTATCTTTAGCATTTCTGTATCTCGGCACGGTCCGGCTTGCGGATGTGGGAATATCCGACAGGCTGTATCAGCGGGAGAGTGTCACGAATAAAAAGATCTATATCATCGGGATAGACGACAAGACGCTGGCGAAATACGGTCCCGTCAATACATGGAGCAGAGAGATCCCAGCCGGGTTGGTGTCTGTCTTAAACGGCGCGCCGGGAGGCGGCCCCGCCGTGATCGCTTTTGATGTGCTCTACAGCGAGGCGGGAAACGGGCGGGCGGACGAAAGTTTCGCGGAAGTCTGTGAGGAGGCCGGCAACGTGATTGCCGCCATGAGCTTTTCCTTCAGGGAGCAGCCGGAGCGGGATGAGAGCGGCAGGGTGGTTTATAATCCCTATCATGTGGACCATGTGATCGAGCCCTATGACAGCCTGCGCCGCGCGGTGACGGAGGGGTTTGCCAATACCTATGTGGACGCCGATGGGTATGTGCGGCAGTCGATGGCGTATCTGGAGTACGGGGGAGAGCGGATCTACAGTCTCGCCTACAGCGTCTATGCGGCGTATCTGGAGCGCACGGGCGGGGAGGCGGCGCTGCCCGCGGTGTACGGGGCAAACAACCGGTTTTACTTTGCCTATTCCGCGGGACCGGGCGGCTACAGTACGGTTTCGCTGGCGGATGTGCTGGACGGGACGATCGATCCGGCAATCTTCCGGGACGCCGTCGTGCTGGTGGGCGCCTGTGCGGTGGGGATGCAGGATTC
>CANPXP010000048.1 GCA_947586255.1 uncultured Lachnospiraceae bacterium | reverse complement strand
CATGAACAGCAGAGACGCAGCCATCGCCAAGGTGAATGAGATACTGGGCGCCTTTGCCAAAAAGCAGGAGGAGATAGACATTCTCAAGGAGACGCAGCTCTCCATCGGCATCAGTCTGTCCGGCGTGGACGGGCATGAGTTTGACGAGCTGTTCCAGCGCGCGGACAAGGCGCTGTACCATGTCAAGCAGAATGAGAATATCCGTTACGGCTTCTATCACAGCACCGGTCTGATCCGCACGCCGGAGCAGTCCAAGAGCGATCTGGAGGCGGTTGTCGGCATGATCAGGAGACAGGACGAGCATCAGGGCGCTTTTCAGGTGGATTATGCCGAGTTCGGTCATATTTATGAGTTTATGAGCCGTTTTTCCGAGAGAAGCAGGCAGGAGACGCAGATTCTGCTGTTCACGCTGTTCTCGTCGGACGGAAGCGATATTGAACTGGAGCGCATGGAGGTCGCCATGCAGTGCATGGAGCAGTCGATCTGCAAGTCCCTGCGCGGCGTGGACGTGGGGACGCGCTACAGCAGTTCGCAGTTCCTGGTGGTGCTCATGGGGGCCGAGAAGGACAATGTGCGCGTCGTCACGGACCGCATCATAGAGAATTATTTTAAGCTGTACGGCGGCAAGGATATCACGCTGACTTTTGATATCGCGGACTATTA
Organism: uncultured Lachnospiraceae bacterium; assembly: GCA_947586255.1. GTDB lineage: Bacteria > Bacillota > Clostridia > Lachnospirales > Lachnospiraceae > UBA3282. The sequence goes on along the minus strand of CANPXP010000048.1, from coordinate 21,347 downwards.
AGCATGGCTGCAAAACAGGACGAACATAATAATCAGGGCTGCGCATTGATTACTGAATGCGCAGCCCCTTTTATGCGGCAAAAAACTGTCGTCTATTCCACCGTGACATACTCGTGGAACACATAACCGCTGGTGCCGTCCTCCAGCAGGATCTCGTACCACTCATCGCCGTCCGTGCGTCCGATGCCCGTGTACGTCTCACCTTCCTTGGCCACCTTCAGAATGTTGGTGCCTGTTGTGCTGGGGTTATCGCGCACATTGACGTTGTGCGTGATTGTGACGGTGAAGGTTTCCGCATCGTTTTCCTCCAGATTCTGTTCAACCTCCTGCGCACCTTCTTCGGCTGTCTCGTCCTGCGCTTCCTCGGCCGCCTGCTCGTAATTCTTCGGTATGTAGCGCTGGTACATGTGATATCCCAATACGACCGCGATGATCAGAATCACGCAGCCGATGATGACGGTCATGACGGTGATGATATCCATGCCTTCCTCCTCATCGTCGTAATCGTCCTCGTCCCAGTCCTCGTCGTCCTCCCAGTCTTCGTCGCGGTAGCGCGGCTTTTTGTTGGCGGCGGCGTTCTTTTTTGCGGGACTGTGCACAGCGGCGCTTTTGGCGTTTGTGCTTTTGCCGCCTGCGCTTTTGGCATTTGCGGTTTTCTCGTGGGAGGAGTCCGCCTTTTCACCGGTCCTTTTGGCGGGAGTGGCTTCCTGGGAGACTTTTGGGCGCGCCGCGCTCGCCGGCCGGCGGTCGGAGCGGATTTCCGCCGCGGTCTCGCTGAGGATATTGCGCTCTATTGCGTCGATCGGAATATCCAGCGTCTCCTGCGACGCCTTGCGCCCGGTTTCGCCGTTTGCCGCCACCAGGCTTCCGCACTTGTGGCAGAATTTGGTGCCTTCCCGCAGCAGCGCGCCGCATTCCGGGCATCTCTTTTCTCTGATTACCTTGGCGCCGCACTCCGGACAGAACTGATCCGTATCCATCAGGGGCGCGCCGCAGCTCGTACATTTCATAACTCTATCACCTCATCATGCTTCGTCCGCGTGCGCGGGTGCATACGCAGACGTTTTTGTCCTCTATTACTGTACCAGAGAACTCGCTTTTTGTAAAATCCTACAGGAATTTTTTTCCTTAATTCTTTATGAATAATTCGGAATGATTCGTCCCATCCTTTAATGTGATAAAGGCTGCATACAGCGATGCAGACAGAGGAAAGGATGGGTAGGAAATGATACAGGGGAAAGTGGAAATATGCGGCGTCAATACCTCCAGACTGCCGCTTCTCAAAAACGCGGAAAAGGAAGAACTGTTTAAGAGAATCTCGGACGGCGACGCCGATGCCCGCAAGGAATATATCAACGGTAATCTGCGGCTTGTCTTAAGCGTGATCAAACGCTTTCACTCCAGCAGCGAAAATGTGGACGACCTGTTTCAGATAGGCTGTATCGGTCTGATCAAAGCCATTGACAACTTTGACAGCTCTCTCAATGTGAAATTCTCCACGTACGCGGTTCCGATGATTGTCGGAGAGATCAGAAGGTATCTGCGGGACGCCAACAGCATCCGCGTGTCGCGCTCCCTGAAAGATACCGCCTATAAGGCGATCTATGCCAGGGAGCATCTCACCCGCGTCAATTCCAAGGAACCTACCGTCACGGAGATCGCGGAGGAGATCGGGATCCCGAAGGAGGATATCGTCTATGCGCTGGACGCCATACAGGCGCCCATGAGTCTCTACGAACCCGTATACACGGACGGCGGGGACACGCTCTATATTATGGATCAGATCAGCGATAAGAAGAACCGGGAGGAAATCTGGGTGGAGCAGATTTCGCTGAGCGAGGCCATGAAAAAACTGAGCGAGCGGGAGTATGAGATCATCACGCTCCGCTTTTTTGAGGGCAGGACACAGATGGAGGTCGCCTCCAGGATAGGCATCTCGCAGGCACAGGTGTCCCGCCTGGAAAAAAATGCGCTGCGGACGATGCGCATGTATCTGACGGCCTGAGCGCGGGCGGGCCGGCGCGGCGCAGCCGGACGACGCGCGATTCCTGACGGGGAACCTCGGCGAGGCGGATGCATAGGATAATAAAAAGCCCCGAGGGGTTCCTATGTTATTTTCGGAATTTAAGAAAAAGGAAGTCATCAATCTGAAAAACTGCCAGAAGCTGGGAAAGGTGAGCGACTTTGAATTTGACGAGCGCACGGGTCAGATCTTCCGGTTGGTTGTGCCGGGAGAAAACAAGTGGTGCGGCCTGTTCGGGAACGGCGATTCCGACTATGTGATACGCTATAAGGATATCAGACAGATCGGCCCGGACATCATCATCGTGGATATCTGTACGCAGTGACCGGGTGGGTAATGGTTTCCATAAAATAGTTGACATAATTGTAATCATGCCATATAATATGGGTATCGCCGTAATTTGAAAAACGGTGTGCCACAGAAAAATAAGTACTTAGGAGGATCGCCCTGATGAAATGCCCTTTTTGCGGTCATGAAAATACCAGAGTCATCGACAGCAGACCTGCTGAGGATAACAATTCCATTCGGAGGAGACGCGTCTGCGACGAGTGCGACAAGCGGTTCACGACATACGAGAAGGTGGAGACGATTCCGCTCATCATCATCAAAAAGGACAACAACAGGGAGACATACGACAGGACCAAGATCGAGGCGGGCGTGCTGCGGGCCTGCCATAAGAGGCCGATCAGCGCGGCGCAGATCAATCAGCTGATAGACGAGGTGGAGACGGAGATCTTCAATATGGAGGAGAAGGAGATCCCGAGTCAGGTGATCGGCGAGCTTGTCATGAATAAGCTGAAGGATCTGGAGGCGGTCGCCTATGTCAGGTTCGCGTCCGTGTACCGTGAGTTTAAGGATATCAATACCTTTATGGATGAGCTGAAGAAGGTTTTGGACAAATAGGCGGCTGTCGGCCGGACGATTCTGGAAATACAGAAACCCCTTGCGCATATGCAGGGGGTTTTGTTATGATAGATAAGGATTTGCGATGATATGCGCGGATCGAAACGGAGGCAAGATGGCACTGCTTGAGCGATTTTATCCGGATGAATATATGGACTCCGCTTATGAGATCGACTATGAGGCGCTGTATGAGCGGGGATACCGCGGCGTTATCTTCGATATCGACAATACGCTTGTGGAGCACGGCGCGCCGGCCGACGCAAGAAGCATCGCGCTGTTTGAGCGGCTGAGGCGCATCGGCTTCGAGAGCCTGCTGCTGTCCAACAACAAGGAGCCGCGGGTGAAGACCTTCAACGACAAGGTGCATTCGCGCTATATCTATAAAGCGGGAAAGCCGGCGGTCAGGAATTATGTCAGGGCGATGGAATTGATGGGCACCGCGCCGGAGACGACGATGTTCGTGGGAGACCAGCTGTTCACGGATGTGTGGGGCGCGAAGAAGGCGGGGATCCGCACCTGGCTCGTGAAACCGATTCATCCGAAGGAGGAGATACAGATCGTGCTGAAGCGTAAGCTGGAGCGGATCGTGCTTTTTTTCTATCGAAGGGCAAGGAAGAGGAAGGAAAATGGAGATTAACGGCAGGACAAGGACATGCGGGCTGATCGGCAATCCGGTGGAGCACACGCTGTCACCGATCATACATAACACGCTGGCGGAGCGAATGGGACACAATCTGGTGTACGTGCCCTTCCCGGTGGAGGAGGGCAGAGTGGCCGAGGCGGTTGCGGGTGCGCGGGCGCTTCACCTCCTGGGGCTGAACGTGACGGTGCCCTACAAGAGCGAGGTGATCGCGTGCCTGCGGGAGATCGACGCGCTGGCGCAGAATATCGGCGCTGTGAATACGCTGGTGGAGTGCGGGGGCGGTTACAAGGGATACAACACGGATATGGAGGGCCTGTACCGCGCCATGAGGAGCGAGGGCATACGGCTGGAGGGAGAATCGGTCATTCTGCTCGGCGCGGGCGGCGCCGCGAGAGCGGTGGCCTATCTGTGCGTGGTGAAGGGGGCAGAGAGAGTCTGGATGCTCAACCGCACGCTGGAGAAGGCGCGGGCCGTGGCGGATGAGGTGAACGAGAAGACCGGCAGGGACGTGATCTGTCCGATGCGCATGGAGGACCATCATGAAATCCCCGCGGGAAGGTATCTGGCGATCCAGGGGACCAGTGTAGGGCTTGCGCCGCGCACGGAGGAGGCCGTGATCGAGGACGATTCCTTCTATGAAAAGGTCTATACCGGTTTCGACCTGATCTACAACCCGTGGGAGACGCGGTTCATGCGGCTGGTGGCGGCGCATGGCGGCAGGGCATACAACGGACTGAAGATGCTCTTGTATCAGGGAGTCATCGCCTATGAGCTGTGGAACGGCGTGCAGGTGTCCGAGGAGGACGCGCAGGCGGTCTACGACAGGATGCGGGAGAGGCTCGGACAGACAGAGAACCCGACGGACAGGGCTTGACGGCGCGGAGGGAGACGGATAAGATATGGGTGACATTATATTGATCGGCTTTATGGGAAGCGGCAAGACGACGGTGGGATTAAAGCTTTCCTATCGCCTGCGGCGTCCCGTCACTGACACGGACAAGGAGATCGAGCGCACGGAGAAGCGCACGATATCGGAGATCTTTGCCACGGACGGTGAGGCGTACTTCCGGGACAGGGAGACGGAGTGTCTGCGCAGGCTGCTCGCGGGCGGAACCGGGCGCATCCTGTCGGTGGGCGGAGGGCTTCCTCTGCGGGAGGAGAACCGGGCGCTTCTGCATGAGCTGGGACAGGTCTTTTATCTGCGGGCCGGCGCGCAGACGATCTACGAGAGACTGAAACACGATACGACGAGGCCGCTTCTGCAGGGGGAGGATCCCCAGGGAAAGATCGCAAGACTCCTCGAAGAGCGGGAGAAATGCTACATGGACGCCGCGGACGTGGTGATCGACGTGGACGGCAAGGATTTCGAGACGATACTCGGCGAGATAGAGGAACGCGCCGTCATATGAGACGGATTCGGCGAAGGGAGGATAATATCAGTGAAACTGCTTGTGATTAACGGACCGAACATCAATTTCCTCGGCATTCGGGAGAAGAGCGTGTACGGCACCAAAAATTATGACGATCTGCTGCAGATGATTGCGGAGAAGGGGAAGAAAGAGAACTGCGCCATAGAGGTTTTCCAGAGCAATCACGAGGGGGCGATCATAGACAGGATACAGGACGCCTATTTTGACGGCACGGAGGGGATCGTGATCAATCCCGGCGCATACACGCACTACAGCTATGCGATCAGGGACGCGCTGGCCAGCATCACCGTGCCGAAAGTGGAGATCCATATTTCCAATATCATGGAGCGGGAGGATTTCCGCAAGGTGTCCGTGACGGCGCCCGCCTGCGACAGACAGATCTACGGACAGGGGCTCGAGGGATACCTGCAGGCGATCGACTATATTCTCTCCCTGTAAAAAAGTTTTGTCTTTTTTCGGAAAATAGGTTGAAAAAACCGAGTTTATAGTATAAACTGAGTAGGAATTATATTTGTGAAAATTTAGGAGGATTATTTTATGATATCAGCAGGTGATTTCAGGAATGGTATTACCATTGAGTTTGAAGGCAACGTGTACCAGATCATCGAGTTCCAGCATGTAAAGCCCGGCAAGGGCGCGGCGTTCGTGAGAACGAAGCTGAAGAACATCATCAACGGCGGCGTTGTCGAGAAAACCTTCAGACCGACTGAGAAATGCCCTCAGGCACGTATTGATAGAAAAGAAATGCAGTATTTGTACGCAGACGGCGATCTGTACAACTTCATGGATACGGAGACATACGATCAGATCGCGCTCAATTCCGACACGGTCGGCGATGCGCTGAAATTCGTGAAGGAGAACGAGATGGTCAAGATCTGCTCCTACAACGGCAGTGTGTTCGCCATCGAGCCGCCGCTGTTCGTGGAACTTGCGATCACGGACACGGAACCCGGATTCAAGGGCGATACGGCGACAGGCGCGACCAAGCCCGCGATCGTCGAGACCGGAGCGAAGGTCAATGTGCCGCTGTTCGTGGATCAGGGAGAAGTGATCAAGATCGACACGAGAACGGGAGAGTATCTCTCCAGAGTATAACATAACTGCAACCGATTCTACATAAGCCTATAAGACAATGGCAGCACAAGCGGCCATTGTTTTTTTGTTGTTGGACAGCTTTCCGGAGAGAATGGGAAAGAGGGAAAATGAATTATCAGGAATTTACAGAGAAGGTTGTGGAATTGCTTCGGGACAGAATGGGAGACGAGTACTCGGTCCGGTCCACGGAGGTGATGAAGAATAACGGCGTATCCTACACGGGCGTCGTTATGATGAGAGAGGCCGACAACATGTCGCCGACGATTTATCTGGAGGAGATGTACAGGCAGTACTGCGTCGGCACGGACATGGAGAAGATTGTGGACGGCATTGTGGAGCTGTACCGTGAGAAAGTGCAGAATGTGAATCTGGACATGGCTTTTTTTGAGGATTATGAGAAGGTGAAGGACAGGATTTTTCACAAGCTTGTCAACTATGAGAAGAACAGGAAACTGCTGGAGGATGTCCCACATTTTACATGGTACGATCTGGCCATCGTCTTCTACTATGCGCTGGAGGAAAAAGTGCTCGGCAGCGCTTCCATACTGATTCACAACAGCCACCTTGCCATGTGGGGAAAGACGGCGGAGGAACTGTATGAGACGGCGGAGGGCAATATGCGGCGGAATATGCCGGAGCTTCTGGTTCCGATGTACCGGCTGGTGGAGGAGATGACCGGACTGAAGATGAAGGAGGCGGCCTCGCTCGACATGTATGTGCTGACGAATCAGGCCAAGCTGAACGGCGCGTCCGTCATGCTCTACTCACAGAAAATCGGGGAGCTGGCGGAGGAGCTGGGAACGGATCTGCTGATTCTGCCGAGTTCTGTCCACGAGGTGCTGCTTTTGCCGGACGACAGCGAGCATGATTTTTACCGGCAGATGGTGCGGGAGGTCAATGAGACGCAGGTGGAGCCGGAGGAGGTACTGTCCGATCATCTGTATCGTTACGACAGAAAAAAGGCAAAAATTGAGGAAATTTTAGGATAAACACTTATTTACTGGACAAATGGTGCCGGCTTATGGTATGATAAGCGAGATGTAACAAAATCGTAATATTTATTTGTGAAGTCGGCACCCGTAGTCTAATGGATAAAACGTAGGCCTCCGACGCCTTTGATGCAGGTTCGAGTCCTGTCGGGTGCATTTGCAGTCCTTGAAGTTATCTGCGTTTTACAGAGTTAGAAAGGTTGTAATGGATGAATACATCAAATAATAATATACAGGATTTTATCCGGGCCAAGCTGGAGATCCTTAAGAACTGGCTCTTTCGGTATTCCAGAATTATCATGCCGATCGTGCTGGTCCTGTGTGTGGCCGTCACGGTCGCGATTGCGGTCAGCGCCAGCCGGAGAAAGGATACCGGGGAGGAGACGGTAGAGACGACGGAGGGCATTGATATCGCCAATGTAGACGTCACTGTTCCTGAGGTGCCTATGGAGAAGGACGCCATACCGGAGATCAATGAACTGGTGCACACATATTATCAGGCCATGGTGGAGGGCGATACCGATACGATGGGGAAGCTGATGTACAAGCTAGACGATACGGAGATTCTCAGAGCCAAGGAGACAAGCAAGTATCTCGAATCCTATCCGACGCTGGAGGTGTACACGAAGGCGGGTCCGAAAGAAGATACCTACATGGTATACGTCTATACGGAAGTAAAGTTTTATGACTATGACAAGCCGATACCGGGTCTGACGACGTATTATGTCTGCCGGAATGAGGACGGAGACTATTATTTCAACGTGGACGGCGAAGAGGACGACGATATTTTAAATTATATCCGAGAACTGAATCTTCAGGACGACTATGTCGATCTGAACAACAAGGTTGCCGCGGCCTACAATGATATGGTTGCGGAGGATGAGGAGCTGAGAAACTTTATCATCGACCTGAACGAGAAGATTGACAAGAATGTCGGAGAGACTCTGGCGCGGGAAGAGGCCGGCGAAACTGCGGCCCAGACCGACGAGACCGGAGAGGATGAAGAGAGCGGGCAGCCGGAGGAGACTGAACCGGAGGAGCCGGCGGTGGTTGTGACCAAGGTTAAGGCTACCGATGTGGTGAACATCCGCTCTTCGGACAGCGAGACGGCGGACAAGCTTGGCAAGGCTGCCGTGGGCGAGGAGTTTTCGCTGCTGGAGGAGAGAGCCAACGGCTGGAGCATGATTGACTACAACGGCAGGAACGCGTTTATCAAGAGCGAATATCTGGAGGCGTCCGAGACGAAGGAGGCCGACGCAGGTGATACGGATACCGGCGAGGCGGAGGATCGGGATACGGCGAAAGAAGAGACGGAGCAGAAGGACAACAGCGATACCGCTTCAACGGGTGGCCAGACAGTGACGGTCAAGGAGAACGTCCGCATACGCGCTTCGGCGAGCGAGGATGGCCAGAAGCTGGGAACAGCCTATGTCGGCGAGAAGCTGGAAATTATCATGAAACAGGCAGACGGCTGGACCAAGATCAAATACAACGGCAAGACCGCCTATGTCAAGTCGGATTATGTCGAGTAGCCGGCGCGAGACGTCACATACGGGCCGCGCAGTGCGAGGCGGCTGATTAAAGGTTTTAATAATGGCAAAGATAGAGAGTGTGGGAAATCCCATGCTCTTTATTTTATGCGCGGAAAGCGCGGCGAACGGGGAAGTGATTCCCTGTTCGGCGGAAAGGAACGATTATGAGACATGACGATGCCAAAATATTGAGAGAGGTGCAGAGAAGCACACAGATCGGAATGGAGGCGATCGAGACGCTGTTGGACAAGACGGAGGACGACGATTTCTCCAGACAGTTGTCCCGGCAGTCCCTTCGCTACTCGCAGATTCATGACAAAGCGCTGGATCGTATCCTGCAGGGCGATGGGGAGGCGCAGCGCCCGAATCAGGTGACACGGATGCTTCTGCGGGGCGGGATTCATCTGGGGACAGCGCTCAATATCAGCAGAGGGCGTATGGCGGAGATCATGATACAGAGCGGCAGCAGGGGAATCACCAGCATGTGGCGGGCAATGCAACACAACCGGCTTGCGGCTGACGAGACGGTGGAACTGGCGCAGGAACTGGTGGATTTTGAGCAGGAGAGCATCAGACAGCTTCGGAAGTACCTGTGACTTGTGACGCGAATTGTATACATGTATGCCTGAATATAAGTATCATTGTACAATATGTATAAAAATCACTCTGAAATTTTTACGCGTTAGTGTGATAAATCGGGCTTGTGCAATTTGGGACCGCATACTATAATGAAGCGTAAGCATTTTATCTATACAAACTAAAGGAGGACATGCATCATGTCATACGTTGACGAGGTTTATGAGTTGGTAGTTGCGAAGAACCCTGCGCAGCCGGAATTCCATCAGGCGGTCAAGGAGGTTCTGGAGTCTCTTCGCGTGGTGATCGAGGCGGATGAGGAGGCATACAGAAAGGACGCTCTGCTGGAGAGGCTGACGGTTCCCGAGAGGATCGTGCAGTTCCGTGTTCCCTGGGTGGATGACAAGGGACAGGTACAGGTCAACAACGGTTTCCGCGTACAGTTCAACAGCGCGATCGGACCCTACAAGGGCGGCCTGAGATTCCATCCTTCGGTGAATCTGGGTATCATCAAGTTCCTGGGCTTTGAGCAGATTTTCAAGAATTCCCTGACCGGTCTGCCGATCGGCGGCGGCAAGGGCGGTTCCGATTTTGATCCCAAGGGCAAATCCGACAGAGAGGTGATGGCGTTCTGCCAGAGCTTTATGACGGAGCTGTGTAAGCACATCGGCGCGGACACGGACGTACCGGCGGGCGATATCGGCGTAGGCGGCCGTGAGATCGGTTTCCTGTTCGGACAGTACAAGAGAATCCGCAACCTGTATGAGGGCGTGCTGACAGGCAAGGGCCTGACATACGGCGGTTCCCTCGCGAGAACCGAGGCGACGGGCTACGGTCTGTTATACTTAACCGAGGAGATGCTCAAGTGCAACGGCAAGGACATCGCCGGCAAGACCATCGCGGTATCCGGCGCGGGCAACGTGGCGATCTACGCGATCCAGAAGGCGCAGCAGCTCGGCGCGAAGCCTGTCACCTGCTCCGATTCCACCGGCTGGATCTACGATCCCGAGGGCATCGATGTGGCTCTCTTGAAGGAAATCAAGGAAGTGAAGCGCGCGCGTCTGACAGAGTACGCGGCGGCGAGACCGAGCGCACAGTATCATGAGAAGAAGAACGGCGAGCACGGCGTGTGGAGCGTTAAGTGCGATATCGCCCTTCCCTGCGCAACACAGAACGAGCTGGATCTGGAGGATGCGAAGGCGCTTGTGGCGAACGGCTGCTTCGCGGTAGCGGAGGGCGCCAATATGCCTACCACCCTGGAGGCGACAGAGTACTTCCAGCAGAACAAGGTTCTGTTCTGCCCGGGCAAAGCTTCCAACGCGGGCGGCGTAGCGACATCTGCACTGGAGATGAGCCAGAACTCCGAGAGACTTTCCTGGACCTTCGAGGAGGTTGACTCCAAGCTGAAGGGTATCATGGTCAACATCTTCCACAACCTGGACGACGCTTCCAAGAAGTACGGCATGGAAGGCAACTATGTTGCAGGCGCGAACATCGCGGGCTTCCTCAAGGTAGCCGAGGCGATGAAGGCGCAGGGTATCGTGTAAGCGCTGTGTAAATGCATAGATAGGCAGACGTTTATGGTGTTGTGTGATGTCTGCAAAGTGATAAAACGGAAGAAGGCAGGCTGAGACAAACAGCCTGAAATAAAATGCCCGACCGGTCATAAGCAGGTTATGTGCTGTGCGCACATGAGCTGCAGAGACGGCCGGGCGTTTTGTAGAGAATCATGTGATAATCATAACAAGTCTGCCAGAATATTAAAATGGAAAAGAAATATTGTAAATATTGACAATATAAAATAAATATAATATAATCACTGTATAAATACTAAAAGAAAGGATTGCCAATGTGCTTCGACTGGGATGAAAACAAGAACGAAATAAATAAGAAAAAGCATGGCATTTCTTTTGAGGAGGCCAGTACGGCATTTTTCGATGACAAGGCTATCTTGTTTGACGATCCGGAACATTCCGAGCTGGAAGAACGATTCCTGCTTCTTGGAATGACCGACAAGGCAAACATCTGTATCGTATGCCATTGTTATCGCGAGTCTGATGCGGTCATACGTATCATTTCGGCTAGAATGGCGACCAAAAAGGAGGAAGAAAGATATGTTAGAGGAATATGACATCGATCAGCTCAATCCAAGACCTAATCCCTACGCAAAAGAATTAAAAAAGCAAGTCACCATAAAAATATCGCCTACGGTCATTGATTATTTCAAGGATCAGGCCAGTAAGGTTGGCATACCTTATCAGACGCTGATTAACCTGTATCTTTCGGATTGCGTAAACAATAAGCGAGAGCTCCAAATGACATGGAAGTGATAACAGTCTTTTCAGTGAAGACGGTGACGGAAATGAGCAATATCTGTTTATACGAAAGTCCGATCGGGATTCTGAGGGTCAGCGGGACGGACGACGGCATCACGGAGCTGTGTCTGTGCGATGAGGCGGACAAGGAGGCTTTGCTGCGGCAGCGTCATGACGGGAACATTTTCTCCGATGATGACGGGACGGTTCCCGGCAGGGCGGCAAAACTGCTGCGGGACGTCTGCGCGCAGCTGGACGAGTATTTCGGCGGAACGAGGAGACGGTTTGACGTGCCGTTGAGCAGCAGCGGAACGCCTTTTCAGGAGAGCGTATGGCAGGCGCTTCGGACGATCCCTTACGGTGAGACGAGGAGCTATGAGGATATCGCCGTACAGATCGGGAATCCGAAGGCGGTTCGTGCGGTGGGGCAGGCGAACAACAAAAATCCGCTGATGATTCTCGTGCCGTGCCATCGCGTGATTCACAAGAACGGGGATATCAGCGGTTTTGCCTGCGGAATCGGGGTCAAGCGGTATCTGCTCGAGTTGGAGGCACGGGCTCTTGTTATGGGACAGCATTAGACAGGAGAAACGACAATTAAATGTACGACTACAGGATATGCGCATATAGATAAAGCCGCTTCGGGAACAACATCCTGAAGCGGCTTATTCATAATGGAGATAGCGAGACTCGAACTCGTGACCTATACGTTGCGAACGTATCGCTCTCCCAACTGAGCTATATCCCCATGACAATATGAACAATAAATAATAATGCGAAGCAGTTCTCTGAATGCAGATCGCTGTGACGTTATCCATTATATCATATTTGAAAGAGAATGCAAGGCTATTTTTCGGGAAATCAGAAAATCGCAAGAGATGAAAAGTTGGACAAGAGAAGAAAAAAATGATAGAATAAACTTAATTGTGCAAATGTGCGTTTCCGCGGAAAGGAAAGATACGAATGAGCGTTATCAGCAGCAAGGATGTCAATGAAATTATCCGAAAGACCCTGGGCATCATCAATAATAAGATCATGAAGCACGGGGAGATCACGGGCTACATTCTCTACAAGATGATGGAGTATGAGAATACATACAGCAGCGAGCATCACTACACGGAGCAGGAACTGGTGGACTACACGATGCTGGGCATCCTGCACGACATCGGGCTGTATAAGGAGGACAATGTCAAGAACGTGTCCGACTTCGAGACGAAAAACCTGTGGCCGCATTCTATTTACGGTTTTCTGTTCTTAAAATATCTCTCACCGATGGGAGACAAGGCGGAGATCGTGCTCTATCACCACCTGGACTACAACAGGCACAACCTGATCCAGAGCCGGTATATGCACATTATAGAGCTTTTAAGTCTGGCGGACAAGATGGACACCTTCATGAACCTGAAGGAGGAGAGCTTGGAGCAGGATTACTTCTCGAAATACCGCGATATCAAGTTCTCCGGTGCGGCGCTCGATCTCTTCCACAAGGCGCAGGAGCGCTATGGCATCACGGAGAATCTGATCAACGGCAAATACCGTGAGGAGCTGGATGTTCTGCTGGCGAAACGGGCTTTCTCGGAGCAGTACAAGAGAGGCTTCCTGGAGATGCTGGTGTACACCATCGATTTTAGAAGCGAGCACACGGTGATCCACACGCTGGCGACGGTGAACTTCGCGGAACAGCTGGGAAGACTGGCGAGGCTGTCCGGCAGGGATCTCAGAGATCTGCACTACGGGGCGCTTCTGCATGATCTGGGCAAGATCGCGATTCCGCTCAACATTCTGGAATCCACGGGGCGCTTAAGCGACGACGAGATGAAGATCATGAAGGCCCACGTGCGCATCACGGAGATGATTCTGGAGGGCGTCGTGGACGACGCGGTGCTGCAGATTGCGGTCAGACACCATGAGAAGCTGGACGGCACGGGTTATCACAAAGGGCTGACGGCCGCTGATCTGACGCTGCCGCAGCAGATCATCGCGGTGGCGGATATCCTGAGCGCGCTGTACGGCAAGAGAAGCTATAAGGAAGCGTTCAGCAAGGATAAGATTCTGTCCATCATGAACGGCGACGCGGACAACGGCAAGATCAACAAGAATGTGGTGCAGAGTCTGGAGCGCAACTACGACAAGATCATCAAGGAGTTTGAGAAGGAAAAAGAGAACACGATCGGGCTGTATCTGAAGATCAAGGAGCAGTACGAGATCATCAGCGAGCGGTTCAAGATATTTGAGTAGAGAGGAGCAAAACGCATATGGAGAAAGCGAACGTATATTTTACCACCTTCAAGGCGACGGAGAATGAGAATCTTCTGCAGAAGCTGCACCGCTTGATGAAGACGGCGGGTTTTGAGCAGATTGATTTTGCGGACAAGTACACGGCGATCAAGATTCACTTCGGCGAGTACGGCAATCTGGCGTTTCTCAGGCCCAACTACGCAAGAGTGGTGGCGGACTATGTGAAGGAGTTGGGCGGCAGGCCTTTCCTGACGGACTGCAACACGCTGTATGTGGGCAGCAGGAAAAACGCGCTGGATCATCTGGAAACGGCTTATATCAACGGTTTCTCGCCGTATCAGACGGGCTGTCACGTCATCATCGCCGACGGCCTGAAGGGGACGGACGAGACGCTTGTGCCGATCGCCGGCGAGTATGTCAGGGAGGCGAAGATCGGTCACGCGATCATGGACGCGGATGTGTTTGTCTCCCTGACCCACTTCAAAGGGCATGAGATGGCGGGCTTTGGCGGCACGCTCAAGAATATCGGCATGGGCTGCGGTTCCCGTGCCGGCAAGATGGAACAGCACTGCGACGGCAAGCCCAGCGTGGATCAGTCCGCCTGTGTGGGCTGCGGTTCCTGCGGCAGAATCTGTGCCCACGAAGGGCCGGTCATCGAGAACGGCAAGGCGCGGATCGATCACGATAAATGTGTGGGCTGCGGCCGCTGTCTGGCGGTCTGCCCGAAGGACGCCATCGCCGCGGACTTCGCGGATTCCATCAAACTGCTCAACTGCAGGATGGCGGAGTATGCGCTGGCGGTCTGCAAGGATCGTCCGTGCTTCCACGTATCGCTGATCTGTGATGTGTCGCCCAACTGCGACTGTCACGCGGAGAACGATATCCCGATCATCCCGAATGTGGGTATGCTCGCCTCCTTCGATCCGGTGGCGCTGGATCAGGCCTGCGCGGATCTGTGCAACGAGATGACGCCCGTGGAGAGCAGCATTCTCGGCGAGAATCTGAAGGCGCACGGCGGCGGGGAGGGGCACGACCACTTCCACATGACGCACCCGGATACGGAGTGGAAGAGCTGCATCGCCCACGCGGTCAAGATCGGATTGGGAACGGATCAGTATGAGCTGATCAGAATATAAGTATGAATGCTGCAGAGAGACTGGCCGCCCTGCGCGGCCATATGAAAAAACATAATCTCTTCGCCTATATTGTCCCCACGGAGGATTTCCACGGTTCGGAGTACGTGGGGGACTATTTCAAGGCAAGAGAGTATCTGTCCGGCTTCACGGGCTCGGCGGGCACGCTGGTCGTGCTGGAGAATGCCGCGGCGCTGTGGACGGACGGCCGGTATTTCATTCAGGCCGCGGAGCAGCTTGCGGGAAGCGGTATCACGCTGATGCGGGCCGGACAGCCGGATGTGCCGAAGATTCCCGAATATCTGCGCGACAATCTGCGCGAGGGGAGCGTGATCGGCTTTGACGGGCGCACCGTCTCGGCGGAGTTTGTCCGTGACGTCGCACAGAAGACCGGAGCGAAGGGAATCACTTTCGACGGCAGCGTGGATCTGGCGGATCTCGTGTGGGAGGACAGACCTTCGATCTCCACACAGCCGGTGCGGGAACTGGAGGCCGGCTATGTCGGGCGCAGCCGGGAGGAAAAGCTCTCGGATGTGCGGCGGAGGATGTGTGAGAAAAATGCCGATGTGCTTTTGCTCACCGCGCTGGACGAGATCGCGTGGCTTCTGAATCTGCGCGGGGACGACGTGCTCTACACGCCGGTTTTTCTGGCTTATATGATTCTGGGACAGGAGACGGCGAAGCTTTTTGTGCACGAAGAAATCCTGTCCGGGGAGATTCGCGCCGGGCTGGAGCGGGATGGCGTCGCGGTTTATCCTTACGATGCGATTGCGGAGAGTCTGCGCGGCATTGCCGGCGGCAGGCGTGTGTGGGCGGACAGCGGGCGCGTCAATTACCGGCTCATGAGCAGTCTGGCGGCGGACACGGAAAGAATAGACGAGCCGAGTCCAATAGAGCTGATGAAGGCGGTCAAGACGCCGGCGGAAATGGAGCACATGCGGGCCGCTCACGTGAAGGACGGCGTGGCGGTGACGAAATTCATGCGCTGGCTGAAAACGCGCGTGGGGCGGGAGAGGATCACGGAGCTTGACGCGGCGGAGAGGCTGGAAGCGTTTCGCGCGGAAGAGGAGAGCTACCTTGGCCCCAGCTTTGCGCCTATCATCGCTTGCGGCGCTCACGGAGCCATTGTGCACTATGAACCTACCGTGGAGACGAATGCCGAGATCAGAGAGGGCGGCCTGTGTCTGGCGGACACGGGCGGCCATTACCGGGAAGGCACGACGGACGTCACGAGAACTTATGCCCTGGGAAAAGTGACCGAGGAGGAGAAGCGGTATTACACTATGGTGTTGCGAGGGCACTTGGCGCTGGGTGCGGCGAGATTCCCCCAGGGCGTCTGCGGACAGAACCTTGACGTGCTGGCGAGAGAGCCGCTGTGGGAAGCAGGGCTGGATTACAACCACGGCACCGGCCACGGCGTGGGCTTCCTTCTGAGTGTGCACGAGGGGCCGCAGCGGTTTCAGTGGCGTATCTCGGAGCGGGCGCGCTGCGTGCCTCTCGAGGAGGGTATGGTGATCTCCAACGAGCCGGGGCTGTATCTGGAGGGACGCTTCGGCATACGGCATGAGAATCTGGTGCTGTGCCGCAGGGGTGAGAAGACCGAATGCGGGCAGTTTATGTATCTCGAACCGCTGACCATGACGCCTTTTGACAGGGACGCGATTCTGCCGGAACTGATGACGGAGCGGGAGCTTGCCTGGCTGAACGATTATCACGAGCGGGTGTATGAGACGCTTGCACCGTGCTTCGCCGGGGAGGCGCTTGCGTGGCTTGGGGAAGCGACGGCGCCGATGACGAGATGAGGCGTAGTGACGGAGTGAAATTTTGCGGCGCTTATTATGAAAAAAGGGCGGCCGTGAAACGATAGATTGACAGAACAACGATATGGAGGGAAAAGAAATGGCTGAAAACAAGTACGCGGGAACACAGACGGAGAAAAATCTGCAGGCGGCGATCGCCGGCGAGTCCACGGCGCGAAATAAGTACACCTATTTCGCATCCAAGGCCAAGAAGGAAGGGTACGAACAGATCTCGGCGATCTTCACGGACACGGCCAACAACGAGAAAGAACATGCGAAAATCTGGTACAAGGAGCTGTACGGCATCGGCAGCACGGCGGAGAATCTGGCGGCCGCGGCGGACGGCGAGAACTATGAGTGGACAGATATGTACAAGGGCTTCGCGGAGACGGCGGAGAAAGAAGGTTTTTCGGAGCTGGCCGAGAAATTCCGCATGGTTGCAGAGATCGAGAAGCATCATGAGGAGCGCTACCGTGCCCTGCTTAAAAATGTGGAGATGCAGGAAGTTTTCAAAAAGAGCGAGGTCAAGGTGTGGGAATGCCGCAACTGCGGACATATCGTAGTCGGCACGCAGGCGCCCGAGATCTGCCCCGTCTGCGCGCACCCGCAGGCTTACTTCGAGATCTGCCCGGAGAATTACTGATGTATAGAAAATGAGGAAAATACGCATACTGCTTCTATCTGACAAAATAAGGAGACAGACCCGGGCCTGCGCGTCAGCGCATGGTCAGGCGGGCTGTTTCGGAATGGAGGAACCATGATAGAGCAGGATACGATAAGGCTCCTGAGAGAGTGTGACGCGGGCGTGAAGATGGGCGTCGATTCCATCGACGATGTGATGGAGTATGTGAGCGGAGAGGATCTCAGGAAGCTGCTGGATCATTGCAGGGAGGAACATGTCAAACTGGGCGATGAGATTCGTAAGCTTCTCTCGGAGTATCACGACGACGGCAAAGAGCCGAATCCGATGGCCAAGAGCATGTCGTGGATGAAGACTAACGTGAAGCTGGTCATGCACGAGTCGGACGCAACGATCGCGGATCTGATGACCGACGGCTGCAACATGGGCGTGAAATCGCTCAATAAGTACCTGAATCAGTATGAGGCCGCCGACGAGCGCTCCAAGGACATCGCCAAGAAGTTGATCAAGCTGGAGGAGAAGCTGGCGGACGATATACGGGATTATCTGTAAATTGGTACGGAAAAGAGACGAGACGGGCTATTGCTTTTGCGAGACGAGGCGATAGCCTGTTTTATTCTGCATCTATTGACAGTAAATTGACAATGTATACAGGAATCCAGTATAATAAATTTTATAGCAATCGTTCATTTGGAGGAGGATATGAGCATGACTTATGAAGAACTGGTACAACAGGTAAAGGATATCGCGGAGAGCGCCGACGCCGGCGCGGTGCAGGAGCATGTGGCGTTTCAGTTCAATATCGAGGGGGAGGCGGAAGGCGCCTTTTATCTCGATGTCAGGGACGGCAAGGCCGATGTGGAGCCTTACGAGTATTATGACAGGGATGTGCTGATCACCTGCACGGCCCAGACACTTCTCGACATCGTCGAGGGCAGGATGGATCCCGTGCTGGCCTATACCCTGCAGAAAATCAGGGTGGACGGCGACCTGGGCAAGGCGCTTCTGCTCAAGGAAGTGGTAGGACAGAAGAAGGCGAAGAAGAAACCGGGACGGAAGAAAGCGAAGTGACACAGCGTTTTTCGGATAGCGGAGTGTCAGTAGAGTAGTATACGCTTGCCAAAGGGGAGACAGGCACATGGACGACAGCAAGAAACAAAAGAAAACGGCGAGGAGAGACAGCGGCCTGACGGCGACGGGAATTGTGATCGCCGTGATTGTGGTGCTTTTGATCATCGCGTATTTCAGGATCACAGCTTCGATCAGGGAACGGTCGCTCGGCCGCATGGAAGAGGGCGTCAACACCGTGATCGAAGAGGTGACCTCGAAGCTGATGCGGGACAGCCGCCTGCTCAACGCGATGGCGGATACGATCTCCCAGGCGGACAATTTCGATCTGGAGGCGACGCTCGGCGTGATGATGGCCAACGAGCCGCTTCTTGAGACGATGAGAGTGCGTGTGCTGCTGGCGGACGGTCAGGTGCTCCTTCCGGACGGCAGCGTGGTTGACGCGGAGAGTACGGACCTGTCTTTTGCCGAGGAGGCCGCTCTGGGCGAACATATCTCCGATCGCATTTCCGATCAGAACGGCGGCGATATCCTCAGGCATTTCGTTCCGATTATTCAGGACGGCCAGACGGCGGCCGTACTCTACGGCGTGACGGATCTGGACACGCTGCCCGACAGCCTGAATATCGACAACATCTATAATGCCAGCGCCAGCGTCTACATCATCGATACGCGAAGCGGTCAGTTCATACTCGATACATGGCATGACAATCTGGGCAATATCGCGGATTTTTCCGCGGAAGCAACGACGAGAGATGCGAAGGGCGGGCAGTCGTGGGAGGAGTACACTGAGGACATGATGAATCTCGGTACAGGGTATGTGATCTTCCGCACGCCGAACACGGACGGCTGGGAATACATGTACTATGCGCCGGCAGGCATCAACGCCTGGGAGATCGCAGTGTCCGTGCCGGAGAGGGAGGCTTTCGCCAGCGTCTTTGCGGTGCAGCGGATCTGCTTTACGCTGGGCGTCCTGCTGGCGGCCGCGATTATACTGTATTATATCAGAGTGAGCCACAACGCCAAAATGGCGATGCAGAGAGCGGTGGATCAGGCGGTGCTGACGGAGAAGCTGCACAAGGCCGAGGCCGCCGACCGCGCGAAGAGCGTTTTCCTCTCGAATATGTCCCATGACATCCGCACGCCGATGAACGCCATCATCGGCTTTACAACATTGGCGCAGACCAATCTGGACAACAGGGAGCGGGTGCAGGAGTATCTGAAGAAGATCCTGGCATCCAGTAATCACATGCTATCCCTGATCAACGACATTCTCGACATGAGCCGCATCGAGTCCGGCAAGCTGAATATTGAGGAGAAGGAGTGTTCTCTCTCCGATATTTTCAGGGATATGCGGGACATCATTCAGACGCAGATGCACTCCAAGCAGCTGGACTTCTACATGGACGCGGTGGATGTTATCGACGAGGATATCTACTGCGATAAGCTGCATGTCAATCAGGTGCTCTTAAACCTGCTTTCCAACGCGATCAAATTCACGCCGCCCGGCGGAACGGTCGCGCTCACGATCCGCCAGAAGCCCCGTGCGCCCAAAGGCTACGGATCCTACGAGATACGCGTCAAGGACACGGGGATCGGCATGAGCGCGGACTTTACCAGACATATCTTCGAGCCCTTTGAGCGGGAGCGGAACACCACGGCCAGCGGCATTCAGGGAACGGGGTTGGGCATGGCGATCGCCAAGAATATCATCGACGCGATGGGCGGCACGATAGAGCTGCACTCGGAGCCGGGCAAAGGGACGGAATTCATCATCAACATCGATTTCCGCCTGCAGACGGAGCCCAGGAAGGTGGGCAGCGTCGAAGCCCTGGAGGGGATGCGCGCGCTCGTGGTGGACGACAGTTATACGACCTGCGACAGCATCACCAAGATGCTCATGCAGATCGGTATGCGCCCCGAGTGGGTGCTGCACGGCAAGGAGGCCGTCCTGCACGCGAAGCAGGCATATGAGCTGGGCGACGAGTACTATGCCTATATCGTGGACTGGTTTCTGCCCGACTTGAACGGTCTGGAAGTCGTGCGGCAGATTCGCGGCATCGTGGGGGACAGCACACCGATCATCATCGTCACCGCCTACGACTGGACGCCCTTCGAGGAGGAGGCCAGAGAGGCCGGCGTTACCGCGTTCTGCAATAAGCCGATCTTCCTCTCGGAGCTGCGGGATATCCTGACCGCCGCCGGCAACGATTCCCTGCGCGCGCAGGAGATCGCCAAAGAGGAGAAGCCGGACGCCGCGGAGCGGTTAAAAGGCACCCGCCTGCTGCTCGTGGAGGACAATGAACTGAATCGAGAGATCGCCGTGGAGCTGCTCTCCGAAAAAGGCTTCGTCATCGATACGGCGGAGGACGGCAGCGTCGCCGTGGAGAAGGTGAAAAACGCGTCGCCGGGTGATTACGCACTGATTCTGATGGATATTCAGATGCCGCAGATGAACGGCTACGACGCTACGAAGGCGATCCGCGCCCTGGAGGATCCGGCGCTTGCGGGTATTCCGATCGTGGCCATGACGGCGAACGCCTTCGACGAGGACAGACAGAAGGCCATGGACTGCGGCATGAACGCGCACGTGGCCAAACCGATCGACGTGGATCGGCTGATGGAGGTGCTGGAAGATATCCTGAAAGATCACGGATGAAAATGCTGCCATGTCAGTGACAAAATCTGTTTTTGATTGAAAAACAACGCGCGGACGGAATGGAGCGTTCCTGTTGTCCGAAAAAAGTCGGTCTGCCGCAAAACCGCCTGCAGAGCGGGTTTGGGAATCGGTGGAGGACTTCGCGGCGCCCGAAACGGGGCGATCCGGCATAAAAAGTCGGTCTGCCGAAGGGCTGAGAAGGCGGCTGATAAAGAAATGCGTAAAATCACAATGTCATTAACTTAAGCCCAAGCCATATGTAGTGAGGAACTATTTGCAAATCGTTGCAATTTCTTGATAAATA
>CANPXP010000047.1 GCA_947586255.1 uncultured Lachnospiraceae bacterium | reverse complement strand
CGGAATGCGCTCCTATCTGCTGCAGGATGAGGACGGCAACGTGCAGATCGCGCACTCCATCTCGGCGGGACTGGACTATCCGGGCGTGGGACCGGAGCACGCCTATCTGCGGGACAGCGGCAGGGCGCAGTATGTCTCCATCACGGACGACGAGGCGATGGAGGCGCTTGCGGAGTTATGTAAACTTGAGGGCATCATACCGGCCATCGAGAGCGCCCACGCCTTGGCTTACGCGTTCAAGAAGGCGAAGACGATGACGCCCGATCAGGCGATCGTGCTGTGTCTGTCCGGGCGCGGCGACAAGGATGTGCATACGATCGAATCGTATTTCAGCGGAAAAGGATATCTGAACTAAGGATAATCATACCATTAAGGTTTATCAGGAGGATGACGATGACATGAACAGAATAGAAGAGCGTTTACAGCAGGTGCAGGAGCGCGGCGACAAGGCGTTCATCACCTATACGACGGCGGGACTGCCGGATATGAAGGGCTGCGCGGAGCTGATCAGGGCGCAGTGGGAGGCGCAGATCGACGTGGTGGAGCTGGGTATTCCCTTCTCCGATCCTGTGGCGGACGGCCCGGTGATCCAGGCGTCCTCTTACAAGGCGATCAAGCAGGGCGTCAATCTGCGGAAAGTGTTTGATATGGTGGAGCAGATCCGCGCGGACGGCTGCGAGGTTCCGCTCGTCTTCATGATGTATTTCAACACGGTGACTTACTATGGCACGGAGGCCTTTGTGGACAGATGCATTGAGGTCGGCGTGGACGGGCTGATCATTCCCGATCTGCCCTACGAGGAGCAGAAGCAGCTGCAGGATGTGCTGGACGCGAAGGAGGGCGCGCCGATTCTGATCCAGCTCGTGACGCCCGTGTCCGGCGACCGCATCCCGATGATTCTGGAGCATGCGAGAGGATTCGTCTACTGCGTTTCCTCCATGGGCGTGACGGGGCAGGCGGCGGATTTCCACAGGGATGTGATCCGGTATCTGGAGCAGGTGAAGCGCGTGTCGAAGATCCCCGTGATGATGGGCTTCGGCATCCGCACGGCGGCGGACGTTGAGCCGATGCGGCACACCATTGACGGCTGTATCGTCGGCTCCCACTTTATCAATCTCATGGAAAAGAACGGTTACAGCGCGGACGTCGCGAAGGAGTATGTGGAGACGTTTAAGCGGGAGATGAACGCATAGGAAAACAGGAAAAGGAGACGGCGCATAAACCGTCTCCTTCTCTGTCAGCAATACTCTCGCATATTGATATGATTGTAAAAAGGCAGGGCGTCTCTCGTGTAACCGTTGGTGTAGATATTGATGTTTCGCTCCTGTTCCTTCTCACATGCCTCGTCCAGAACTTTGGAAAAAAAGGTCTTCGCGAAGGTCTGGGACGGGTTCTGCTTGGACTGGCGTTTTTTGTCATTGGAAGAAACCTTCCTGAGCGGGGTTATCGCCAAAACCGCTTCCACCTTATAATTCTTCTCTGCTGCATAAATTGCTGTGATCCCTCCTTGGATATTTTTCCAGAACTCCTTGTTCTGCTAATAATATCGGCAGGATTTGTTGTTTCTTAACCTTATTTTAGCAGATAACTATGGAAAATGGAACAGAAAAGTCGAATAATTTTATAAAAAATGAGTAAAAAATCAGACGACAATGGATGCGCAAATGGAAAATTATGAAAATATTTACATTGTGATTACAGCCGCTTTATGCTATACTGTAACTGGCGTAGTAGAAACAGGATTGTTCTCTTGACGCGCCGCGTTACAGTAAAGGGTCTGCTTGTGTACAAAGAGGGGAAAACAAATGAAAAGAGAAAAGACAAGAGGCTGCGGGATCAGGGTGAAGATCGTGCTGCCGACCAGCATACTGATCATCATTCTCTGCATAATTATGGGAATCAGTTCCTACAGCAGAACGAAGAGCGGCATGGTCGCGATGGGAGTCGAGGAGGCGCGCATGGCGGCGGTCATCTCCGCAAAGGTGATCGACACGGACGCGCTGGCGGCCCTGACGCCGGGATCGGAGGACAGCGAGGAGTACAAGGCGCTTGACGCCGCGATGGACAGCATCAGAGACGACTGCGGAATCAAATATCTGTATACGCTGTACACGGACGGAAGCGGAGTGTACTACGGCATCGATACCGACGACAGCGCGAGCCGCAATTCGTTCGGCGCACCGTTTGAGGTCTCTTACGAGGAGCTGCAGGGCGTCTTCGCGGGGGAACCCTATGTGCAGGACTACATTGACAGCACGGAGGACGGCGATCTGATCTCGGCCTATATGCCGCTTACGGACAGCACGGGCAAGGTGATCGGCGTTGTCGGCTGTGACTACGACGCGTCCGGCGTGGTGGGACACCTGAATGTGATTCTGCAAAGGACGATTCTGATCACGGTGATTTGTCTTGTGGTGGTTCTGATCATCATCAATTATATCGTGGGCAGGATCATCAAGAGCCTGCGCACCGTGGACGGCAAGATTTATGAGCTGGTAAACAGCGAGGGCGACCTGACGCAGACGCTGGATGTACATACGGGCGACGAGATGGAGCAGATCGCCGGCAATGTCAATGAGCTGCTGGGCTTTATACGGGGAATCATGACGAACATTTCCGCCAACTCCGGGCAGCTGAGCCAATCCTCCCGCACGATGGCGCAGAATCTGACGGACGCGGAGATGAGTATCTCCGATGTGTCGGCGACGATGGAGGAGATGAGCGCGGCGATGGAGGAGTCCAACGCGGCGCTGGAGCAGGTCAACGGTTCCGTCAGGATGGCTTACGAGGCGATCGACAAGATTTATCAGCAGTCCGAGGAGGGAAACCGCTCTTCGAGTCAGATTATGCGGAACGCCTCCGAGGTGCATGACAAGGCTGTGGCGAGCAGACAGAGCGCGGCCGAACAGGCGGCGCAGATGGCGCAGACGGTGCAGGAGAAGATCGAGAAATCCAGGGAAGTGGAGCAGATCAGAGAGCTCACGCGCAATATTATCAGCATCACGGAGGAGACGAATCTGCTGGCGTTAAATGCGAGCATCGAGGCGGCGAGAGCGGGAGAAGCGGGCAGAGGCTTTGCGGTTGTCGCGGATGAGATCGGGAAGCTGGCGGCCAACTCGGCGGGAGCGGCCACAGAGATCCGCCGGGTGACGGATGATGTGATCGCGTCTGTCGATGAGCTGGCGGCAGAATCGGAAGAGATGATCAGCTTCATGAACGAGACGGCCATGGACGGCTATGAGAAGCTGCTGGAGACGAGTGAGAATTATCAGAACGACGTCGGCAGCATGAGCGAGATGATGCAGCGGTTTGCGTCGGAGAGCGGGGAGGTACGCGCGAGCATGGATACCATCAAGGATATGGTGGAGGGCTTAAAGACCGCAATCGACGAGAGCACGCTGGGCATCTCCAACGTGTCGGATATGACGTCGGCGCTGACCGGCAGCGTTCACGATATCGGAAGCGAGGCCAATTCCAATATGGATATCGCGGGACAGCTTAACAGCGAGGTTGGCAAGTTCAAGCTGGAGTAACGGCAGAGGGCAGTAAGAAAACAGAGGATAGCGAGTCGTATGAGATATAAGAAGATCAATGATGCAACGATACAGTGCTTTGTCACGGCGGAGGACATGGTGGAATATGGGCTGACTCTGTCGGATATATTCGAACAGAACGAGAAGGGCGAAGAATTTCTGCGGGATATCATTGCGCGCGCCCATGACGAGGTCGGCTATATGATCAACGGGGAGAGTATCGCCATGCAGATCACCCCAATTCAGAATCAGGGGCTTGTCCTTACGCTCACCAGCGAGAGTCCCTCCGTCTTTCGGGATATCCTGCAGCACGTGAAGGAGAGGCTGCAGGGGCTCAGCGCGGAACTCAGCAGGCAGAACGAGGCGATCATGCAGCACGCGGCGCAGGAGTTTGATCAGGACCGGCGCATGTTCGCATTCATGACGTTGCATCAGGCGATGCAGTACGCGGCTGCGATCCCGGCGAATCTGTCTGTGAAGAGCTGTCTGTACAAGGCGGATGAGGCGTATTATCTTGTGATTGAGAAAAACAGGCTGTCCTACAAGACCTTTAACAAGATCAGCGCGGAGGCGGTGGAATTCGGCACGCTGATTGCCGTGTCCGAGGAACGGCTGCAGTATCTGAGGGAACATGGGGAATGTCTGATTGCGGACAGAGCCGTGAGCAGGCTGCGCAAAATATATCTGGCGTGACGGCGAAGGTCACAGGACGAGTTCATGGCCGTGCTCTTTGAGCCACTTGCGGGCGGCGCGGTAGTCCGGGCAGACGGAGGCCACCTTTTCCCAGAAGGCTGCAGAGTGGTTCATGTAGGTCAGGTGGCACAGTTCATGCACTACGACATAATCCAGAATGGCGGGCGGCGCGAGCATGAGGCGCCAGTTGAAGGAGAGGGTGCCGCGGCCGCTGCAGCTTCCCCAGCGGGTCTTCTGGTCACGGATGGAGATGCGCTCGTAGGAGCCGCCGGTGAGCTGGATGTAGTGCTCCACCCGTTTCGGGAAATATTCTTTGGCGGCGGCGATATAGCGCCGCGTGAGGGCAGCGCGCTGCGCGTCGGTCAGATCGGAGACGGGACGTTCGGTGCGCCGCTTTTCCGTTTCCAGATATTTTCGGATAATCCAGAGCCGCTTTTCGATGAGAAGGCGGCTTATTTCCTGCTCGGAGATGTGCAGGGGAACCCGCACGGTGATCGCTCCCTCCGCGTCGATGCCGATAGAGCAGCTTCTGCGGTCGCTGCGGATCAGCGTATAGGGCAGTTCGTAGAGTTTGCTCTGGTATTGAATTCTGACTGTATTTTCAGCGGTTTTGTTCATAAGATTTATTATACATCATTTTGTCCGTGAATCCAAATGCGTCCGCGCGAAATCAAATCTGATGTTAAACTGGACAAAGTCCCATGGAATGTGCTAGTATGGTGAATGTGTGGGGATATATGGCAGGGCCGTATGAGGGAAGACAAATATATTGGGAGTGACGGAATGAGTCAGAGGGAAAACAGTTCGGCGAAGAAGCAGACGAGGCCGGAGATGTCGGTGGTCGAGGGCGGCCGGAAACCGAAGAAGAAAAAGCCGGCGCAGCAGAGCGGCCAGAAGGCCGGGGACGCGAAGGGCGCGAAAACCGCAAAGGATAAGCGAGCGTCCGCCGCGGATCAAAAGCCGAAGGCCGCGAAAAATACAGAGCGGAACAACAGTGCGAAATCCGCGGAGCGACGGGATGCGGAGCGCGCCAGAAGGCGTGAGGAGCGCAGGCGCAAGGTGAGAAGACAGAAGATTATGATCGGCGTGCTGGCCGGGGTGATCGCGGCGGCGGTGATCGTGCTCGTTCTTTTCCTGACGCCGTCGCTTCGGCTGTCGCGCAGTCTGGCGAAGGGAGACAGATATGCCGGGGAGGCGGAATACGACAGCGCGGAGGAAGCCTACGGCGAGGCGCTGGAGATAGATCCGCTGTCCGTGCAGGCCTACCGCGGTATGGCGGACAGCTATCTGGCCCAGGGAAGAGTGACGGAGACGGAGCAGATTCTCCATGAGGGCTGGGAGCAGACACAGGACGAGGGCCTGCTGCACTATTACTGTGTGGAAGTGTACAACGAGGCTGTGGGAGAGATCAACACCGACAACTGCACGTTTGCCACGGCGGATAAACTCGTGCAGGTGCTGGAGCTGGAACCGGACAACGCGGACGCGCTGACGACGCTGGGAACTCACTGTTATGAGAGGATCTTCGGCGTGGCGGAGGAGGACGGCGCGTGCGATCTTTTCATGGATGCGGACGCAGCGCAGGACACCTGCAGCTACGGCGAGTACGAGGCGCTTGTCAACAGGATTTTTGCCCTGTATCAGAAGAATCAGACAGAGGAAATCAGGGATGTGCTGGTAAAATATGCGCTGCCCGAGACGCCTTATGTCCGTATCAGTATGCCCCATGTGGAGCAGTATGAGGCGCTGCTTGAGACCCTCAACGGCGAGCTGAAGGACGACGGCATCACGGAGACGCTGAACTGTCTGGCACGGGCGGAGGAGATCCGAGAGTATTTCGCCCAGGCGTTCACGGAGTTCGAGGCGGGCAATTACGCCTACGCGAGGGAGCTGGTATCCAGCGGTTCCTATCAGAAGATCCGGGACGAATTCATCAACGAGAGCTCCGGCTACTGGGAGGGCTCCGTCTACATCCCCGTCAACAGGGAACTGCTGGCGCTGCACAGGGAGGAAGGGAAGGTCACGTTCTTTTTCCCGGGACATGAGGATTTCGACAATCAGTACGGTATCATCACGGTGTGGGGGACGAAACAGGAGGACGACGGCATACAGCGAAGCGCCGTATCCTATGTGCCTGTCGGGGAAGACGGCGCCTCCGACACCGAGTACACGATACAGTATCTGTACAGCAATGTGAAGATCAACGGCAAGTACGTGCCGCAGATGAATTTCCGGTTCGACACGAAGGTGGAGACGACCGAGGGCATCACCACCAACGCGATCGGCGACTGGGGCGGCGAGCACGAGTGGGAGATCGATTATTAGAAAAACGAGGAGGCTGACTATGAGAAAAAAACCTACAGTTCTAATGATTCTGGACGGCTACGGTCTGAATGAAAGGACGGACGGCAACGCGGTAGCGCAGGCGAAGACGCCTGTGATGGATAAGCTGATGGCGGAGTGTCCCTTTGTGAAGGGCAATGCCAGCGGCATGGCGGTGGGACTGCCCGACGGACAGATGGGCAACTCCGAGGTGGGGCACCTGAATATGGGCGCGGGCCGCATTGTGTATCAGGAGCTCACCAGGATTACCAAGGAGATTCAGGACGGCACGTTCTTCGAGAATCCGGCGCTGCTGGACGCGGTCAATAACTGTAAGAAAAACGATTCCGCCCTGCACATGTTCGGCCTGCTGTCGGACGGCGGGGTGCACAGCCACAACACGCATCTCTACGGCCTGCTGGAGCTGGCGAAAAGAAACGGCCTGAGCAAGGTGTATGTACACGCGTTCCTGGACGGGCGCGACACGCCTCCGACCAGCGGCAAGGGCTACGTGGAAGCGCTGGAGGCCGAGATGAAGAAGCTCGGCGTGGGCGAGGTGGCATCCGTGACGGGGCGCTATTACGCCATGGACAGAGACAACAACTACGACAGAGTGCAGAAGGCATACATCGCGCTGACGAAGGGCGAGGGTCTGCAGGCGGACAGCGCCACTGCGGGGATCCAGGCGTCCTACGACAGGGAGGAGACGGATGAATTCGTGAAACCCACCGTGGTGATGAAGAACGGCGCGCCCGTGGCGACCATAGGAGACGGGGATTCCGTGATTTTCTTCAACTTCCGTCCCGACCGGGCGAGAGAGATCACGAGGAGTTTCTGCGACGATGATTTCAAGGGTTTTGACAGAGGCAAAAGACTGCAGCTCACATATGTATGCTTTTCCGATTATGACCCCACGATCCCGAACAAGGAGGTGGCGTTCCACAAGATCGCGGTGACGAACACCTTCGGCGAGTGGATCGCGGCCAACCATATGAAGCAGGTGAGACTGGCGGAGACGGAGAAGTACGCGCACGTGACCTTCTTCTTCAACGGCGGCGTGGAGGAGCCGAATCCGGACGAGGAGCGCATTCTGGTGAACTCCCCGAAGGATGTGGCGACCTATGACTTGAAGCCGCAGATGAGCGCCTACGAGGTGTGTGACAGACTGGTGGAATGCATCAAGTCCGGCAAGTATGATGTGATTATCATCAACTTCGCGAATCCCGATATGGTGGGCCACACGGGCGTGGAGGCGGCTGCCATCAAGGCTGTCGAGGCGGTGGACGAGTGCGTTGGCCGCGCCGTCGAGGCGGTGAAGGAGGCGGACGGCGTCATGTTCATCTGTGCCGATCACGGCAACGCGGAGCAGCTGGTGGATTACGAGACGGGCGCGCCCTTCACGGCGCACACCACGAATCCGGTGCCGTTTATTCTGGTCAACGCCGATCCTTCCTACAAGCTGCGGGAGGGCGGCTGCCTGGCGGATATCGTGCCGACGCTGATCGAGCTGATGGAGATGGAGCAGCCTGCGGAGATGACGGGCAAGTCGCTGCTGATCAAATAGGAAGGGCGGCAGAGTAATATTAGAGTAATATTTATGAAGTGAGACAGAGGGCATACAAGCGTATGCCCTTTTTTAAGTGACGTCCGGCACTGTCGTATCCTTCTGACAGACGCGCTTTCGCTCGGCTCCGCACGCAGCGGCACTAAGCTCGAGGATACCTCGCTAAGTGCCGGCGTGCTCCAACGGTCTGTCTGAAGGATACAGACAGCACCGGACTGACACAGAAAACAGTGAGGTTTGGCTGTATCATTCGCAAAGCCGTACTGCCGACGAACTGCCGCAGAAAAAATTTCTCGCAGGTACTTGACAGGCACCGCGGCCTGTGGCATACTAAGTGTACTATCATAAATAATACAGTTAGTGCAGACAGAACACGGCGCAGATGTAAAAGAGATAGAGACAGTCGTACGGCAGAGACAGAGAAAGGAGGGATAGGTCCGGTGATCATTATAGATTACAAGGACACGCGCCCGATCTACGAACAGATCGTGGAGAAATTCAAGAAACTGATCCTGAAAGGGGCGCTGCGGGCCGACGAGCAGATGCCGTCGGTGCGCAGTCTGGCGATGGAGCTTTCCATCAATCCGAACACGATCCAGAAGGCGTACGCGGAGCTGGAGCGTCAGGGCTTTACCTACACGGTGAAGGGAAGGGGCAGTTTCGTCTCCGGAGACGACGGGCTGGCCGGACAGCGCAGGGAAGAGTATATGGAACAGATACTCGCGCTGGCGAAGGAGGCTCTGGAGATCGGTATGACGAAGGAAGAACTCATACGAAGAATAGAGGGAATATAGAGGGAGAGGAAGGAGACTGACTATGATAGAGATACATGATCTGACCAAGAATTTTGAACAGATCCGGGCAGTGGACAATGTCAGTGTGACGATCAGGGAAAATACCGTGTTCGGCCTGATCGGCACCAACGGCGCGGGCAAGAGCACCGTGCTGCGGATGCTGGCGGGCGTGCTTAAGGCCGACAGCGGCACGGTGACGGTAGACGATCTGCCCGTGTACGACAACGTGGAGGCCAAGAAACGTCTGTTTTTCATCGCGGACGAGCCGTACTTCTTCGCCAACGCCAACGCGCAGGCGATGGAGCGGTACTACAGCGGCGTCTACGAGAATTTTGACAGAGAGGAGTTCTACCAGTATCTGGAGAAATTCGGCCTGGACAAAAACAGGAAAATCAATACCTTCTCGAAGGGCATGAAAAGACAGCTCGCGTTTCTTCTGGGCGTGTGCGCCCACACCAGGTATCTGCTGTGCGACGAGGTGCTGGACGGCCTCGACCCGGTGATGCGCCAGGGCGTGAAGTCCATCTTCGCCAAGGAGATGGAGGAGCGGGGACTGACGCCGGTGATCGCCTCCCACAATCTGCGGGAGCTGGAGGATATCTGCGATCACGTCGGGCTGCTGCACAAGGGCGGCGTGCTGCTCTCCAGAGATCTGGAGGACATGAAGTGCAATATTCAGAAGGTACAGTGCGTGTTCGCGAACGTGGAGGAGGAGTTAAAAGCGCTGGGCGGTCTGGAGGTGCTCAAGAAGGAGCAGAGAGGATCGCTGCGCACCTACACCGTGCGCAGCACCAGAGAGGAGATCGAGGCGCGGTTCGCCACGGTGGACACGGTATTCTATGAGGTGCTTCCTCTCTCGTTGGAGGAGATCTTTATCAGTGAAACGGAGGTAGTGGGCTATGACATCAAAAAACTCATTCTGGGCTAGCAGCAGAGAAAATCAGAGACGGCGCGTGTGGGTGTGGATCGTCACTTTCCTGGGGATGTTCGTATCCGTCATGGGCAGGCTGCTCGTGAACCTGAGCCGCATCGACCAGTGGTACGGGGAGGGCAGGGTCATCAGCACCCACGAGGAGTATGTGGATGCGCTGCACAGTATATCCGCGGAGCTGCTGGGCTTCAACGATGTGCTGGCGCTCTTCTCGGCAGGGATGGCGGTGATCATTGCCATGCAGGGATTTTCCTATCTGTGCGACAGGCGCAAGGTGGATCTGTACCACAGTGTTCCCGTGGATAAGAACCGGCGGTTCGCGGTGGTCTATGTGAACGGCGTCATTCTGTTCCTGACGTCCTATATCGCGAATATTCTGCTGGGGCTCATTCTGGCGGCCGCGAGAGGCGCGCTGAACGGCGTGGCGATGGCTGAGATCGGGGTCGCTTTCGTCTGGCAGTTTCTGTTTTTCCTGACGATTTACAGCGCGGCGGTGCTGGCGGTCATGCTGACGGGCAACCTGTTTGTCACAGCCTGCATGACGGGAGTTCTTCTGCTCTATGAGATTGTGTGGTACGAGGTGATCACCCAGTTGAATGTCTATTTCCTTGACACCTACTCCACATTCTTCGTGGATCCGCACCCGAAGGTGTCCGTGATTTACGACTATTTTGACACGGCGGGCGTTCTTATGCGGACAGGCTGGAAGCAGGGGATCGGCGCGCTGGCACAACAGGTATTGCCATACGGTATCAAATGGATTATACTTGCAGTAGCGGCGACGGCGCTGGCGTGGTTCTGCTACCGCAGGCGGCCCTCCGAGGCGGCCGGAAAAGCCATCGCCTTCCCGAAGTGTAAGCCGGTGCTCAAGGTGGCTGTGGCCGTGCCGGGCGCGCTGTTACTCGGTATCATCCTGTATGACGCTTCCTACCAGAACGATATTCTGACGGCGGTGGGCGTTTTGATCGGCGGTGTGCTTGTCTGCGCTTTCATGGAAGTCATCTACGAC
This sequence comes from uncultured Lachnospiraceae bacterium, assembly GCA_947586255.1. Taxonomy (GTDB): domain Bacteria; phylum Bacillota; class Clostridia; order Lachnospirales; family Lachnospiraceae; genus UBA3282. The sequence goes on along the minus strand of CANPXP010000047.1, from coordinate 11,936 downwards.
TTTGACATCAAGAGCGCCTTCAGGCATCCGGTCTCCGGCGGCGTGGCGCTGGCGGCGCTTGCGCTGCTGTGCCTGAACTATAAATTTGACTTTTTCGGGTATGATAAGTATGTGCCAAAGCAGGACGAGGTGGAGAGCGTCGCCGTCGATCTGGGCAGCGGTTACGCCAACTCCTTCTGGGATGAGGACTTCACCTATATCAGCGCGGATGAGTATGAGCGGGAGCATATGTTCTTAACCGACACGGAGCCGGTGCTTGCGCTGGCGGCGAAGGCGGCCGAGACGGACAAGTATGCGTACGGCGAGACGGATCTGGTGCGCTCGGTCTATGTGCTGTACCGCCTGAAATCCGGCAGGGAGGTCGGCAGGACGTTCCTCGTGAATTTCAGCGATCCCGCCAACGAGGCGCTCTTAAACCGCATCGTCGGGTCGCGGGAATACAAGGAAGGCTGTATGCAGATCCTGACGGACCGGCGCTCCTACGACTATGTGGATAGCATTACTTACAGCAACGGCTCGAGTCTGGCCTGGCTGCCGCCCGAGGAGGCGCAGAAGCTGCGGGAGGCCCTCGTGGCCGATCTGGAGAATTTTGATTTCACGGCGGGCAGGAGCCAGTGGCCCTGCGGCTGGCTGGATGTGTCGTTCGGATATCAGGGTTACGCCTATGGGTACGAGCTGGAGGTCTACGAGAGCTTCACGAACACCATCGATTATCTGAGAGAGCGGGGCGCTTACTATCCGCTGCAGCTGGATGTATCGGATGTGGAGGAGATCGAGGTGGCCAGAGAGTACCGGTACCGCGAGACGTCGGACGGCACGAAGGTGTTTGTCGATGATCCGCAGGCGGAAGCCGTGGCGGGGAACCTGTACGCGGTGGATTTCTCCGACCCGGGAGAGATGGAGCAGATTCTGGCGGCCGTTTATCCGCATGAGAAGTTCTCGGGCAACTGGCACAACATGATGTATGAGCTGGATCAGGATTACGAGGTCACGATTTACTTAAAGCGCGGCACGGACTATCCGGGAGATCCCTACATGCGCAGTTTCAATTACAGCTTCTACGCGGGGCAGGTGCCGGATTTCGTGGCCGAGGCCACCGCGAAGGAGGCGGAGAAGCAGCAGACGCGATAACATAATGAAAGGCATGATACGAGATGGGGTCAGCGGAACCTGTGATCAGTGTCAGGGATTTATATAAGATCTACCGGGTCGGAGAGACGAAGGTGAGGGCCTTAAACGGCGTCAGCTTCACCATCGACAGAGGGAATTTCTGTTCCATCGTCGGCGCCTCCGGCTCGGGCAAATCCACGCTCCTCAACATGCTGGCCGGTCTGGAGCGCCCCACCAAGGGCGAGATCGTCATCGCGGGCGAACACATGGAGACCAAGACGGAGAATCAGCTCGTGGCGTTCAGGAGAGAGCACATCGGCTTTATCTTTCAGTCCTTCAACCTGATGGGGACGATGAACGCCATCGAGAACGTGGCGCTGCCCCTGACCTTTCAGGGGATGGACAGAAAGAGCCGCAACGCCAGGGCCGAGGAGATGCTGGAACTGGTGGGTCTTGCGAAGCACAAGAAGCACAGGCCGAATCAGATGTCCGGCGGACAGCAGCAGCGCGTCGGCGTGGCCAGGGCGCTGGTGGTGGAGCCGGAGATCATCTTCGCGGACGAGCCCACCGGCAATCTGGATTCCAACACATCGGTGGAAGTGATGAATCTGATGAAGCGGATCGTGCGTGAGAAGAATCAGACGCTTGTCATGGTGACCCACGACAATTATCTGGCGGGTTTCGCGGACGTGATCCTGCGCATCAGGGACGGCAAAATCATTGAGATAGAGGACAAGCGCGGCACGGCGGCGCCGGACGAGGTGATCGGTGTGCCGGGGGAAGGATCGGAAGAGTCATGAGCAGAAGCGGAAAAACTGAAGAGAGAAGAAAAGGCAGCGTGCCAAAGCTTGGCAGGCTGCTCTTTGGCGTTATGGCGGGAGTGGTTATTGTCTTAGCCGTTCCGACAGAGGGAGGCGCGGGCGGAACGCTCTTCGCGGAGGCGACGGAGGATACGCTGCAGCCGCAGAGCGGCAGTATCAGCGCCAACACGACGGAGGAGGAACGCAAGATCATCAGCCGCACCTCTGACAGCGCGATCAACGACCAGGACAGAGGGGAAGCGGACGAACAGATGCTCTACTATATGCAGAGCCTGGAGGTGCGCTATCATCTGGACGAGAAGGTGATGGAAAATCTGCACAAGCTCTTCGACAGCGCCGTGTACTATATCGCCAACACCGAGATGTCCATCACCGAGATGTGGGCGTATGTCGCGCAGATCGAGTCCCAGATGGAGAGTACCGCAGTGGAGAAAGTCTCCCAGACGACCAGCGAGTTTCTGCAGGTGGGCGACAACTGGGCGACGCCCACCGTGAGTTACGGGCAGGCGGTGGATATCGTGCTGCCGGTGATCAACTTCGGCACGGAGGAGCTGAACGATCTGGTGGTGGAGCCGGAGGTTTCCGCGGTGGTGACCGAGTGGCCCTTCGCGCCGGATGTGACCAGCTATATCCAGACGGAGCCCTACATTCCCGGCAGCAGCACGAAGGAACAGGCCATGGCGAACCGCAGGGAATTCACGTTCCATTTCACGGCCAGAAGCGATGTGATGACGGGATACTATCCCCTGAAATTTAAGATTTCCTACACGAAAGCCGGCGTGCGCTGCGAGGAGCCGGCCGAGCTGACGGTGTACGTCAAGACGGTGGGCAAGCCGGGCAGCGGCGTCATCGGCGGCAGCGGGCAGGAGGTGACCGGGGCGAAGCCGCGCATTGTGGTGACGGGCTTCGAGACCAGTCCTGCGGAGGTCTATGCCGGAGATACCTTTACACTGACGATTCATGTGCAGAACACCTCGAAAGACACCGCGGTGACGAATGTGCTCTTCGACATGCAGGCGGCGCAGGAGGGCGAGGACAAGACCAACACTTACTCGGCGTTTCTGCCGACCAGCGGCTCCAGCTCCGTCTACATGGACAGAATCAATCCGGATACCGATGCGGATATTGTGATCGAGATGACGGCGAAGGCTGATCTCGCGCAGAAACCTTATGTGTTGGACGTCAATATGAAGTATGACGCGGGCACGATGTTCGACCTGACGGACAAGGCCAGCGTGTCGATTCCGATTCTGCAGGAGAGCCGTTTCGACACCAGCATCCCGGAGGTTGTGCCGTCGGATATCACGGTGGGCTCCCAGGCCAACGTGATGTGCAGCATCTACAATACGGGCAAGACCACGCTCTACAACGTGCAGGTGAAGTTCCACGCGGATTCCATCGATGAGGCGTCGGCCTTTGTGGGCAATCTGCAGTCCGGCGCGACCGGCGAGGTGGACGTCATGCTGACGGGCATCGCGGCGACCATGGACGACGGCACCGTCACCATGGAGATCTCCTACGAGGACGAGGCGGGCAATGTGAGCACGACGGAGAAGACCATCACACTCTATGTGTCGGAGCCGGTCTACGACGATATGATGATGGACGACGGCATGATGCCGGAGGACGGTATGATGCCGGAGGAAGAGGGCGGCCGCGGAGTCGGGCTGATCGTCGGCGTCATTGTCGCAGTCATCGCCGCAGCGGGTATCGGGCTTGGCGTGTTTCTGACAATCCGAAAGAAGAAAAAGGCGGCGAAGCTTCTGGCGGATGATCTGCTTGATCTGGAGGAGGAAACCTCCGCGCAGGAGGAAGATAAGGAGTAGGCGCGAAACTATGAAATTCCTTGATTTGCTGCGAATGAGCGGCGGTAATCTGTGGAAGAGAAAGGTGCGGACGATCCTGACGGTGCTGGGCGTTGTGATCGGCGTGGCCTCCATTGTCGTGATGGTGTCCCTGGGACTAGGGATGAGCCGTTCCATGATGGAGCAGTACGAGTCCTACGGCAGCCTGACACAGATCGAGGTGTATTCGTGGAGCAGTGAAAGCGGCGAGGAGATGCACCTGGACGACGCGCTGGTGAAGGAGCTGGAAGGGCTGGAGCACGTGGAGTCCGTGTGGCCGTCCCTGCAGATGTCGGCGCTCGCCAAGTACGGCGGCTACGAGGGTTATCTGCAGCTGCGCGCGCTGCCGAAGGAAGCCTTTGCGGACATGAAGATTGAGATCGGCGAAGGGCGGCTTCCCGGCGAGGACGAGGAACTGACTTTTTTCTACGGCAATCAGGTGCTGCAGAATTTCTATAAGGCTAAGGGCGGCAGCTCGATGGATATGGAGCCGCCGGATATCGACCTGATGCATGATTCGATCTTTATCATCTTTGACACGAGCGCGTACTACGCGGCGGGCACGCCGGACGAGAACGGGCAGACCCAGAAGATGCCGAAGAAGTATCTGATTCCCGCCTGCGGCGTGGAGGCGGCGAACGAGGAGGTGTGGTCGCAGTACGGCTGGTACACCCAGTGCGATATTGACAGACTCATACCGGAACTCAAGAAGATCTTCAAGAACAAGGTCATACCAGGGCAGCCCACCACCAAGACGGGCAAGCCCTACAAGGAAGTTTTCTACAATCAGCTCTATGTCAATGTGGATGACATGGCCAATGTCATGGAAGTACAGAATTATCTGACCGATCTGGGCTATCAGACATACAGTCAGGCCGAGTGGGTGGAGGCCGAGCAGAAGCAGATGGGAACAGTGCAGCTTGTGTTGGGCGGCATCGGTGCGGTGTCTCTCTTCGTGGCGGCGATCGGCATCACCAACACGATGATGATGTCCATCTACGAGCGGACGAAGGAGATCGGCGTCATGAAGGTACTGGGCTGCGATCTGCGCAATATCAGAACGCTTTTTCTGATGGAGGCGGGCTTCATCGGCCTGATCGGCGGCGTGATCGGTCTGATCCTGAGCTTTGTCATATCGGGCGTCATCAACAAGATCGCGCGGGCGGCGCAGGGGGCGGAGGGCTTCACCGGCGGCATCTCCTATATCCCCGTCTGGCTGGTGCTGCTCTCTCTGGTCTTCGCGGTGCTTGTCGGCATGGTGGCCGGATTCTTCCCGGCGAGAAGGGCCATGCGCCTGAGTCCGCTGGCCGCGATCCGCAACGAGTGAGAAGCAGGATGAGAGATATGCGAGGGGAACATGAAAAAGGATATTGGCAAAAACATATCAGGACCGGATTATGAAGATTATACGGACGATCTGTCCTTTTTGAAACAGCTGGAAATTCCGCTGCTGATCAGGGTGCTGAAGGAGCGCGCTTCCAGAGAACATCCGATGTCGGCCCGCAGGATCAGCGACGAACTGTCGGCTCTCTCGGGGCTGGAGCATTCGGAAAAGACCGTGCTGAGAAAGCTGCAGAGGCTGCTTAAGCTGCAGGCCGCCATCGACGATACGGTGCTGGAAAAAAATCTCTACCTGGCCCTGGGCGGAGAGCTGAAAGAGGTCTCCGGAAAAAGCAGGGACAGCCTCCGCGCGCAGTCGAGATACTATTTTGAGCCGCTTCTGGCCCGCAGCGACGTGGACATGATCTGCGGAACGATCACCAGCAACCGATATCTTACGCAGAAAGAAAAAGACTATCTGATCGCAAGGCAGCAGACGCTGGCATACGGCGACCGGTTCGTGAGCGACGACCGGCCGCTGCCCGAAAGGCCGGCGAGAAAGAGAGACGGCGGCGCTTCCAGGGTGCTTGCGGTCGTCAATCAGCTTCATGAAGCCATTCGCAGGCAGCTCCAGATCGAAGTGATATACGGCGCCTACGGTGCAAGCGATAAAAAGCCGGGAACGGTGGAGCTGAAACCGAGAAATTTGAAAAAGCCTTACCGCTTGAATCCCTATGCGCTTCTGTGGAACGACGGCGAATATTATCTGCTGGCGACGCACAGCGGGCACACCAATCCGAGTCATTTCCGGGTGGACAGGATACTGTCGGCGGATTATGTCCGGCAGCCGGACGATGCGACGCAGCTCGTGGCGAGAGAGAAGATTCCGGAGTCCCTTGCGCCTTTTTTTAAGAGGGAGAAGAGTGGCTATGAATTTCTGGACGAGAAATACACGACGACCTATCCGTTGATGGCGATCTACGGGGAGAAAGATCTCTGCCGCTGCATCATCGAGTGCAAGGCAAACGCCATCGGCGTCGTCGTGGATTACTTCGGCACGGAAATACAGATCTTGCCCCCGCAGTTGGCCCATGATGCGCAGGAGACAGATATCGGCGGGCGGCCGCTGTCCTATGTGGGAATCAGACTGCCTTACGCCCAGTTTGACAACGTGAGGGCGTTCTGTCTGTTACAGCAGGGGATCGTGAGCGCGGTCGCGCCGGAACGTCTTGTGCGGGAGGTCGGAGAGAAGCTTGCGGAGGATGCGGGTCAATATTGTGACAGAGAAATAAAAAAATCATCGAAATAGACAAAAGTGTCCTTTTTTTTCACGCCTCTTCGTTTATGATAGTGCTAACAACAAACGAGGAGGTGTTTTTATGAAAAAAATGAATTTGATTGCCCCTGCGGTCCGTCAGGCGTTTTTCGGCGAACGGCGAAGAGAAATGGTCAGATATTTAAGGGTGGAGAGCGGGTTCGGCAAAAAACAGCTGGAGGAGGATGTGAAAAACGGCGCCGTTTTCTTTAAGGCGCTTGAGAAATACGCGAACAAGCCGGCCGCCCACACCATAGTGATCCGGTGCGACAATAAGGAGGTCGGCCTGATGGCTGTCAGCTATATGGCGGGAATCTGCAACGAGCAGGATAAGGTAGAGGCGGCGGACGAAGGGTACGGGGAAGAGTGCGCGGATCTGTATGAAGAACCGGCGGGAAGCGCAGAGGAGCCGGACGAATCGGACTGGGAGGATGACCCCGGTTTCGAGATATGGCACGAAACGCCATACAGGGTGCCGATCATCGATATGTCGGAGATCAACTGCTTTAACGGTTCGGGACTTTTCAGCAGCTTCGGGACGCCCGACTTCCGCATGCAGGGGAACGGAAACAGCCGCAGAAAAGATCCCTACTGGATGGACTGCACCGAGGAGCCGGTCTGCATTATATGCAACCGGAACGACTATGGGAATTACAGCGAGTGCGTGGGATACAGATTCAAGGGAAACCGCCACGTCTATGTGCTGGAGGTGCCCGACAGCTTCGGCGGCTTCGGCATGTATCCCTTTGGGGATTTCGACGATGAGGAGGCGGGATTTGAGATGGAGAATCCGAATTTTTCGAGGATGGTGCTGGAGGAGGCGGCGACCGTCATCGACATCTGCAGCGACGCGACCGCCGAGTCGGAGGAGACCGGCGCCTACCGGCTGACACAGTTTGAGAACTGGGTGGCGGAGGAGCAGCTGAAACTGGAGCCGGGATTTCCGGTCAACAAGGTGGTTTCCCGCATCCTGAAAATGAGCAACCAGGATAAATCGGCGCTCTTTCAGCAGATCCTCCACTATATCGTCGTGCAGGGCGACGTGGGGGAATATTTGAAGGAGAGCGATTTTGAGATCTTAAGCCGCTTTGCCCGCCTGGGAGCGGAGAAGGAGGCCGAGACCTCCGTCCTGAAGAAGATGGAGAAGCAGCTGTACGGCATGGAGGACGTCAAGAAACGGGTTGGCGAGATCGTCGATGTTCTGCTGTACCACAAGCGCAGAGAGGAGCTGGGGCTGAAAAACGGAAACTTCCACAATGTCCATATGCTGATTGGCGCTCCCGGAACCGCCAAGACGACTGTAGCCCAGTACATGGGGGAACTGATGGCGGAGAAGCGCCTTCTGCCGGGCAGCCGCTTTACCTGTGTGAACGGCGCAGACCTGAAGGGAATGTATGTGGGGCACACGGCGCCCAAGGTGCGGCAGCTGTTCGCGGAGAACGATATCATCATGATCGACGAGGCGTATTCCATGACCGCCTACGACTCTTCCGACCGCGGCGACGGCTTCAGCCAGGAGGCGGTCTCCACGCTGATCACGCAGATCGAGAAGTACGGAACGGAGAAGCTGGTGTTGTTCGCGGGCTACGGCGGGATCGACGTCGGCGAGAAAGACAATCTGATGAAGAAGTTCATCGACAGCAATCCGGGACTGAAGAGCAGGATCAATTCCACGATCTACTTTGAATCCTACACGGCGCGGCAGATGGTCGAGATCGTACATATCCAGGCAAAATCTCAGGATTTCACTCTCAGCAGGAAGGCCGACGAGGACATGCGCCGCTACTTTGAAGAGCGGAGAACGGACCGGAATTTCGGCAACGGCCGCGAGGCGAGGAGTCTTCTGGAGAACGCCATGATATTCGCCGCGGAGCGCACCAAGCGGCTGGCGCCGTGGGAGATGACCAGGAAAAAAATGCGTGAGATCAGCGCGTCCGACATCAGAAAGGCCATCGAGCGGCTCCGGTTCGGCACCAGAATGCAGAACGGCAGAACCGACCGCAGGCATATCGGCTATAACGTCTGAGAAAAGGGCGTACGCCTGTCGTGCATAAGGAGAGCCTCCCGTGCGCATACTAAGCAAAAAGTTGCGCACAGGAGGTTTTTCTATGGGTATGAAACTGAGGATTGTGGACGTACATGCGAGAGAAATTCTGGATTCCAGAGGGAATCCGACGCTGGAGGCCGAGGTGACGGTGGAGAGGGAGACGGGCGGCGCGCAGTATACGGGCCGCGCCGCGGTGCCCAGCGGCGCCAGCACGGGGCGCTTCGAGGCGGTGGAGCTGCGGGACGGCGAGACGCGCTATTTCGGACTTGGGACGATGAAGGCGGTCCGCAATGTCAACATGAAGATCCGCGAGGCGCTGATGGGGATGAACGCTTTCGATCAGGGGATGATCGACCGCATTCTGATCGAGCAGGACGGCACGGACAACAAGAGTAACCTGGGCGCCAACGCCACGCTGGGCGTCTCCATGGCATGCGCCAGAGCGGGCGCGCTGGCGCTGGACATTCCGCTGTACCGATACCTGGGCGGCGTGTACACAAGACAGATGCCCGTACCCATGATGAATATTCTGAACGGCGGCAGACACGCGGACAACACCGTGGATTTTCAGGAGTTTATGATTATGCCGGTGCGGGCAGGGAGCTTCGCGGACGGGCTGCGCATCTGCGCGGAGATCTACCACAATCTGAGAAGAATCTGCATCGACAGAGGCCTGTCCGCCGGCGTGGGCGACGAGGGCGGCTTCGCGCCGTCCCTGCCGGACGCCTGTGCGGCGCTGGACCTGATTGTGGACGCCATTCAGGCGGCGGGCTATAAGCCGGGAGAGGACATCGGGATCGCGCTGGACGCGGCTGCCTCCGAGCTGTACCGCGAGGAGGACGGCGTCTACCACTTCGTGGGTGAGACGGAGGCAAGGCGGCGGAGAGACGAGCCGGCTGGCGGGTGCGTGGCGGAAGGTTGTGAGCAGCAGGAGCAGGAGATCACCCGCAGCACCGAGGAGATGGCGGCTTACTATGAAACGCTGACAGAGCGCTACCCGATTGTCTCCATCGAGGACGGGCTGGCGGAGGACGACTGGGACGGCTGGCAGATGCTGACAGGGAAACTCGGCGACAAGATTCAGCTTGTGGGCGACGACCTCTTCGTGACCAACACCAAGCGTCTGGACGCCGGCATCAAGCTCCGCGCGGCCAACGCGATTCTCGTCAAGGTAAACCAGATCGGCACGGTCAGCGAGGCATTGGACGCTGTCGAGCTGGCCCGGAAGAACGGTTATCGGGCGGTAATTTCCCACCGCTCCGGCGAGACGGAGGACACCTTTATCGCGGATCTGGCGGTGGCGGTGAACGCGGGACAGATCAAGACCGGCGCGCCCTGCAGGGGCGAGCGCACGGCAAAGTACAACCGGCTTCTGCGCATCGAGGAGGAGCTGGGCGGCGCGGCGTGTTTTCAGGATCCTTTTCGTAAGCCGTAAGAATGGACACCCCGCCCGATTTGTAGTAACATGAAACTATCATGAAAAAACCACGGCGCCGCTGCCGTTGTGCGGGCGGCAGCCGCCGTGCGCGGAAAGGGCAGGGTATCGGGCGTGCAGATTCTGAAGAGCAACAGGGCGCAGTATGAATACGAGATTCACGCGTTGGTGAAGTCGTTCTATCCGGCGTGGGATCTGAAGATCCTGACGCCGGAGTCGGTGGTGAAGGACAGAAAAATCCGGGAGATTTCGCCGGCGATGGAACTGGAATTTCAGGACGACTGTGTGAAGTTCATCGTCTATGATAGTTTACATAACATTAAAAACACCTATACCTGCTGGGGTGTTGGCAGGTTGCAGCCTGCCGAGCACAAGAATGTGTTCGGGCGCTTTCTCTACACGTCGCTTCGGGAAGAGACGGGGATCTCGCTGCCGTGGGGCAATCTGACGGGCGTCAGACCGACGAAGCTCGTCATGAATATGTTCGAGGAAGGCAGGAGCGAGCAGGAGATTGCGGCCTATCTGGAGGAACAGCATTTCGTCAGCGGCGAGAAGACCGCGCTGGGCATTGAGATCGCAAAGAGAGAACGGAGAATACTCGACACCCTGCATTATCGGGACGGCTACAGCCTCTATATAGGGATTCCCTTTTGCCCGACCACCTGCCTGTACTGCTCCTTTACCTCCTACCCGATCGGCGCGTGGCGGGAGCGCGTGGGGGAGTATCTCGACGCGCTGGAATATGAGATGGAGGAGACCGCGAAGCTGTGCGAGGGGAAGATTCTGGACACGGTCTACATAGGAGGCGGCACGCCGACCTCCCTGTCCGCGCAGGAGCTGGACAGGCTGCTTGCGAAGCTTCGGGACACTTTTGATTTCGGCGCCGTGCAGGAATTTACCGTGGAGGGCCGACAGTATCACCCAGGATAAACTCAAGGTGATGCAACGGCACGGCGTGACGAGAATCTCCGTGAATCCGCAGACCATGCACCAGAAGACGCTGGATCTGATCGGCAGGCGACACAGCGTCAGACAGGTGGTGGACACCTTCCACATGGCGCGCAAGGCCGGGTTCGACAACATCAACATGGATATCATACTCGGACTGCCGGGAGAGACGGAGGAGGATGTGCGGTCGACGATCGAGCAGCTCCTTGTCCTGGCGCCGGATTCTCTGACGGTGCACTCGCTGGCCGTGAAGCGCGCTTCGGCTCTCGGCAAGTGGATCGAGGAGAACGGCGTCACCGCTTACAACAACACGGAAAAGACCATGCAGATCGCGGCGCTGGGCGCGCAGTCCATGGGGATGTCGCCCTACTATCTCTACCGCCAGAAGAATATGTCCGGCAACTTCGAGAATGTGGGTTACTGCACCGAGGGGAAGTACGGCATCTATAACATTTTAATTATGGAGGAGAAACAGACCATCGTGGCGCTGGGCGCCGGGAGCATTACCAAGAAGGTCACCCGAAGGACGGCGGCGGACGGAAGCGCAGACACATTGATCGAGCGGTGCGAGAACGTGAAGGAGGTGGCGCAGTATATTGAGCGGATTGAGGAGATGGTTGAGCGGAAACGGGGATTGTTCCGTGATTGAGGTGCAGGAATGAAAATGCACATTTGGTAACAGTCATTAATCTATTAAAAGGAATGTAAGATCATAGCAATCACAAATCAAAAGAGTGGAGTGGAGAAGCCTTTCGCACAGGAAACGGAGCTTGCGGAGAAACCTGTGCCGAAAGCATCGCTCCGGGAAAAATTGGATCTGTTCAAGACACAGGCAGCCGGGACGCAGAAACAGGCGGAAATAAAAGAAAAACGGAAAGAGGTGGACATATAAATTTCAAAAAAATCTTATTGCAAAAGCGGCGGAAACATCATAAACTATCGTTAGGAAAGTGTGAGTAAACAAAGTGTCAACAGACATGGAAGTTCTTGCTTTCAGAATAACTATGTTTAGAATGAGCCATACTGACAAAGGAGGTGTTTCTTATGGCAACTTCAAGCATCACGAAAAATTTTGTCATTTCCGGCAAGGAACAGG
>CANPXP010000046.1 GCA_947586255.1 uncultured Lachnospiraceae bacterium | reverse complement strand
CCTTGGCCGCAGACACGCCTACGAGAAGCGCCCCCACAAGCCCCGGTCCGTACGTCACCGCGATGGCGTCCATATCCCGCAGCGCCATGCCCGCCGCCCGAAGCGCCTCGCCGATCACCTGATTGATCCGCTCGGTATGCTTGCGCGAGGCGATCTCCGGCACCACGCCGCCATAGAGCGTGTGCAGGTCGATCTGCGAGGATATGATATTGGAAAGGACTTCCCGCCCGTTCCTGACGACCGCTGCCGCAGTCTCATCGCAGGAACTCTCTATGGCGAGTATTGTGATATTGTCTTGTCCGCACGTATTCTCCATGTGTCCGTGCCTTTCTCCGCGTCAGTCCGTCACAAGCTGCCAGCCATAGATTTTCCAGTGTTCGTTCTCGTCCTTGCGCAGTACGAACTCTTCCATGGAGGAAACCGTGCCGGCGGTACCCCTTTTCACATTGAAAGTACAGTACAGCCTGCTGCAGGAATAGCCGTTCTCCACGAACTCCTCCACGTCCACGCTGGCGGACAGCACATAACTCGATATCTTCCAGTTGTCCTCTTTCATGCCGGCGATCTCGCTTCGCAGATCGTTCAGATAATCCTCCTGCGACTTGTTGGCGATCAGTTCGTCGTCGTAGATGTCCTGGATTTTCTCCGCAAGCTGCGTGAGCTCTTCGTCCGAATACTCTTCATTGTAAAAGCACTCGGTGATGTCGGCGAAATACTTCACCACTTCCTTGGGCGTGGGCGGATAGTTTCTCTCCAGATCCCGCGACAGAACCTTCTGCACCGCCGTGGATTCCACATCTCTCTCCGCCGCCAGTTTGGCTCTGCGGTGAAAGGATACGGCAACCCCGGCGACGACCGCCGCAAGGAGTACGCCGAGCACAATAATACCGATCACGTTGGAACGCTTCATAACTGTCAGCTCCTTTCTGCCCGTCTCGCGAATACTGTAAATCAGTTCTCAATCTTCTTCAAACATCAGCTCCGTGCTTCTGCCATCCTTCGCCGCCGCCGCATTCGGAAAGATTTTCCGCACTTCCTGCATATAATCCTCCGGCCGGACGAGCGAGGGGCTGTAATGCGTCAGCCAGAGTTCCTTCACCTGCGCTTTTCTGGCAAGCTCCGCCGCCTCCCGAAAAGTCATGTGCTTATACTCTCTCGCCTTCTTCTGCTTCTCCGGCTCGCCGTACATACCTTCACAGATGAAAAGATCCGCCCCGGCCGCGTTTCGCACAATGCTCTCCGTCGGCCTGGTGTCCGTACAGTACGTCACCTTCAATCCCCTGCGCGGCGCTCCCAGCACCATATCCGGGGTAAAAGTGCCTTCCTGTGTCTCTATTATCTCACCTTTTTGCAGACGCTTCCAGTAATTTATGGGAATTTTGAGTTTTTCCGCCTTGGAGACGTCGAATCTGCCGGTGCGCTCCACCACAATATTGTAGCCGTAACAGAGCACATTGTGGTTCACCCTGTACGCCTCGATGCGAAAACCGTCGAACGCGATCGACTGCTCCGCCTCCGTAAGTTCCAAACAGTTTACCTCAAAGGGAAGTTCCGGCGCGATCACACGCAGCGCGCCGACCACCTTGACAAGACCCTTCGGCCCGATCAGCAGAAGCGGCTCCGTGCGCTCGGCGTTGCCCATCGTCAGCAGCATTCCCGGCAGCCCGCTGATGTGATCCGCGTGATAATGCGTAAAACAGATGATGCCGATGGGCTTCGGGCTCCATCCCTTTTCCTTCAGCGCGATCTGCGTGCCCTCGCCGCAGTCGATCAGTATGCCTGTCCCGTTGTACCGCGCCATCAGCGAGGTGAGCCACCTGTGCGGCAGCGGCATCATACCGCCCGTGCCCAATAAGCAGATATCCAACATATGTGCTCCTATTCCGGATTGTCCAGGCTGCTCAGAGCAACTCTTTTCTCTCCCATTCTTCCACCGGGATCGCAAAGGCTTCTGTCAGCTTCCGATAGCAGTCTTCGCACAGATCAAACCTGTGGCTGAGACCGTCCTTCGTTCCGAAGAAACCGAAATCATGCTCCACGCTGACGCATTCCTCTCTGAGAAATCCGTTTTCCACTGCCAGATTTTTCCGACAGCCGTTGCAGACAACCTGTATCAATTCTTTTTGTTCCGAATAAACGCGCATGACAAACCTCCTGTAATGTTACCGATTCGCTATGCCTTCATTTTATCAAACAAAGTCCGTAACAACAGTGGTAATTGTTCCATACACTTCCTACCTCTTCCAGAAGATCACGGCGTCCTCCTTCGGCTTCTCGTAGAAACCGGGGCGGATTCCCTCCGACACGAAACCCAGCTTCTCATACACATGGATCGCGGCGGCGTTGCTCACCCTGACCTCCAGCGTATAGGCCGTCAGCCCCTCCCGCCTGCCCTCTTCCATGAGATGTGCAAGCATCGCCGTGCCGACGCCCTTATTCCTCGCCTCAGGCGCGACCACAACGTTGGTGATATTGCCCTCGCCGGCGACCATCAGCACGCCGCAGCCGCCCAGAATCCGGCCGTCCTGCTCCGCCACATAATACCGGACGTCCTCCTTGCCGATCATCTCCAGGAAATCCTGTGCCGACCAGGGCATGGAAAAGGTCTCCTCCTCCAACCTGCTGATCACAGGCACGTCCGCAGGCGTCATTCTGCGGTACAGGACTTTCGCCGTCTCTGGGGCGCAGGCTTCCTTCTCCTGCCAGCCGGCCGCTTCCTTTCTACGGCGCGCCTCTTCCTCCTGCCGCTCCCGCTCCGCCTGTGACAACCGCAGGTATTCGGGCGCGTACGCCTCGCCGCTCACCGCCCTGCCCTGCGCATAGTACAGCGCTCCGAGCGCCGCGATGCAAGCCGCCGACTGCCTGCCGCGATGCGCCGGTGCCAGGGAGTAGGGCGTCTGCAGCAATTCCTTCATCCGCTCTCTGAAGACGGGAATGCCGTCGCCGACAAAGATGACTTTCCACCCGATCCGGTTCAGCTCCTGCGCAATCTCATCGAAGGAGACGGCGCGGGCCTCTTTTATGACATTCATGTCATATCCATTCCCATTGTCCTCAAACGCATAGACGCCTGTGTAGACCTGACTTCTCCTCGCATCCATGATGGGGCACACCAGCGCGTCCGTGCCGTACATCTGGTAGGCCAGCCCGTCTAACGTCGGCACGGGAACGATCGGCTTTTCCAGCGCGAACGCCAGCCCCTTGGCCGTCGCAGCCCCAATCCGCAGTCCGGTGAAGGAACCCGGTCCCGCCGCCACCGCAATCGCGTCCACCGTGGACAGATCTAACTCCACCATGTCCCGGATCTCCGCCAGCATGGGAAGCAGCGTCTGGGAGTGCGTCTTTTTATATTGTATGGTGTATTCCGCAATTAAAGTATCGTCCTGTGCAAGCGCCACGCTCGCCACCAGCCCGGAACTGTCCAGCGCCAGTATCTTCATCTCTCACAAGCCTCACTGTGCAGCGCGCCCGCCTTAGTCCCAGTCCGCGCCGTGCATCTCTTTTTCATGCCTAAGCCTCCGTGCATTCCTCGACCGTAATCCTGCGGTAATCGAAGCCCTGCGTCGGGTCTTTCTCAATCGTGACTCTCCTGTGCGCCGGCGGCAGAATCTCTTCAATGAGATTCGCCCACTCGACCAGACAGACCCCGTCCCCGTAGAAATACTCCTCATAGCCGATCTCGTCCATCTCCGCCGCGTCGCCGATCCGGTACACATCGAAATGGTAAAAAGGCAGCCGCCCGCCGTCATAAATCTGCAGAATGGTAAAAGTAGGGCTGTTCACCGGTTCCGCAATACCCAGCCCTGCCGCAAAGCCCTGCGTAAAGACGGTCTTGCCAGCTCCCAGATCGCCGATCAGCGTGTAGACCTCCCCCGCCTTCGCCTGCTGCCCGATCCTGCGGCCGAGCTCATATGTCTCTTCGGCGCTGTGCGTCTCTGCGTGCTCCATATCATCCTCCCGCCTTCATACTCCGCCGCTTCGGCATACGCCGCCGCTCCTCAGCCTCTGATCTTCACTTTCTTTGGCGGCATATGGGCGGAGATGATCTCGATCACCTTGTATTTGCTGTCGCCCAGATCCTTTTTCGGAAAAATGCAGGCGTTGACCGGCGTCGTATACACCACGATGCTGTGAAGCGTGGACACCGCCTTCACCATGCCGTCCCAGCCCATCTGCTCCGTCGTATCGTCCTGGGATACCGCAATGCCCTCGTCGGACAGCCGGTAGTGCAGAGGTTTCCGAAAAGCCGGCGTGGAGAGCGCCTGCTGCCTGGATTTGATGAAGAGCGTCCAGGGCAAATAGAGCAGAATCACCGCGCCGATGACGAGACACAGCGGCTGCCTGTTGGACGCGAAGAGAATCAGCATCAGCACGCCCACGATCGAGCCCATAATCCCCGGCAGACTGCTGTAGGTGTGGTGCAGCATATAGTCATATAGAATATTTGCGGTGATCCTGACGTCGAATTCCGTTTCCATTTAAGAAATCTCTCCCTCATAAGAAAGCACCTACATTGTAGGTGCTTTTACCTTACTCTCTATTATACTGAAATTCCCGGGAAGTGCAAGGGGAGAAAAACGAGTGATGTTTTCCCGCCCTGCGTCTGCATCTTACGCTCAGTACCCCGACCAGAATCCCGGGACGACCCAGACCTCCCGATTGGCGAGATCCCCATTCCGCATCACGGCGTCATCCGCCCCTCCGTCCGCGTCATGGTCCGGCTCATCCGTCTCCGGATTTCCCTGCCTCTCATAAACCCGGTTCCCCTCCGCCGCATAAGCCTCCGTCGCGCCGTCAAAATTAGCGTCGTAGGCGGGGATGTTGACCTGACTGCCGTCCGCAAAGGTATAGACCACGACTGTCTCTCCATTCGAACTGCGGTACGCCAGCCTGCTCTCGCCGCCCGTCAGGTTCAGGATCCACGGCACAGCCGTCTGCGGCTCTCTGTAGACCGCATTGCGGTCTGCGCCGCCCGCTTCCGCATCATATGCCGTCTGCTCATTGATCGCCTCCACGAACCCGCGCCGCACATAGTCCGCACATCCGTACCCTTCCCGGTCCGGCCAATAGTATGCCTCTTTAAACTGCTCCGCCGTGAAGATGCTGTCCAGCCAGGTGAATTCGCTGTCCACAGCCCGCCAGCCTTCCGCCGTCTCCCGCAGAGTGATCCGTTCCTTCCACACGGCAATGTGCGGGTCGGAAGTCCACGCATAGTACCAGATCTCCGCCTGCACGGTATCCCTGTCCGCCGCCGTCCCCCTGTCTTTCTCATCGCTGCTTTCCCCGATCAGGAAACGGTAGTCCTCCGGCCACGGGCTGGAGAAACCGAACGTATATCCGCCCTCCGTCCGATCCAGTTCTATGATATTGGCATAAGCCGCCGCCTCGTCGGTGTACAGATTCACCAGCGCATCACCGTCTCTGTTGCAGAACGCCTCGGCATAGGCCTCCACAAAGCTTTCCTGCTCCGCTGCCGCATCATCTCTTCGCCGCGGATTCACTGCCAACCCCACCGCGACCGCGCACAGAAGAAGTGACACCGCTGTCACCGCAATGGCAGTCCTTTTTTTATAATGTAAAAGGTGTCTGATCCTGCCTTTCACCGCATTCTCCCCGAAAGCAGTCGGACAGCCTCCTCTGTTTCCCTCCGCACAGGAGAGAGATAGAAGCGCCTCGGCGTACTCCTTGCGCACCTCACGGCCGAGCCGCGCCAGCGCCGCCTCATCGCAGGACATTTCCATATCCGCCTCCGCAAGCCTGTACGCCAGCCAGACAAGCGGATTGAACCAGTGCAGGCACACCGCGCCCCACGCCAGCAGTTTCCACAGATAATCCCTGCGCGCAATGTGCACGCGCTCGTGCGCCAGCACAAGCTGCCGTTCTCTGTCTTTCATTCCCGCTGGCAGATAGATGCGCGGCATGAGAACGCCAAACACAAGAGGCGTGCCAAGCCCCGCCGCCTCATACACCGTCGTTCCTTTTTGCTCATCCGCGCAGACAGCCGATGCACCCCGCAGCGCCCGACGCAGGCGCGCAGCGGCAAACAGGCTGTGCGCCACAAGCGCTGTTACACCGGTCAGCCAGATCCGGCTGCCGATCACGAACAGCTGCCTCATCGCAGCGTTTCCATCTTGCTCGACAGCATACGGAGCCTCTCTGTCCAATATACCCGCTGTCTGTCCTTCGCCGCTCTCCATATCTCCTGTTCTGCGCTCCGCCACCCGCCGCAGAGCCGCCCCGTCCTCCGAAGCCGCTGCGGACTGTTCCCACGAAAATTGGCTGACCTCTGACCGCACGAGGCTGTATGCGCCCGTGATCGATACCGGACACAGCAGACGGAACAGCACGACGCTCCACAGCAGATAGGAAAGAATCTTCGGCTGCCTGCACAGCAGAAGCCGCAGCAGAATCACTACCGCGATACAGTAGGACGCTGTGAGGCTCATGCCGCAGATTTTCATGAAAATCATGCTGATGCTCATGGCTGTTCCTCCGTAAAGCTGTCTATCATCTCCTTGATCTCCGCCGCCTGCTTCGGCGTCAGCTTCCTGCCGCCCATAAAAGCCGCCAGGAAGCGCGGAATCGAACCACCGAAAGAATCCTCCACGAACTCTCTGCCCTTGTGGCCGTAAAACTCTTCCCGCGTCATCAGGGAAGTCACCGTCGCGTTTTCATTCTGAAAAATGCCTCTGTCGCACAGCTTCTTAAGCACCGTGTAGGTGGTCGATTTCTTCCAGTCGAATTCTCTCTCGCACAGCTTCACCAGCTCCGGTGAGGCAATCGGCTCCCTCTCCCAGATCAGATCGGCGAAACGCGCTTCCAGCTTGGCCAGTTTGTACTCCTTCATCATGATTTTGCTCCCTTCCGGTAGTTTTTGCTTCGACGGCTGATGCGCCGGCGCTTTGATCTATTGTAGATAGACTATTATGTTATTATACAGTCTATTTTAGATAGACCTATAGGCCATTATGTAGTCTATCATAGATAGACCGATATGTTGTTATGTAGTCTACCACAGATAGACCCATGTGTCAATATACAATCTATCTCTGATAGACTGCATATATCAATCAAAAACTGCCGGATTTACAATGCTGAAAAACAGGATGTGGGAATTGTTTCACTCTGACAAAATAATATTCAGCCTCAATACACCTTCTTATCCAGCCCCATCCGCACGATGATCTCCTGAATCTTGCGATAGACGAGCTGTTCGTCCACGGTCAGAATCTTCCTGTGCTCCATCGTCACCCTGCCATCGATGATGACCGTGTCCACCTCTGAACCGTTGGCGGAGTAGGAGAGTGCAGCGATCAGGTTGTTTCTGGGTGTGAGGGATGGGGTGTTCAGGTCGAGGATCGCCAGATCGGCCTTCTTGCCGACCTCGATGCTGCCGATCTCCCGCTCCATGCCGAGCGCCCGCGCACCGTTGATCGTGGCGATGCGGAAGCCCTCCTTCGCGCTGACGCACTGGGGCGTCCTGCCCGTCCCCTTGTGAATCAGCGTGAGCAGACTCAGCTCATGGAACATGTTAAGGCAGTTGTTGCTGGCCGCGCCGTCCGTGCCGAGGCAGACGTTGATGCCCTTCTCCAGCATTCTGCCGACCGGTGCGAAACCGTTGCCAAGCTTCATGTTACTTGCGGGGTTGGTCACTACGCTGACATTTTTCCGCTTCAGGATATCCATGTCCGCCTCGTCGATCTGCACGCAGTGCGCCGCCACCGCGGGCACGTCGAAAAGACCGCATCTGTCCGCCAGCTCAATGGGGCTGCAGCCGTACTTCTCGCGAATCTGCTCCATCTCACTCTCGCTCTCCGACAGGTGCATATGGATACCCATGCCGTTCTTCTTCGCCTCGGCCGCAACGATCTTCAGATACGCCTCGTCACAGGTGTAGGGTGCGTGAGGGCCGAGTACAAAGGAAAGTCTGTCGCAGTCTTTCGCCGCGTCCCTCTCCTCGTAGGCCTGCCTGAGCCGCATCTGTCCGTCCTCGTCATCGCCGCTTCCCACCAGTCCTCTGCTGATCACGGCGCGCATCCCCGTCTCCTTGACGGCGCGGGTGGTCTGGTGAATATTCATCTGCATATCGTTAAAACAGGTCGTGCCGCTCTTCATCATCTCGATGATCGCGAGGTTCGCGCCCCAATAAGTGTCTTCGTCCGTCATCTGCTGTTCGATGGGATCGATCGTGCCGAACAGCCAGTCCATGAAGGAGAGATCGTCCGCCACGTTGCGCATAAAGGACATATAGGAGTGCGTGTGACAGTTGACAAGCCCCGGTATCACCAGCTTGTCTGTGCCGTCGATTACCTTGTCCTCAACGAAACCGTCGGGCCTCGCCCCGATTCCCGCGATTCTGTCTTTCTCGATATAAATGTCCGTCTCCCGTACGGCGTCCTCCGCTCCCTGCGGCAGAACCGCCAGCGCGTTTTTGATCACAATACCCATGATTGTCTCCTCCCAGCCTTCCTTATCATTTCCATAATGACATTATATATCGTTCTGACTGTTTAGAAAAGCATATTTTCCGACGGCATCCCTATTTATATTCAGGCAGCAAAGCCGAAGCCTCCCCGATATCACTCCTCCTCCAGTCTGACCGCCGCGCCGTTTTCCAGTTCCTTCGTGGAGGAAACGATCACGCGGCTGTCGCCATCCAACGCGCCTTCCACCGCCACCCAGCTGTCGTTCTGATCCAGAATTTTCACATTGAGCTCCGAGGCATAGTACTCCTTCCCGAGAATCCCTTCCCGCTCCCGCGCCACATAGACATAGCTTCTGGCGTTCACGATATGCACCGCCTCCGCCGG
Organism: uncultured Lachnospiraceae bacterium; assembly: GCA_947586255.1. Lineage (GTDB taxonomy): Bacteria > Bacillota > Clostridia > Lachnospirales > Lachnospiraceae > UBA3282. Next base: position 14,066 of record CANPXP010000046.1, on the reverse strand, counting down.
CACACAGCAGGACTGCTTCTCCCCGCTCTCGGACAGTCTCATCGTCCCCGACAGCCCTGGTGCGCCGACGCCCTCGGGAAGATCAATGTAGACGTCATAGCTGCCCGGCGCGGTATCGCTCTCCGCCAGATAATCGACCGCCGCGTCCTTCTCCCTGCTGCCGTCCAGCTTCAGCTGCACCGCATCCCCCAGGCTCACGTATTTCTTCTGTTCCTGCGAGATGACCGTCTTAAAGCGACAGGGCACGGCTTCGTCCGCCAGCAGCAGAACCGCCGCGTCACTCGTCCGCCCGCCGACGTCCACATAGACGTCCGTAACCAGACCTCCCCGGGGCGTCCGAATCTGTCCCTCCGCATCCAGAATCTCCTGAAAACGCGCGATTTCCTCCTGCAGAGAGGCAAGTTCCAGACGGTTCACCTCCAGAGACGCGTCCGCACTGTCCGGCGCGGCGGCGTCCTCCACCTCTCTCTCGGCATCCTTCACGGCGTTGTCGCGCTGCCATCTGGCATCTGCCTCCGCGTAGGCCGCCTGCTGCAGTTCCTCATACAGCGCCTCGTCAACCGGGCTGTCCGGAATCTCTTCCGCATAATCCTCCTGAGGCTCTTCTTCATATTCCCCTGCGCCCTCCGGGTCATTCTCACGCTGCGCTGCCTTTCTTTCCTCCTCCTCTTTGCGCCGTCGCTCTCTCTCCGCGTTGCGCTGCTTATCTATCTCATACTCAACCTGGCTGTATGCCTCGGCTGCCCGCCCCACCAGATCATCCTCATGTCTAGCAATCTCCTCGTAGTCCTCTCTGGCGCGCTGCTCCTCCAGCTCCTTCTTCTGTCTGTCGAGTTCCTGATTCTGCACAATTGCGTCAATCTGTGTCTGCAGCTTGGCGATCTCCGTCTGCCTGTCCGCTATCATTTCCTGTAGATCGCCCGTATCCACTGTCAGAATGACGTCGCCCTCCTCCAGCCGGTCGCCCGACTGCACCGCCAGCCTGTCAACCCGCAGGCCGTTCATCGCCGTCACAGGGATCTTGTCCCCCGCCTCCACGATACCGTCCGCCTCCACGATATGCTCGATGTACTTCTGCTCGGCCGACACCGTGCTCACGATCGGCAGCTGTGAGCCGTACACGCTCTTAGAGATCACCGTACACAGCCACATAAACACCAGAAACGCCGCAAACGCCGCCAGGATCCTTTTCTTTCTCTTCTCTTCCACGCTCATTTCCTCCGACCATAACCGCTCCGGTCCGGTTACTCTGACACCGACACCTCTGTTCACAGCCCACGCCTACTCCTTTAATCCCGAAAAAACAATGCCCTGCTCCAGATAGTCCTGCCCCCAGACGAAGACGAACACCGCCGGGATCAGAGTGATAATCGACGCCGCAAATGCGTTGCCCGCCTGCTGCCAGGTGATTTCCGGCAGGTACAGGGACAGGGGCCACAGCGCTTTATCCTCCAGAAAAGCCATCGGCTGCTCCATCATATTCCAGTACTCCAGAAAGCCCAGCACCATAGCCGACAGCAAGCCACTCCTGCCAAGCGGCAGCCCGATCGAGCAGAAGATCCGCCACTCCGACGCCCCGTCGATCCGCGCCGCCTCAAAGAGCTGCGCCGGGATTGCCCGAAAACCTCCGTAGGAAAGAAATACGGGAAACGTCGAGAAGACTGCCGGCAGGATCACCGACTGCGGCGTGTCCAGCATGTGCAGCTCATGTAACACCAGATAGCTGGACAGCATCGTCACCTGGAAGGGAAGCAGCATCAGCACGATATAGAAGGCGAACAGTGCCCGACTGCCCCGCGCCTGATATACCGCAAAGGCCCACGCCGCCGGAACGCCCACAATCAGCTGCCCGAGCAGGATCAACCCCACCAGCCTGACAGAATTCCAGAACAGCACAAAAAACTGCGGCGTCACAAAGAGCAGCTTCCCGTAATGTCCGAAGGTGGGATAGTCGGGCACCAGCTGCCAGCTCACAAACGCCTCCCCGCCCGCAAAGACCGGCGCAAGATGCCGCTGCAGTTCCCCGTCGCTCATCACGGAGCCGGTCACCAAAAGAAGGATCGGCAGGCAGACCAGAAGCGTCGGCATGAGAAGCAAAAGCGTCGTGATGCCGCTCTTTACCTCTTTTCCGCATTTTGTGATATTATGTAAACTATATTGCTTTTTCATATACGACGCCTTCCTATGCGGCCGGAATCACCAAACCCGTCTTCGCTTCCCACATTTATCGTCTGTCCCAGAGCCGCTGCAGCAGAATGATCACCGCAAAGAGAAAGCCGCCCACACAGACCGTAGCCGCTGCCATCTTGTCGAAATCCAGATTCACGAACCAGTTGTTGAACAGATGCTGCAGCAGATACATGTCCTGCTCCGGATAGGAGCCTGCCACCAGATAGGCTTCTCTGTAGATTTTGAAGGAGTTGAGAAAGGAGAGAATCACGATGGTATAGAGACTCCCCTTCAGATTCGGCAACACAATCCGCAGAAAGCACTGTCTCTCGGACGCGCCGTCCACCCGCGCCGCCTCCATGAGCTCATGCGGAATCCCCAGAATGCCGGCCAGCCACAGGACGATGGTGTAGCCCGCGTTTTTCCAGATATAGCTGAATACCAGCACCCAGAAAGAGACGCCCGTTCCCAGCCAGTCCGTGCGCACCTCACCCCACAGGCCGCTCCACGCTCCCAGCTTCGTCAGGAGCAGATTCAGCGCACCCTGCCGGCAGAATACAAACTTCCACACGATGACAACAGTTGCCGTCGGCATCGCCAGCGGAAACAGATACAGTGACTTGACGACGCCGGCGCTCCTCATCCTGCTGACCGGATACGCGATCACAAGCCCGATCAGAACAAGCAGCGGTATACAGACCAGCGTGAAGCGAAACGTATTTTTCACAGCCAGCCGGAACGCCTGATTGGCAAAGACGGTGGCATAGTTGTCAAACCCGACGAAGCGCCCCGTCACCACCGTCCGGAAAGAACGCCCCGTCACGTCGAGAAAGGGAAGCAGCACGAAAATAAGAACGCCCGCGAATTCGGGCGCCGCAAAAAGAAAGAAAGCCCGCGTGTCCCTTCGATGCTTCACGCCTGTGTTATGCCTAGCCATCCATACCCTCCCACAGACGCTCCGCCGTCATAAGACGGCGGAAACGTCCACTGCGGATTCACTGTACTCTTGACATTCATCATAACAGGACTTTCTCTAAAGAATCTCTAAATATGTCTTACCCGGTATGTCTTATCCATTCACCGACCGCTCAGCTCTCCGCCTTCTCCGCAGCCCGATGCTTTGCCGGCAACTGCGCGCTCTTTAAAATCGGGCTCAGGGGCTTGTAAATCAGCATGGTGACGACGGAGGCCGCCACGCTCTTGATGATGTTGAAAGGCGCCACGGCGAAGCAGACAAACGTCGTGACGCTGTGGATGCTGCCATTGATCTCCGCCCCCATGCCAATGATCGCATCAAGCGGCATCCCGAACAGCGCCGAGAAAGCGGGAAGCAGATAAATGCCGTTAAAAGCCGTGCCGAACACCGTCATGCACACACCGCCGGCCACACAGGAGAGCACCGCCGTTTTCCTGGTTTTGTGCAGCATATAGATAATCGACGCGGGCAGCACCAGGCTGCAGCCGATCAGAAAATTGGCCAGGTCTCCCACAAAAGCGGTACTCGTTCCCTTGATCACCAGTTTCAGCAAAATCTTGCAGAACTCGATCATCACGCCTGCCACCGGGCCGAAGGCGAACGCGCCGACCAGCGCCGGAATCTCGCTGAAATCCATCTCATAGAACGAGGGCGCCAGAAAAGGAATCGGGAACTCAATCAGGTGCAGCACCAGCGCCACCGCCGAGAACAGACCGATCATCGCGACCTTTCTGGTGCTCAGGATGCGCTCCTTGACGCCGTCCCGCCTGTGCACGTACTTCTCCGCCGCGTAGGCGATCAGGAACAACCCCACCGCCACGACAAGGCTCACCAGCACGAAAATCACGTTGTCCCTGATACTTTGCCATAATCCGTTAGTCATATCACTCTTTTCCTCCATTCCGAAAAAAGTCTCCGAACGCATAAAAAATGCCCCGAAACATCGTTCCGGGGCTTTCCTGCCAAAGAAACAGATTCCACATGACGCGCACGCGAAATACTGCCGTTTCTTCTCTCATCCAGACTGTACTGTCGGTTTTGGAATCTCACCAAATCAGCCGATGCGCTCACGCTGCACCGGGTCGCGGACTATACCGCCGGTAGGGAATTGCACCCGACCCCGAAGAATTTTTTCTGCTATATTTTTTTGCTATAAGGAAGTATACACCCTGCCGGCGAATGATGCAAGGGTATTTTTGCATTCTCCGCACTGTTATACTCTCTCTAGCTCTGCATTTGCTGCAACACTTCACTGTGTCCGGAAACGACATTCTTCAGAACCACAATATCAGCAACCATATTATCCATCTGCTCCGTTTTCTCCAGATACCTTCTTGAAGTATCTAAATAACACGCTTCAATTGTGTTCAGTCTCGGTATCACGCCATTCTCAAGCTGCACAACTCTGACATAACGCATATCCGTTTCCAGCTTGTCCAGCCGCGGCATCATCTCATGCACATCCGCTTCCAGATGGTCCAGCCGCGGTATTATGTCATGCACATCCGCTTCCAGATGGTCCAGCCGCGGTATTATGTCATGCACATCCACTTCCAGATGGCCCAGCCGCGGTATCATCTCATGCATATCCGCTTCCAGATGATCCAGGCGCGGCATCATCTCATACACGTCCGCTTCCAGATGGTCCAGCCGCGGTATTATGTCATGCACATCCGCTTCCAGATGATCCAGGCGCGGCATTATCTCATGCACGTCCGCTTCCAGATGGTCCAGGCGCGGTATCATCTCATGCATATCCGCTTCCAGATGATCCAGTCTGTCATAGACCGGATGGAGCTTCTCATCAAACTTCTGCTCCAGTTTCTCTTCCAACTTTTCTTCCAGTTTCTCTTCCAGCAAATCCGATATTGCCGAAAGCATTTCGTGGTCTACCATTTTTCTTTCCTCCTTTGATGTGACGCCGACGGAAGGAACCGCTTTCCGCCGGATAAACAATAGTGTTATGAAATCTTGGCGAAAAGCCAGACACCGCGATTTCCGGTGTATCGCACATGAATTTTAGAAATTTATTGTGCGAGAATTAATTTCATGTTTCTACCTTATCACGCCACGGAGAAAAACGCAAGTTAAATTTGAATTTAATCAAAACGTTTTTTCGTTTATCAAAACATCACGTCGCAGGATATCTGCCCAGAGTACCCAAATTTTCATTCAACCTTACAATCCCTCAAAAGCCTCATTCCAGCGTATCTGCATGAAAAGTCAGCGTGTACTCGATCTCATGGGGTGTGCTCATCGCCACCGTGTCTCCAATCACGGTAAGTTCCTTATCAAGCGCCGCCACGGGAATCTCAAACACGGAATTGCCGCTCTTGCTGACAGGCAGATACTTCTCGCCGTCCACGATCATATAATCATAGTTGGGACTGTTCCATTCCACTCTGGCCGTCATCTTACCGTCCTTGACGATGAGCTCGGCGGGTGAGAGAAGCTCGGCCTTGCCGCTGCCGCCCGCAAAAGTGAACGCAATGCTGTATGTGCCATCCTTCAGATCGCCAGTCTTCCCCTGCGCGCTGCCCGTATCCTTGTTCTGTACGCTGCTTCCATCCGCACCATCCGTGCTCCGCTCCGCCATCGGCTTCTCCACATCCGAAAGCGGAAGCGGCTCGGAGACGCTGACTTTATGATCGTACCACGTGCCTTTCTTACCGAGAATCGCCAGATCAAACTCCGTATCGAGCGCCGGCACAGGCACGTCGAAGCCGTACACTTCCTCTGTCGTACCATCCGCGTAAACCACCGTGTCCGTGGTGGGTTCCAGTACCTTAGCGCCCTCTTTCTCCGCATCCGCCGCAAGCCCAGAATAAAGGTTTACAATATTTTTGGAGGCGAGCGAGATATGAATCGTCATCTCCCCGTCCTGCACCGTCAGCGTGCCTTTGCCGTCATAGGCCTCATTCACTTTAAACATACTGCTGTCAGTCTGAAACCGTGCCGTGTATACGCCGTCCGTCACCGCAGTGCCCGGCAGCTTCGACTGCTGCCCCTGCAGTTCGGCTGCCGCCGCCGTGTGCGCCACATAGATGGCCTGAATCTCCGGTATCGCGCCCAGGCCTGAAATCTGCGTCTCCACGCTGTCAAAGCATCCGCTCGTCTCGAACATGCTCGCCCAGGAATCCGCTTCCTCACCGGCCATATCGTTGTTCGCGTGATCGCCCGCCACCACCATCAGCGGACGCAAAATCACTTTCCTGTAACCGGCCTGCGCCACCGCGTCGATCACCGCCTCGCAGGAAGTCTCCTCCGGCTCTCCTTCCACCGTACCGATGAACACATTCGTACAGCCCAGTTCGATCATCTGCGTCTGCATCTGGCTGTAGGACACCTTCGCCGTGTGGGCCGTGCCGTGTCCCATGAATACGAAAGCCGCACCGTCCTCTCTCGCCGCGTCCGGACTGTCGTAGCCCGCATCCCGCACCGCTGCGTCTGTGATCGCCAGCGCCACAGCCTCCTTGTCCGCGTTGACCGCGGTCGCATCTTCACCCACTTCGCCGAGAAGAGGCTCCGCGACTTTCACCGACTCGAAGCGATCCACGTAGGCCGCCAGCGCGTCCATCAGCTCGTCGTACTCCGCGCCGTGCATCAGATGCGTCGGCTGCACCACCAGGTTCTTCACACCGTTTGCCGCCGCGCGCTCCAACGCCTGATCCATATTGTCGATAAACTCTCCGTCGCGCGCCTGTATGTGATTGATGATGATCTGCGCGGTAAAAGCGCGCCTGACAGACCAGTCGGGATTCGCCGCTGCGATCGCGTCCTCGATGCCCTTGATATCGCTGACACGACTGTCGTTAAAAGAGGTTCCGAAGCTCACCACCAGAATCTCATTTTCCCCGATATCATCCTGATTGCGCGGATCATCTCCGGAGGCGTCGCCCGTATCCCGGCCGAAGTAATCCGGATCCGCAAACTCCCCCGACACCAGCGCTTTCTGCGCGTCCGTCAGCGCATCCCAGGCCTCCTTTGCCCGGGCGCACTGGGCGTCCGTCTCGTCCGTTCTTCGCTGCACGTAGATCGCGTCGATCAGCGCCGCGACCTCGTCCGCCGCCTCCTGATCCGATGCGGCGTCCGCAGTTTCACCGCTCTCCGCGGCCGCCCCGTTTGCCTCCGTCTGCGCTTCACTCTCCTGCGTCTGCGCCACTCCACTGCCGCCGCAGCCCGCCACAAACACAGCGCACGCCAGCGACGCCGCCAGCACAATACCGATGCTTCTCTTCTTCATGATGTCCCTCCTTAATGTGTGTCACGTAAAAAAATCCTCCGCCGCAGTTCTCATACCACTGCGGCAAAGGATTCGCACACAAAAAGACCTCGCGGTGCCCGGCGCATTGCCCGCGAAAATAACGTACAACCAATGACTCGTGGTCTGAGACTGTCGTCTCCGTACCGGCCATCGGCAGGTTTCCTGACTTGCAGATCATCGTGTGACGCCGCCTTCCCGGGAAGTAAATTTGCTTCGCAAATTTCCAAATTCCGCCACAAATTTGCTTTCTTCCCAGTGACTGTGTTTTCCACACAGGCGCCGCGCTCCCTGTTTACAGTGACGAGTTCGTGCAGGACTTGCACCTGCTTCCCTTTTACCCGCTGCCATCGGACACTGCGCCGGACACGGTCCTGACTCTCCCCGGCCCTTCGACCGAGCCCTGTCACACACTCTGTCCGGCATTTCCGACACAGCGGCACCGACTGCCTATTCAATTATCACGGTGACTATCATAGCACAGGCCGCCCCATGCGTCAACCCGCGCCGGCATGCGCAGACCGTCTCCCGTGTCGATCTTCAATTCCACGCAAAGCACGACAGATCCGCGCCGCGCGGCCGCATCACTCACTCTTCAACCTGCTGATTCCGCTGCTCCTCCGCCTCCCGCCTGCGCGTCATCTCGGTGACGGCGCGAATATGTGTCATCACATACTCGTAACCGCCCGCACTGTGCGGAATCGTACATGCCGTACAGTCCTTAACCCCTTTATCGGTGTAGCGGAAATGACCGCCGCACTGATCGCCCAGCGCATAGAGGGGACAATAGCAGAACAAACAGTTGAAATCCTCCCCGTCCGCCGCCTGATGGCAGGGGAAGTACTGACATGCTCTGTTGCTGAAATATTGCGCACTGTCTTCCTTCATAATCTTTTTCGCCTCAAACATCGTCATCCCTGCGGCGCCGTGTCCTGTTTGATCTTCATGGTTAGGCCTATGCGCTTCTTCGCAAGATCCACGGAAAGCACCTGCACGTCCACCACGTCGCCCACACTGACCGCCTCCAGCGGATGTCTGATGTACCTGTCCGTGATCTGGGAGATGTGCACCAGGCCGTCCTGATGTACGCCGATATCCACAAACGCGCCGAAGTCGATGACGTTGCGCACCGTCCCTTTCAGAATCATGCCGGGTTTTAAATCTTTCATGTCCAGCACGTCGCTCCGCAGGATCGGGGCGGGCATGTCTTCACGTGGGTCACGCCCCGGCTTTTCCAGCTCCTTCAGAATATCCGTCAGCGTGATCTCACCGACGCCCAGTTCCTCCGCCAGTTTCTTTTTGTCCCTGATCTTCTTCTCCAGACTTCCAGCTGCAGTCTCTGCACTGTCCGCCGCGCTTTTTGCAGATCCGACACTCGTGTCGTTATTGTTTTCCAGCGTCACGCCGCCCATGGCCGCCGCCAGCGCTTTGCCCATGGCGGTGTCGGTGTTGCGGATGACTATCTTCTTCTGCTGCGGCTTCTTTTTTTCTTTCGCAGGCTTCTCCGCGCTGCCGGGCTTCTTTCCCGCTGCCGCTTTCTTCTGCGCCTCCCTGACGTCCTCCATGGTCAGCCCCAGCCTGTCCATCAGCTTCCGTGCGGCCTCGTAGGATTCGGGATGCACGCCGGTAGCATCCAGAGGATTGTCGCCGTCCGTGATGCGCAGGAATCCGGCGCACTGCTCGTAGGCCTTCGGCCCCAGCTTCGCCACTTTCAGAAGCTGCGCCCGGTTCTTGAACCTGCCGTTTTTCTCACGATAGTCCACGATATTTCTGGCAATCACCTTGGTCACGCCGGAGACATACTCGAGCAGAGACGCGGAGGCAGTATTCAGGTCCACGCCGACCCTGTTCACGCTGTCCTCCACCACGCCGCCCAGCGCCTCGCTCAGCTTCTTCTGATTCATATCGTGCTGGTACTGCCCTACACCGATGGATTTCGGGTCGATTTTTACCAACTCCGCCAGCGGGTCCTGCAGTCTTCTCGCGATGGAGGCCGCGCTGCGCTGTCCCACGTCGAAATTCGGAAATTCCTCGGTCGCCAGCTTGCTGGCGGAGTACACCGACGCGCCCGCCTCGTTGACAATGACATACTGCACGGGCGTATCCAGCTCTTTTAACAGCTCCACGATGACCTGCTCGGACTCTCTGGAAGCCGTACCGTTGCCCACGGAGATGAGCGACACATTGTACTTTTTGATGAGCCGTTTCAGCTCCGCCTTGGCCTCCGCCACCTTGTTCTGAGGCGCCGTGGGATAAATCACCTTCGTGTCCAGCACCTTCCCGGTCTCGTCCACCACGGCCAGCTTGCAGCCCGTGCGGAAGGCGGGATCCCAGCCCAGCACCACCCGACCCGTAATGGGCGGCTGCATCAGCAGCTGCTCCAGGTTCTTCCCGAACACGGCGATGGCGCTGTCCTCCGCCTTCTCCGTCATGTCGTTCCGAATCTCCCGCTCGATGGCGGGCGCAATCAGCCTGTCATAGCTGTCGGCTATAACCTCCTCCAGAATCGGTGTTGTGACAGGATTGTCATTTATGATAACCTTCTTGCGAAGGTACTGCAAAATGCGCTCCGTGGGCGCCTCGATCTTCACCGTCAGGAATTTTTCATTCTCGCCGCGATTGATGGCCAGCGTCCTGTGCCCAGCCACTTTTTTGATCGGCTCCTCATACTGATAGTAAGTCTCATAGACGCTCTGCGCCTTCTCATCTCTGGCCGTGCTTGTGAGCCTGCCCTCCTGCGCCGTGATGTCCCTGATATAGATACGGTAATCCGCCTCGTCAGAGATCGCCTCCGCAATGATATCCTTCGCGCCCTGCAGCGCCTCCGCCGCAGTCCGCACAGCCTTGGCCTCGTCGGCGTCCTCGCGGATGTATTTCGCCGCCTCGTTCTCGATGGGCTCCGTCGTCTCCTGCGCCAGAATAAACTGCGCCAGACCGTCCAGCCCTTTCTCCTTCGCCACGCCGGCCCTGGTCTTCCTCTTCGGGCGGTAAGGGCGGTACAGGTCTTCCACCACCACCATCGTCTCGGCCGCGGCAATGCGCGCTCTCAGCTCATCGGTCAGCTTGCCCTGCTCCTCGATGCTCTTGAGCACCTGCTCTTTCTTCTCCTCCAGGTTTCGCAGATAGGTCAGTCGCTCGCCCAGGCTGCGCAGCGCCTCATCGTTCAGAGAGCCCGTCGCCTCCTTGCGGTATCTGGCGATAAAAGGGATCGTGTTTCCCTCGTCGATCAGCTTCACGGCGGCTTCCACCTGCCACTTTTCCACCCGCAGTTCTTCTTTCAGTTTCTGTATAATATCCATAGTTTCCTCCATTGCCCAGTATTTCAGGTCCGCCACGCATCAGCGCCGTCTGTCCGGCCGTTTTCCCGCGGCGTCACCGCTCCCGCTCATCCGCAAGCGCCTGGCCCAGCCATTCCACCAGCCTGCCATCCAGCTTGCCCTGCCGTGCCATATCCCGCAGAATCCCCAGCGCCTTTTCCTGGGGAATCGGCTCCTTGTACGGCCTGTCCGTCGCCGCCAGCGCGTCATAGATATCTACCACAGTCAGAAGCCGCGTCTCGAAATCCAGCTCGTCGCCTTGCAGGTGATTCGGATAGCCGCTGCCGTCCAGATACTCGTGGTGCGCGCCGACCCAGCCGGGCACCTTGGAAAAGCCGGGATAAAACTGCACCTTGTCCAGAATCCTTGAAGTCATGACCACGTGATTCTCCATCTCCCTGCGCTCCTCCGCGGTCAGCGTGCCGCTCCGGATGCTCAGACACGCGATCTCCCGCTCCGTCAGGTAGGGCAGCTCCACGCCCTCCCCGTCGATGTGCTTCTTCTCTGCCAGCTCACACACATGCGCATAGGCCTCGTCGTCCACGTAGTCGATGCGGTCAATCCTGCGGACAAACTCCAGCTCTTCATCCAGCTCCTTAAGCGCCTCTCCACAGGCCGTTTCCGTCAGCCTGCCCTCCAGCAGGTCGATCCTGTACAGTGCCTTTAACAGCCGGAAACGCTCCTCGATCTTCTCCATATCCGCTTCCAGTCTGGTCGCTTTGTTCATGATGCTGAGCGGCACCACCATCTTGCCTATATCGTGTACCAGCGTCGCCAGCATCAGCTGCTCCTTGTCGGACGCGTCGATATGCTCTTCGCACTCTCCCCGCTCATGCAGCATATTGATATGATCTGCCAAGAGGCAGACATACCGCCTCACATTCCTCGTGTGCAGCGCATTGTAGGGCGTCCGCCCTTCCATTGCCGTGGTGAGCGCCTCCGCGAAGGAATAGATCTGCGTCTTGAGCGCTTCCATATAGGACAGATTGGTCAGTTCGATCGCCGCCATGGAGGCCAGGGAGCGGATGATAATCTCATACTGTCTGTCAAAAGCGATGACGCTGCCCTCCGCGTCTAGCGCGTTGATGAGCTGCAGCACGCCGATCAGCTCGTTTTCATTGTTCTCGATCGGCACCACCAGCTGGGATTTCGTGCGGTATCCGGTCAGACTGTCGTACCGCCTCGGCCCCGAGAAATCAAACCGGCTGTTGTCATACACATCGGGAATATTGACCGTCTCCCTGTGGATTGCCGCATAAGAGCATACATTCTGCTCCATCATCGGCACCGGCGGCATATCGTCGATCGGCTCCGCGTCCGAACCCCTGTCGATCCCCATGGACAGCGTTTTCATCAGCCGGAATACCAGCCTGTTATCCTCATACAAATACAGCGTTCCCGCATCGCAGCCCGTGATCTCCATGCCGCTCTCCAGGATCGCCGCCAACATATGGTTCCTGTCGGTCTCCGTGGAAAGGCGGATACCGATGTGCAGTATTTTCTCATAATCCTCGTACCGTACGCTCATACTACTTCATTCCTCTCAAACGGGTATATTCCCTGCCGCTTCATATATCGAAGCGACCGCTCCTGCGCCTCATAGCCGTTGACCTCCACCAGCACCGACGCGTTGATCCGATACTCCCGCATCAGGCCGCTGTATTCCTGCCAGTCGATGCGGCCGCTTCCCACCGCCAGGTGCAGATCGTTTCGCAGATCGTTGTCGTTGATATGCATATGCCTGATATAGGGCGCCAGCGCCTCGACCCATTCCCGCCCCGGACAGGGAGAGAGCATGGCGTGCGCGTAGTCCAGGCAGACGCCGAAGTTCGGCATGTCTTTGAGCCGCTCGGCCAGACCGGCCAGAATATCCGGCGCCTCGTCAAACATATTTTCCATATAGATCTGCAGCTTCGGATGCTGAGCCGCAATCTCCCCGAAAAAGGCGCCGTTGACCTGCTGCCAGTTTTCCAGATAATGCGGCTCCCGGAAACCGGCGAGCCTGCCCGTGTGAAACACCACCCCGCGCACGCCCATGCGCTCCGCGATCTCCACGGACTGCCGCACCCGCAGCATGGAGACGTCGCGAATCCGCGGATCTGTGCTGTGGATCGTCACATCCAGAAACGCCCCGTGAATCGTGTCTCCTCCGAAATCCCTGCGCCACGCCCGGTAGCTGTCGATCGTCTCCGCCTGCACCGCCGGATCATCCAAAACCAGCGGGTCATAGAAATCGTTATATTCAAGCATGCACCCGAAAGAGTCAGCCAGCGCGCCTATGCGCGCCATATCCGCCCTGTCGGGCACCAGATAAAGTCCGCCCATCATTCTCCTCTTTTCACCCGATCGATCTGATATACGAATACGCCCCTGCTCTTGCCCTTCAGCGGTATCTCGCCGATGGGAGTCGCCTCCACCCGCTCCTTCACCGCCTCATAGACATCGCCGCTGACCAGTATCTGCCCCGCCGCGGCGTTGCTCTCCAATCTGGCCGCTGTGTTGACCGTATCGCCGATCGCCGTGTAATCCATGCGGAAGCTGCAGCCGATATTTCCCACCACGGCATTGCCGCAGTTGACGCCGATTCCGAACGACACACTCTTGCCAAAGCGCTCACGGAACTTTTCGGACAGCGCAGCCGCGCCAGCGCGCATATCCCACGCCGTGCAGACCGCCCGGAAGATATAGTCGTCCAGATCGAAGGGTGCGTTGAACACCGCCATGGTCGCGTCGCCCACAAACTTGTCCAGCGTGCCGCCGTTGTCAAAAATAGCCTTGGTCGTCAGGCTTAAGTATTCGTTCAGGATCTCCACCACTTCCTCGGGCTTCAGGCTCTCCGAAAGCGCGGTAAATCCTCTGATATCCACAAAGAGCACGGCGACGTGACGGTTCTCACCACCCAGCACCAGCTCATAATCCCTGTCCCTGCTGATCTTATCCACAACCTGAGGCGCCACATACTGCCGGAACACGCTCACCACCCGCCGTCTGCGCGTAATCTCCGCCAGATAGGCGCGCGCCAGCTGAATCAGCCAGATCACCAACAGACAGGCCGGCAGAAGAACCGTCGGCGCTATCCTGCCATGCAGGTAGAGCAGCTTTGAACCCGCCAGCGAACCCGCCGACAGGAACACGAGCAGTACGGCCGAGTACCGCAGCCGCAGCCGCCCGGCACAGGCGAAGAACAGCCCGCAGACAACCGCCCCGGCGACGGCATAAGGAAACGGCCAAACCGGAAGCTGTGTCCGGCCTTCCAGAAGCGCCTCGATGATATTGGCGTGAATCTCCACCCCGTACATCTGACTGCCGTGATTGATCGCCGGCATATAGGAATCCTGCATCC
>CANPXP010000045.1 GCA_947586255.1 uncultured Lachnospiraceae bacterium | reverse complement strand
TACGAGGTAGATAGGCCCGAGGTGTAAGTGCAGCAATGTATTGAGCTGACGGGTACTAATCGGTCGAGAGCTTAACCTCGGAGTAAGCTGCAAAGCAGCTAACTCCGCAGGATCGCAAGCGATCCTGCAAAATTCTTCGTGGAGATAAATCGTTTCGCGATTAACTTCGCAGGATCGCAAGCGATCCTGCAAAAAGCGGAAGAGAATATATTGTTTCAGTCATCTTTCAGGTTCGGTTTTGAGGGGACGTCCCTCGGGATTTAGGCACTATTTGCAAAAAAATGCAAATAGTGTTTTTTTTTTCATTTTTTTATGTTATAATGAATTAAAATTTGAGATTGTAGTAGATTTTTTTCGTCAAATATGGCAAAATGGATATGCAATCTGAAATGATATTGGGGGTAAATCTCACAGAGGTTCACCTGAAGGGTTCTAATTATATAACGTGAGGTGGTTTACATGGATACGAAGATTCTGCTTGAGAACGGAACCAATGAGTTGGAGGTACTCGAATTTAAACTGGACGGCAATGCGTACGGCATCAATGTTGCGAAGATCAAAGAGATCATCGTATATCAGCCGGTAACGCCTGTGCCGAATGCACATCCGAGTATTGAAGGCATCTTTATGCCGCGTGATACGATGATCACGGCGATCGACCTGAAGAATTGCCTTCAGAGAGGTACGACGCAGCCGGGCGGGCTGTTCATCGTCACTAACTTTAACAAGCTGGATATCGCGTTCCATGTAGATTCTGTTGTCGGCATCCATCGTGTATCGTGGAGAGACATTATCAAGCCAGGTTCTACCGTATCGACCACGGAGGACGGCGTCTCAACGGGTATCATCAAATTCGAGGATCGTCTGATCATTATACTCGACTTTGAGAAGATTGTGACGGATATCAATCCGGAGACGGGACTGAAACTTACGGATATAGAGGAATTGGGCGAGCGGACCAGAAACGATGTTCCGATTCTGATTGCGGAAGATTCGCCACTGTTGAATAAGCTGATTGTAGATTCTCTGCACAAGGCGGGGTATGCGAATCTGATTCACACCGAGAATGGTCAGCAGGCGTACGATGTTATTCAGGAGTGTAAGAAGGAAGGCACATTGAAGGATCATGTACAGTGCATCATCACGGATATCGAGATGCCGATCATGGACGGACACAGACTGACGAAACTTGTCAAGTCGGACGATGAGACGAAGGATATTCCGATCGTGATTTTTTCCTCGCTTGTCAATGATGAGATGAAGAGAAAGGGCGAAGCCCTCGGCGCAAACGCACAGCTCTCCAAACCTGAGATAGGCAATCTGGTGCGTACGGTAGATCAACTGGTTTTGAATGTAAAGTAGGATATTACCTAAACAATGTGGGTCGGGGTTCCCCGGCCTTCATTTTTGTGACTTTTGTGATAAAATTTAGTGCCGGAGCGCCACGGATTTGCCGGGCGGCGAAGCAGAGCCTGCGGGAATTTACTGAAGGCCCGGCGGCGCGAGCGCTTCGGAATGGAGATTGGCATGGCTGACGACAGGCTGAGTGAGATACAGGCGCGGGTGCGGGATGCGGATTTTGTCCTGGTGGGCTTGGGAGAAGAATTTGCATACGATTGGAATGCGCTGCTTCAGGATGCGCGTTACCGCGAGATTGAGGAGGAGACCGGCGGCGCGCAGGAGTATGTCTGGATCACGCCTTTTTTGCAGAAAATGATACTGCGGCAGAGAAGGCGGGACAGATGGACATGCGCCTATCAAAATCTGGAAAGTATGATCGCCGGCAAAAATTATTTTGTCGTTTCGCTGTGTATGGACGATTACATATATGACACTGCGCTTGACAGGGAAAAAATTGTGACGCCCTGCGGCGGTTTTCGCAAGATGCAGTGCGACCGCAATTGTTCCCACATGCTGACGGAGCTTCCGGAGGAGAGCTATGAGGCGGTTCTTCAGTATTACAGGAAAGAACTTCCGCTTTATGCGCTGCGGGAACCGGTCTGCGAAAAATGCGGAGCCGGGCTCAGATTTAACCAGTTGGGCGTGACCAGATATGCCGAGGAGGGTTATCTGGAGAATTGGAGCAAATACACGAAATGGCTGCAGGGGACTGTTAACAGGAGCCTATGTGTGTTAGAATTAGGAGTCGGTATGGAATATCCGACGGTGATACGGTTTCCGTTTGAGAAGATTGTGCTGTATAATCAAAAAGCGATTCTGTACCGTATCCACTCCGCGCTGTGGCAGATCGGCGGGGAACTCGGCGATAGAGGCTGCTCCGTCAGGGAGGATCCGATTGACTGGCTGGGGTGGTATGATGCCGGGCAGGCCTGACGCGGGATGCGCGGAGAGATATATGTTTGTGAAACGAAGCGGCATGTGCTAAAATGAGACAAAAAGTTTTATTTGGAGAGAGCTTATGAGTTCGAGTGAAGAATATCTGGACAGTCTTTTGAGATCGCTGACGGAGGGAGAAAACGCTGCCGGCGGGACAGCACCCGCGGTGCAGGATACGGTGGAGACGCCGCCCGCGTCCGATCCGGAAGACGCCAATAAAGTGATGAGCATGGACGATATCGAGGCGCTGTTTGCGTCTATGGGCGGCGCGGAGGCGGAAACTGCGTCTGTGCAGGAAGAGACGGGCGAGCCTGACGGAAGCGAGACTGCGGAAGAGGCACTGCCTGATTTCCCTGAATTGGAGGAGTCTGCCGCTGGATTGGGCGGCGATGTGGACTCGGCGGATCCGATGTCCGGGGATCTCGGCTTGGAAAATCTGGGTCTGGACGGCCTTGGCCTGGAGGATCTGGGATTGGAAGAGAGTGGACAGTCTGAAGAGGCATCGGCGGCTGATGATCTGAACCTGGATTCTCTTGGCTTGGATGATCTGGGTCTGGAGGAGATGGGAAGCGAAGAGGCAACGTCGGCATCTGATGATCTGAATCTGGATTCCCTGGGGTTGGACGATCTTGGCTTGGGCGACCTGGGTCTGAAGGAGACGGGAAGCGAAGAAGAAACGCCGGCATCGGACGATCTGAGTTTGGATTCTCTCGGCTTGGATGATCTTGGCTTGGGCGACCTGGGTCTGGAGGAGACGGGAAACGAGGAGGAAGCGCCGGCATCTGATGATCTGAATCTGGATTCCCTCGGCCTGGACGATTTCGGTTTGGAGGAGACGGGAAGCGAAGAGGGAATGTCGGCATCGGACGATCTGAATCTGGATTCTCTCGGCTTAGGCGAACTTGGCTTGGAAGAGACGGAACCCGAACCCGCCGCAGAAGCGCCGGCATCGGACGATCTGAATCTGGATTCTCTTGGCTTAGGTGACCTTGGTTTGGAGGAAACGGGAAGCGAGGAAGCCGCACCGGAGGCGGAGGAACATTTTGCCTTGGAAGAAGCGCCGGAGGCGGAGGAACACTTTGCCCTGGAGGAAGCGCCGGAGGCGGAGGAAGAGCACTTTGCCTTGGAGGAAACAGGAGAAGAGGACACGGATTTATCCGCGCTTCTGGAAAGCATGGGCGGCGACGAGGCGTTGTCCGAGATCAATGACCTTCTGGAGAAGTCGGATCAGGGCGTTTCGGTCGACGACGATATGATGGCGATGCTTGGCGGCATGTCTGAGGAATCGGAGAGCGGCGGGGAATTTGACTTCTTTGCCGGGGAAGAGGAGGCGCCCGCGGAGGAGGGAGAGCCTGAGGACATTCGGGAGATCACCCAGGAGGAACTGGACGAGCGGGAGAATCCCAAATCCGAAAAGGAGAAGAAAAAGGAAGAGAAAGAGAGAAAGAAGCGGGAGAAACAGGCCAGAAAGGCAAAGAAGAAAAAGAATCCGAACGCGGAGGACGCCGAGGTTGACGAGCTGGACCGCCTTCTGGAGAGCGTAGATGGCAAGGCGGAGGAAGAGCCTAAAAAGCAGGGATTTTTTGCGAAGCTGCTGGCGCTTCTTCTGGAGGAAGATGAAGACGAGCAAGACGGCGCGGAATCGGCAAACGATTCTGATGATGTCGGCGCCATCGGTAATCTCTCCGATGAGAATAAGGAGCTTCTGGCGGAGCTGAATGCGGAAGACCAGAAAAATTCCAAGAAAAAGAATAAGAAAGACAAGAAGGAAAAGAAGAAAAAGGATAAGAAGGGCAAGAAGGCGCAGGACGCCGCCGCAGAAGACGGCGAGGGCGACGAGGAAGGCGAGGCAAAGGCTGGGAAGCCAAAAAAAGAAAAGAAAAGAAAGAAGAAAGAGAAAGAGCAGGAAGTCGCGGAAGAACCAAAGGCGCCGGAAAAGAAGATTTCCAAAAAGAAGGTCATTTCCGTAGTTCTGTTCTGCGCGACGATCGCGGCATGTATCATTGTAATTACCATGCTGCTGCCGGGGCAGTTTGAGAAACAGGAAGCAAGGATTGCGTTCGACAAGAGCCAATATGAGCAGGTATACGATCTGCTTTACGGGAAAAAGCTGAGCGAGGAGGACGAGGCGCTTTTGCAAAAGAGCAGCGTTGTTCTGAAGATGCAGCGCAAGCTGGACTCCTATGAGAATTACAGCAAGATGGAGATGCCGCTGGAAGCTCTGGACGCGCTCCTGGAAGGCGTGACGCGTTATCGGGAGCTGCGCGGCGAGGCGGACAGCCTCAATGTGGGAGGCGAGGTCGCGGCGATCTATGAGCAGATTCTTGAGGCGCTTTCAAACGAATACGGGCTGTCTGAGGCGGATGCGATGGACATTCTGGCGTCCGGCGATAATGTGACGTATACACAGCGTCTGCAGGCGGTTCTCTCGGGAGAAGCGTTCGGCGGCGAGGAGGGACAGCCGGAAGGCAGGCAGGACGTCCTCCCGGAGGAGGAAGAGATCATAGACAGGCTGGAAGGCGCGGGAACGGAGTAAAGACGGATATGACTGTGGTTATCGACTATGACGCCGGCAATATCAAGAGCGTCGAAAAGGCGATGCTGGCGCTGGGGGAAAACGTCACTGTGACAAGGGAACGCAAGGATATTCTGGCGGCTGACCATGTCATTCTTCCGGGCGTGGGCGCTTTTGGCGACGCGATGGAAAAACTGCATAAATACGGGCTGGATGACACGATTCGAGAGGTGGCAGGCAGGGGAACGCCTTTTCTGGGCATCTGTCTCGGCTTACAACTTTTGTTCGAGAGCAGTGAGGAGAGCGCGGGCGTGGAAGGACTGGGGATTCTGCCCGGCAGAATTGTCCGGCTTCCGGACGACAGGGGATTGAAAATTCCGCATATCGGCTGGAATTCTCTCAGTTATCCGCATACCGGAAGACTTTTTCAGGGGATACCGGAGCAGTCCTACGTGTACTTTGTGCACTCCTATTATCTGGAGGCGTCGGAGCCGGAGATCGTCACTGCGACGACGGAGTATGCGGCGCTGATACACGCTTCTGTGGAGCGGAACAACGTGTTCGCGTGCCAGTTTCACCCCGAAAAAAGTTCCGGCACAGGACTGCGGATTCTCAAGAATTTTCTTGTGGTCAAAGGCTGAGTATCATTGCGGGGAGTTTGACAGGACAGATGCATACCAAGAGAATTATTCCCTGCCTGGACGTGAAGAACGGACGGGTGGTCAAGGGAGTCAACTTTATTAATTTTAAAGATGCGGGCGATCCGGCGGAGGTCGGGGCGGCCTATGATCAGTCCGGCGCGGACGAGCTGGTATTTCTGGATATCACGGCTTCATCCGACGCCAGAGCGACGGCCGTGGAGATGGTGCGGAGAGTCGCGGAGAGAGTGTTCATCCCCTTCACGGTGGGCGGCGGCATCCGCACGGTGGAGGATTTCCGGGCGATTCTGCGCGAAGGCGCGGACAAGGTTTCGGTCAATTCCGCGGCGATCATGAATCCGCGGCTGATCAGTGACGCGGCGGACAAGTTCGGAAGCCAGTGCGTCGTCGTCGCCATCGATGCGAAGAGACGGCCGGACGGCAACGGATGGAATATCTATAAGAACGGCGGCCGGGTGGACATGGGAATAGACGCCGTGGAGTGGGCTATGCGGGCGGACAGCCTCGGCGCGGGAGAGATTCTTCTGACGAGCATGGACGGCGACGGAACGAAAGCGGGATACGATTTGGAACTGACCAGGGCGGTCGCCGAGAACGTCTCGATTCCCGTCATCGCTTCGGGCGGCGCCGGCACGATGGAGGACTTCTACGAGGCGTTTACGGTCGGCAAGGCGGATGCGGCGCTGGCGGCATCGCTGTTTCACTTTAAGGAGATGGAGATCCGCAGCCTGAAGAAATATTTGCAGGAAAAAGGAATTCCCGTGAGAATATAGCGCGGATGCAGGCTGAGGACGAAGAACAGGAGATAAGAGCATGGCAATGCTGAGCAACGACTGGGCGGTCGCTTTGGACGGAGAGTTTCACAAGGCATATTACAGGGATCTGTACAACTTTGTGAGGGAGGAGTACAGTAAGAAGGTGATCTATCCGCCGTCGGAAGAGATTTTCAGCGCCTTTCACTTTACGCCTCTGCATAAAGTAAAGGTGCTTTTGCTGGGGCAGGACCCGTACCACAATGAGCATCAGGCACACGGCATGAGTTTTTCCGTGCCCCAGGATCAGCGGGAGATTCCGCCTTCACTGCAGAATATCTATCAGGAGCTGCACGACGATCTGGGCTGCTATATCCCCAACAACGGCTATCTGAAAAAGTGGGCGGATCAGGGGGTGCTGCTCTTGAACACGGTGCTGACCGTGCGGGCGCATCAGGCGAATTCCCACCAGGGCAAGGGCTGGGAGCAGTTTACGGACGCCGTCATACAGGCGGTGAACGAGCAGGATCGACCGATCGTCTACCTGCTGTGGGGCCGTCCCGCGCAGAGCAAGATTCCGATGCTGACGAACCCGAAGCATCTGATCCTGCGCGCGCCGCATCCGAGTCCGCTGTCGGCCTACAGGGGATTCTTTGGTTGTAAGCATTTCAGCCAGTGCAACGATTTCCTGAAGGCGCACGGCGTCGAACCGATCGACTGGCAGATTGAGAACATATAGCGGAGAGGAGCAAGAAGCAAAAGATGAATAAATTACCGTTTGTGACAAAGGAAAAGGTAGAGGAGATCGCAAAGACCTATCCGACGCCTTTTCATATTTATGACGAAAAAGGCATCCGGGAGAACGCGAAGGCCGTGAAAGAGGCGTTTGCGTGGAACAGGGGCTTCAAGGAGTATTTTGCCGTGAAGGCGTGCCCGAATCCGTTCCTGATCGGCATGCTCCACGAGTACGGGATCGGCTGCGACTGCTCCTCCCTGACAGAGCTGATGTTGAGCAATGCGCTGGGGATCAACGGCCATGACATTAT
Organism: uncultured Lachnospiraceae bacterium; assembly: GCA_947586255.1. Taxonomy (GTDB): domain Bacteria; phylum Bacillota; class Clostridia; order Lachnospirales; family Lachnospiraceae; genus UBA3282. The sequence continues at coordinate 15,835 of CANPXP010000045.1, read as the reverse complement.
GTTCTCCTCCAACGACACGCCGGCGGAGGACTATGCCTACTGCGCGAAGGTGGGCGGCATCATCAATCTGGACGACATCACGCACATCGAGTTCGTGGAGAACATTCTCGGCAGCCTGCCGGAGACCATGAGCTGCAGGTACAATCCGGGCGGCGTGTTTCAGATGAGCAACGGCATCATGGACAACCCGGGCGACGCGAAGTACGGCTTCACGACCGAACAGCTCTTTGAGGGCTATCAGATATTGAAGGAGAAAGGCGTGAAGCATTTCGGCCTCCACGCTTTTCTGGCGAGCAACACGGTGACCAACGAATACTACCCGAAGCTGGCGGGACAACTCTTCGAGGTGGCGGTGCAGATCAAAGAAAAACTCGGCATTCAGCTGGAGTTCATCAATCTGTCCGGCGGCGTGGGAATCGCCTACAGACCGGAGCAGACCGCCAACGACATCCGCGCGATCGGCGAGGGCGTCCGCAAGGTGTACGAGGAGATTCTGGTTCCGGCGGGCATGGGAGACGTGGCGATCTACACGGAGATGGGGCGCTTCATGACGGGACCTTACGGCGCGCTGGTGACGAAGGCGATTCATGAGAAACACACGCACAAGGAGTACATCGGGGTGGACGCCTGCGCGGTGAACCTGATGCGTCCGGCCATGTACGGCGCGTATCATCACATCACGGTGCTCGGCAAGGAGACCGCGCCCTGCGATCACAAGTATGACGTGACGGGGTCGCTGTGCGAGAACAATGATAAGTTCGCGATCGACAGAATGCTGCCGAAGATCGATATGGGGGATTACCTCGTGATTCACGACACCGGCGCACACGGTTACGCGATGGGTTACAATTACAACGGCAAGCTGAAATCGGCGGAACTTCTTCTGAGAGAGGACGGCAGCGTGAAGCTGATCAGGCGCGCCGAGACGCCGGCGGACTACTTCGCGACGCTTGACTGTTTCGATATCTATGAAAAAATCCGGACCTCGTGAGGGGTCCGGATTTTGTGTCTGCCGGCGGCGGGACGGTTGAACTGGGTTCAAGTCCCATGTATCACGCTGTTTATTTTAAATGCCGGCGGCGGGACGGTTGAACCGGGTTCAAGTCCCATGTATCACGCTGTTTATTTTAAATGCCGGCGATGGGACTTGAACCCATACGTGGTTGCCCACAACAGATTTTGAGTCTGCCTCGTCTGCCATTCCGACACGCCGGCTTTTTGCAACCGACTAACATCATAGCATACCGGTTGTGATTTGGCAAGGCGTTTCGCGAATTATGCGGATAAATTTGGCGGTGAAACTTCACGTTTCGCTCTGTACAAGGGCCCGGAAATATGATATATTGTAAAGGATTCTTAAGAAAAAGACCGTTTTGTAACAATTTTGTAATATCTTTGCAATTTTTGTCAAAACGAAGATACGGAGAGGAGAGACGGCAGGGCGGGAAAGGATGTCTGAGGCCGTAAGATACAGATGAATAGAAGAAAACGGAAGATGACGGGCTTGAGAAAGTGGGCGGCGGCATTCTGCCTGATTGGTCTGGCGGCGTTTGTGCCGGCACAGCAGGCGCAGGCGGTGGGAGCCGGGAGCGCCATCGCGAGAGGGATCGACGTGTCCAAGCACAATCTGGCGATCGACTGGTCGCAGGTTCCTTCCTCGGGAGTCTCCTTTGTCTTTATCAAGGCGGGCAGTACGAATCTGGGATTGGATCCGTATTTCGATGCGAACATGAGAGGTGCCAGCGCGGCGGGACTCAAGACCGGCGTGTATCTGTACTCCTACGCGACCAATGCGGAGCAGGCGCAGAACGAGGCCAATCAGCTTATACAGTGGATGAGCGGCTACACGGTGAATTATCCTGTGGTGTATGACGTGGAGGACGCATGCCACAAGAATCTGTCACAGGCGCAGCTGCAGGATATCATCAATACGTTCTGCTCCACGATCGAGGCGAACGGATATTATCCGGTAGTCTACTCCAACAAGAACATGTTCCAGAACAAGATCGGCGATATCAGGTTCGACAAGTGGGTTGCGCAGTACGCGGATAACCTGGAGTACAACGGAGCATCTTTCTGGCAGAATACCTCTCACGGAAGTGTCGCGGGAATACCGACCAGAGTGGATATGGACTATCAGTTTAAGGATTACTCGTCCGTCATTATTGCGGACGGATTCGCGAACCGCGGCGATCAGAAGGTGTTCTACGCGAATTACAGAATGCAGAGAAACTGCTGGGTGAGCTGGGAAGACAGGAAGTACCATCTGGATGAGAACGGTTTCGTGCAGAAGGGCTGCTGGTTTGACGACGAGACCGGAAGATATTTTCTGGCGACCAAGGACGGCCACGCGCTGCGGGAGGACGTGACGATCCAGGGCGCGGAGTATTGGTTTGATGAGAACGCGGTTATGCAGACCGGGCTGGTGACAAGACCGGACGGCAATACCTATTACTATGACGAGACCGGCGCTCTGCAGAAAAATACTACGGTGACGGTTGACAACGTCACGTACGAAGTCAACAAAAACGGTGTGGCGACAGCTGTGCCGGCTGAGGCTGCTGCGCCGGCAGCGCAGGAGGCGCCCGCGGCGCAGTAAAACAGTTTGAATATGGAGTGGAAATGCCTATGAGACAGCGTAGACACAGGCATAAGGAATCTTTCTCGGTTCTTTTGATCTCCAATACGGGGCAGAACGCAAAGCGCTTTCATGTCGGGGTTTCGTGCTTGCGATTACTCATGCTGTTTGCCCTGTGCGTATGCGCGGCTTTCGTGTGGCTGGCTTATCGCTATGTGATGGCCAGTGAATCGGCGGCAAGTCATGTGAATGCGAGCGAGGTCACGCGGGAATCCGAACTGCTCGATCAGGTTGTGGAGCAGGATAAGAGCATACAGCAGCTGGAGGAGGAGAAGGAAGCCTTAAATCGCCGGATCGACGAGCTGACGGCGGAGAACAAGGCGCTTCTGGCGGCGGCCAAGACGAGTAAGACGGAGAGCGCGGAGGACGGTGTGGCGGCCGGCGTTGAAGCAGATCCCGCTTTTCCCAGCAGGTATCCGTATTCGGAGACGGGCGAGGTTTTCCAAAAATTTACCGAGAGTGATCCCTATGTCTCCATCAACACGGGAGACCGGGGTTCTGTCGTGGCGGCCGGGGACGGCACGGTGACATATGTCGGTTCGGATGACGACTATCCGCTCGTCATAGAGATAGAGCATGGGAATGGTTATCGGACGCGGTACATGCTGCCGCAGGAGGCCGAGGCGCTGCGCGAGGCGGGAGACCGGGTACAGGCGGGGGAGGCTCTGGCCGCGGTCGGAGAGGACAATCTCCGGTTGGATTATCAAGTGATCCAGGACGGCAGGCCGATCGATCCGCTGATCGTATTTGAAGCGAAAGGATAAGGGGCAGACAGGATATGTTGGGAAAAAATAAAAATGAGGCTGGCGCGGACGACGCGCGCACAAAAATTGGAACAATGATCGGTGCGGGCACGGTTTTTGACGGGGATCTGACTTCCCCGGAGGCGGTGCGGATAGACGGCGTGATCAACGGTAACTGCAGCTGCGAGAAGAAGCTGATTCTCAGCCCGGAGGGGCAGGTCAAGGGCAATATCACGGCGCAGAGCGTCATTATCTCCGGCAAGGTGGACGGGGACATTGTGGTCAGCGGGAAACTGGAGCTTCTGGCTACGGGCAAGATCGCCGGCAATATCACGGCCTCCTCCATTGTGATCGACGAGGGCGCGAGTTTCGACGGGAGATGCACCATGACGGCGGCGTCCGGCAGACAGCCGGAGAGCGTTCCAAAGACGGAGACAAACCGGCAGGACAGCGAGACGGCGCAGAAGGAATAAAACACAGGAACAACACGGATGAGAATCATGCCGGAACGGTTTCGCACGTGCGGAATTTCCGGCATGTTTTTTTTACAATCAAATGCTCGCTTCGCTCGCGCTTGATTTCCTGCTGATATGGTATATAATTAAATCTGTATGGGCACATAGCGGCTTATGGCTCACGGAAAGAAGTGACGGTGGTATGAACTGTAAAGACGCGGAGAAAAAAATACCATACTTTCTGTCGGACGAACTGGACGGCAGTGAACTGGAAGAGTTCGTAGGACACGTGGAAAACTGCTCGGAATGCGAGGAGGAGCTGTCGATACAGTTTCTGGTTGCGGAGGGATTGGACCGGCTCGAACGGGGCAATAATTTTAATCTGCAGGAGGCGCTTCTCAAAAAGCTGGAGAGCGCCAGGGACCGCGTCAGACTGCATCATATATTGTGGCGTATACTGATCGTTCTGGAGGCGGCGGTGGCGCTGGCGGTCATTGTCGCGCTGTACATCGTTGTGCAGCTGTAATACAAAGCGGGAGAGGCACAGGAGAGCATGAGCAAAAAACTGGTATTGATCGACGGACACAGCATATTGAACAGAGCCTTCTACGGGCTGCCGGATCTGACGAACGGGCAGGGGATTCACACGGGCGCGGTGTACGGATTTCTGAATATTATGTTTAAGATTCTGGAGGAGGAGCAGCCGGATTATCTCACGGTGGCTTTTGACGTGCACGCGCCGACATTCCGCCACGAGATCTACGAGCCTTACAAGGGAACCAGAAAGCCCATGCCGCAGGAGCTGCGCGAGCAGGTGCCGCTCATGAAGCAGATGCTTCAGGCTATGGGAATCTGTATTGTGGAGAAGGCGGGGCTGGAGGCCGACGATATCCTGGGCACGATCGCGCGGCGCGGCGAGAGCGAGGGCATGGAGGTGGCGCTTGTGTCGGGGGACCGCGACTTATTACAGATCGCCACGGACCATATCAGGATCAGAATCCCGAAGACGAAGAGTGGCAAGACAGAGATCGAAGATTATTACGCGAAGGATGTGGAGGAGAAGTATCAGGTGAATCCGACGCAGTTCATCGACCTGAAAGCGCTGATGGGCGATACGGCGGACAATATCCCGGGCGTGCCGAAGATCGGGGAAAAGACTGCGACGCAGCTGATGGTGCGGTTTGGCTCGCTGGAGAACATCTACGCGCATGTGGAGGAAATTGAGAAAAAAGCGGTGCGGGAATCCCTGATTCAGAACAGAGCGCTGGCGGATCTGAGCAGGACGTTAGCCACAATCAGGACGGACAGTGAGATCGATTACCGGTTTGAGGACGCCGGCGTGGGGAATTTCTATACGGAGGAGGCATATATTCTCTGTAAGAAGCTGGAATTCAAGAATCTGCTGTCGCGCTTCGAGAAGGATATCGCGGTTTCGGACGGGCAGACGGCGTATTTCGGGGAACTTAAGGAACTCGCGGGGGTGGAGGAACTGCTGGAGGAGTGCCGGACGCTTGCGGGGGAGATCGGACTGGCGATTCTGGCGGACAAGGAGGAACTCGTCGGGGCCGCAATCGCGGTGAACGAACAGAAGGTGCGTTTTATTCCGTGTCAGGGATTTGTGACGGCGCGGTATCTGTCGGATAAGCTGTCGGAGATAAGCGCGGGCGGGCAGTGCAGATTCAGCGTTTTTGACATCAAGAGGATGTATGGCTGGATAGAGGCGGACCGGGCTGCGGAATCGCCGGACCGGACAGATGTGATGCTGCCCTACAGGCAGGAAAAATATTTCGATATTCTGATCGCCGCATACCTGCTCAATCCGCTGAAGAGCGATTACGAGACGGAGGATATCGCGAACGAGTACCTCGGGCTTACGATACCCGGCGAGGGGCAGGTGCGCGGCAAGGCCGCCTGGGCGCAGGCCTATGCGGAGAATCCGAAGGAGGTCGCGGACTTTGCCTGCTTTAACGCCTATGTGTGTCTGGCGGCGGCGCCGATTCTGCGCGATAAGCTGCGCGGGCAGGGCATGTATGATCTGCTGTACGGGATCGAGATGCCGCTTTCGAGAGTACTCTTCGATATGGAGCGGTACGGCGTGCTGGTGAAGCCCGATGCGCTGCGGGCGTACGGGGAGGCGCTGACCGGCAGAATCGGGGAGCTGGAGCAGGCCATTTACAGCCAGGCGGGAGGCCAGTTCAATATCAATTCCCCGAAGCAGCTCGGCGAGATTCTTTTTGAACGGATGGGGATACGGGGCGGCAAGAAGACCAAGACGGGATATTCCACGGCCGCTGACGTGCTGGAAAAGCTGGCGCCGGATTATCCGATCGTATCGGATATACTGGAATACAGAGGGCTTGCCAAGCTGAAATCCACATACGCGGACGGGCTTGCCGCATATATCGATGAGGGCGGCAGAATCCATTCCACCTTCAATCAGACGATTACGGCCACCGGCAGAATCAGTTCCACAGAGCCGAATCTGCAGAATATCCCGATGCGCATGGAGCTTGGCAGAAGGATCCGCAAGGTGTTCGTGCCGATGGAGGGCTGCCTGTTTATGGATGCGGATTACTCCCAGATTGAGCTCAGAATATTGGCGCATATGTCCGGGGACAGACAGTTGATCGAGGCCTACAGGATGGACGAGGATATCCACCGCATCACGGCCTCCAAAGTGTTCCATACGCCGCTTGAGGAAGTGACGGACCTGCAGAGGCGCAACGCCAAGGCGGTCAACTTTGGCATTGTCTATGGAATCAGCTCCTTCGGGCTGAGTCAGGATCTGAGCATCCGGAAGAAAGAGGCGGAGGAGTATATCGAGCAGTATTTCCGGACCTATCCCGAGGTGAAACGGTTTTTGGACACGACGGTGGAGAACGCGAAGAAGGACGGCTATGTGACGACGATGTTCGGGCGCAGGCGTCCGATTCCGGAGCTGTCTTCCGGCAATTTTATGCAGCGTTCTTTCGGGGAGCGCGTGGCCATGAACTCTCCGATTCAGGGGACGGCGGCCGACATCATGAAAATTGCCATGATACACGTGTGGGAGAGACTGCACGCGGAGGGGCTGCGCTCGCGGCTGATTCTGCAGGTGCACGACGAACTGCTGATCGAGACGTACGCGGACGAGGAGGAGAAGGTGCGGCGCATCCTGACGGAAGAGATGCAGAACGCGGCCAATCTTGCGGTGAAGCTGGAGATAGATCTGCATACCGGCAGCGACTGGTATGAGGCGAAATAGGAGTCGATTGCGAATGAAAGTGATAGGGATTACCGGCGGCGTCGGAAGCGGCAAATCAGAGATCCTCTCGTATCTTGCGAAGCGTACGAGCTGCCGCGTCATCATGGCGGATCCGGTGGCGCATGAACTGGAGGAGCCGGGCGGTCCGTGCTATGACCCTCTCGTCGCGCTTCTGGGGGAAGGCGTCCTGGCGCCGGACGGCAGGATCGACAGAACAAAGATGGCGTCGGCGGTCTTTGCCGACGGGGTACTGCTTAGTCGGGTCAACGACATCGTCCATCCCCGTGTGAAGGAGCGGCTGATGCGGGAGATCGAGAGCGAGAGACAAAAAGGCCGGTACGACTATCTGTTCCTGGAGTCGGCCCTGCTCGTGGAGGCAGGCTTCGGGGAGGTCGTGGACGAGCTGTGGTACGTCCACGCCGATGAAGAGGTGCGCCGGGAGCGGCTGAAGGCGTCCAGGGGATATTCGGATGAAAAGACAGACAGCATCATGCGCAGGCAGCTGCCGGAGCAGACATTCTATGAGCGCTGCCATGTCGTGATTGAGAACAGCGGCACGTTTGCGGAAACCTGCAGGCAGATTGATGAGAAATTGGGGGAAAAATTGTGTCAGAAGCAATGAAATTTCCGGGACAATTAGTGTTCGGACTGGATATCGGGACGAGAAGCATCGTCGGCACGGTCGGCTATCGCGTGGGAGAGAAATTCTATGTGGTCACGCAGAGCATCAGAGAGCATAAGACCAGATCCATGCTGGACGGGCAGATTCATGATATCTATAAGGTCGGCGAGACGATAAGCGAAGTCAAGAGTGAGCTGGAGGAGCGCATCGGCAGAACTCTGCGGGACGTGTGCATCGCGGCCGCGGGACGTGTGCTTCGGACCGTGACGGTCAGGATAGATCAGGAACTCGAGGGGGACCGCGAGGTGACCGGCGAGGATATCTACGCCCTGGATTCGATGGGCGTGGAGAAGGCCTATGAGGAATTCCTGGAGAGCAACGATACCGATATCAAGTTCTACTGCGTCGGCTACTCCGTGGTGCGCTACTATATGAACGGTTATCCGATGGGTAATCTGGAGGGGCACAGGGCGAAGACGATCGGTGAGGACCTGATCGCGACCTTTCTTCCGGAGGACGTCGTGGACGGCCTGTACAAGGCGGTGGGCGTTGCGGGTCTGGAGGTCGTAAACCTGACGCTGGAGCCGATCGCGGCGATCCAGGTGGCGATACCGGAGATGTACCGTATGCTGAATATCGCGCTGGTCGATGTGGGCGCGGGCACTTCCGATATTTCCGTGACGAAGGACGGAAGCATTATCGCGTACGGCATGATTCCCATTGCGGGGGACAGCCTGACGGAGGTGATCGCCAAGCACTGTCTGGTGGACTTCGCGACGGCCGAGCATATCAAGCGCGAGACAGGCGTCAAAGAGCGGATAGAGTACAAGGATATCATGGGCCTGTCTCAGACGATTTCCGCCGCCGAAATCGAGGAGGTGACGGCGGAGGTAATCTCGGATATGACGGGACGGGTGGCCGACAAGATCAAAGAGCTCAACGGCGGCAAATCGGTCAGCGCGGTGTTTGTGGTCGGCGGCGGCGGGATGCTGCCCGGTTACACCGAGGCGCTGGCGGGCAAGCTGGGTATCCAGAAGGAGAGGGTTGCCGTTCGCGGCGAGGAAGTGATGCAGAACATAGAGTTCCTGGAGGCAGACGCCAAAAAGGATTCCCTGATGGTGACGCCGATCGGCATCTGCCTGAGCTTCTATGAGCAGAGCAATAATTTTATCTTTGTGTATTTCAACGAGCAGAGGATCAAGATATACGACAACAATAAAGTGGCGGTGGTGGACGCCGCGATGCAGGCGGAATTTCCGAATGACGGGCTGTTCCCGAAGCGCGGCAGGGAACTGAATTACACGGTGAACGGAAAACCGCGCATCACCAGGGGTTCCCTGGGGGAGGCGGCGGTGATCACCGTCAACGGCAGCGAGGCGGATATCTATACGCCCGTTCACGCCAACGATCAGATTCGTGTGCAGGAGTCCACAGCGGGAGAACCGGCGCAGCTGGACATCAACCAGCTGCCGGAGTACGGTGCGACGATGCGCGTGGAGGTCAACGACAGGAAGGTGGATCTGCCGAAGTTTGCCAGCGTGAACGGAGAACTGCAGTCGGGATATTACAGTATCAGGGAGAACGATTCCATCGAGATACTGGGGTATTACACGGTGCGGCAGATCGCGGAGTTCATGGATGTGATCATCAATCAGGAGATGAACATCTATGTGAATAACAAGCTGGCGGATATGGACACGAAGGTGTATGAGAATTTTTCAGTCATCTGGACGATGGAGACACTGCAGCTGTCCGACCGTGACAAGTACGAGAACGGCATGGCGGAATCCTTTGAAGGCCTGCCGGAGGACGACGGGAGCTACGTGAAGAGTGAGCCACGGGCGGAGAGCGGGGCGGAAGAGCCGGAGGAGACGCACCCCGACGCCCTCGAGATGACTGGGGATGAGGCCGGTGCGCCGGCGGTTTCCGCGGGCGGGGAAGAGCAGGGGACTCCTACGGATATCCCTGAGAATCAGACCGCCGAAGAGCCGGGTGACAAGACCGGGGAGCCGGATGGGCGGACGGACAATTCCATCTATGTGACGGTGAACGGGCAGCAGATCCGTATGTCCGGAAAGTCGGAGTATGTGTTTGTGGATGTGTTCTCGTACATAGATTTCGATCTCTCCAAACCGCAGGGCAGCGGGATCGTCACGAAGCTGGACGGCAGGGACGCACAGTATATGGAGAACATCCACAGCGGGGCCGTGATCGAGATCTACTGGAGACACTGACGCGGCAGAGAAAGGCAGAATATACAGAAAGAAAAGACGGACAGTTATGAGACTATGCAGTATAGCCAGCGGCAGCAGCGGTAATTGCATCTATGTGGGTTCCGACGCGACCCATCTTCTGATCGACGCCGGAATCAGCTGTAAGCGGATCGAGGAGGGAGCTGCCGGGCTGGGGATCAAGCTATCGGAGCTTGACGGCATTTTTATCACCCATGAACATAATGACCACATCAGCGGTCTGGGGGTAATCGCCAGAAAATATGCGATACCGATCTACGGAACGAGGGGGACGATCGCGGCGATCAGGCAGACGCGCACGCTGGGACAGATCGACGAGGAGCTTTTTCACTATATCAGGGAGGACGAAAAGTGTACGGTGAAGGATATGAGCCTGTATCCGATCCGGACTTCCCACGACGCGGCTGACCCGGTGGCGTACCGGATTGCGCACGACGGACAGAAGGCGGCTGTCATTACGGATCTGGGCTGCTATAACGACTATACGGTGGAATGTCTGCGGGATCTGGATCTTCTGTACCTGGAAGCGAATCATGACGTCCGTATGCTGCAGGCCGGGCCGTACCCCTATTATTTGAAACAGCGGATCCTCGGAAACAGGGGACATCTGTCCAACGAGGCGGCCGGAAAATTGTTGAGCAGGCTCCTGCACGACAAAATGCGCGCCGTGATGCTGGGGCACCTGAGCCAGGAAAACAACCTGCCGGAGCTCGCCTACGAGTCGGTGCGGGTCGAGGTGACGATGTCGGACACGCCGTACAAGGGAGGCGATTTTCCACTGTATGTGGCGAAGCGCAGCGAGGTCTCGCAGATGCTGGAGATATAGGATTACAGAATAGCGGAAGGACAAGGGAGAGAGAAGATGAAGAAGACAATTATTACGGTAGTCGGCAAGGACACGGTAGGCATTATCGCCAGGGTATGCACCTATCTGGCGGACAACGGCATCAACATTCTGGATATATCGCAGACGATCGTGCAGGATTATTTCAACATGATGATGATCGTTGACACGAACCGGACCTCCAAGGATTTCAAGGATATGGTGCGGGAGCTGGATGAGCTGGGCGAGAGCATCGGCGTGATTATCAAGTGCCAGAAGGAAGAAATCTTTGACCAGATGCACAGGATATAGAAGGTGCAAAGGTCCGATGAAATCGGGCATAGAGTGCGAAGCACGGCTTTGCGGGTCAGACGAGGAAGCAGGCGACATGAAGCGAAAGGAACAGAGGAACCATGATCAATATATTTGAAGTGGCAGAGACCAATGAGATGATAGAGAAAGAAAATCTGGACGTGCGCACGATCACGCTGGGGATCAGTCTGCTGGACTGCATCGACGCGGATCTGAAGCTGCTCAACGAGAAAATCTATCAGAAAATCTACGGGGCGGCGAAGGATCTGGTGGCGACGGGAGAGTATATTTCCGCCGAGTACGGCATCCCCGTTGTCAACAAGAGGATCTCGGTGACGCCCATCGCGCTGGTGGGCGGGGCCGCGTGCAAATCCCCGGAGGACTTCGTCTCTGTCGCCAGGACGCTCGACAAAGTGGCGCATGAGGTAGGTGTCAACTTTATCGGCGGCTATTCGGCGCTGGTGTCGAAGGGCATGACGGCGGCGGATGAGATGCTGATCCGTTCCATTCCCAAGGCGCTGTCCGTCACGGAGAGAGTGTGCAGCTCTGTCAATGTGGGCTCCACCAAGACGGGAATCAACATGGATGCGGTGAAGCTGATGGGCGAGGTGATCCTGCAGACAGCCCGGGCCACGGCGGACAGGGATTCCCTCGGCTGCGCGAAGCTGGTGGTATTCTGCAACGCGCCGGACGACAATCCGTTCATGGCGGGCGCTTTCCACGGCGTGACGGAGGCGGACAAGATCATTAACGTGGGCGTCAGCGGACCGGGGGTGGTCAAGACGGCGCTGGAAAAAGTTCGGGGCGAGAATTTTGAAGTGCTGTGCGAGACGATCAAGAAGACGGCCTTCAAGGTGACCAGAGTGGGACAGCTCGTCGCCAAGGAGGCGTCCAAGATTATGGGCGTGCCCTTCGGCATTGTGGATCTGTCGCTGGCGCCGACGCCGGCGGTGGGAGATTCCGTGGCGGAGATTCTGTGCGAGATCGGACTGGAGCACGCTGGAGCGCCCGGGACGACGGCGGCGCTGGCCCTGCTCAACGATCAGGTGAAGAAGGGCGGCGTCATGGCGTCCTCCTACGTGGGCGGCCTGAGCGGCGCCTTTATTCCCGTCAGCGAGGATCAGGGCATGATCGACGCTGTCACGGCGGGGGCGCTGACGCTGGAAAAGTTGGAAGCGATGACGTGCGTCTGCTCCGTCGGCCTCGATATGATTGCGATTCCCGGAGATACCAAAGAGAGCACTGTCTCGGGCATTATCGCGGATGAGATGGCGATCGGCATGGTGAACCAGAAGACGACGGCGGTGCGGCTCATCCCCGTGATCGGAAAGGGCGTGGGAGAGACCGTCGAGTTCGGAGGGCTTCTCGGCTACGCGCCGATCATGCCCGTCAACGGCTTCTCCTGCGACGCTTTCATTGCGCGCGGAGGAAGAATACCGGCGCCGATTCACAGCTTTAAAAACTGAATTTTTGCAAATCTTATTCTGCAAATACCTGCAGATGCTGGCTCTCCAATGCCTCGGCGTTCTCGATAATCTTGTTGAAGTCGCCGATCAGCTCCTCGGAGAGTTTGACGGCCTGCTGATATTCGCTGTCCGCCCTGCCGTAGTCGCCGGACTTGATCGCCGCGATGACATTCTTGCCGCAGCCGTGGAAGCGGCGATGCTTCTCGGCGAGTTCCTTCCAGAGCGGGGCGATCATGCCGTTGCGGGGATTCATCGCATAGTAGAAATGCCCGAAGGCGCATTTGGTATCGTCCGTCTGAAGCGGTACATATTCTCTGTTCGTGACGATTTTCTCAAGCGTGGCGAGCCAGTTCTGGTGCGCCGCGATCGCGTTTTTCACATTCTGGATGAAGTGCGTGTTGCTCAGCATATAGAACGGATCGTGGGTCATTTCACCCATCAGTCTGGCGGCCTTGTCAAGTCCGTTCTCAATCTCGGATACAGGCCGCATACTCACCTTCAGGTTGTCGGAGACGCCCGACAGGAGAGAGGACTGGTCGTTGAGCGCCGCGCACTCCTCGCGCAGCGTCGTCATCTGATCCTGCACATTCGTGACGGAACTGAAAATTTCCTCGCTGGTGGCGGCGATCGTCGTGATGGAATCGGTGATGTGGCTGATGTTGGTCATGTTCTTCTGGTTGGTGTCCAGAACCTTGTTGAGGTTGCCGCGCATTTTCTCCAGTTCCACGACGGAGGCGTCCAGACTCTCGGAACTCATCTTCGCGGCGGATTCGATCTCCATGATAAATTCATCCATGCTGGAGGTGAGCTGCTTCGTCTCGTCCGCCAGATCTCTGATCTGCTCCGCGACCACCGCGAAGCCGCGGCCCGACTCGCCGGCTCTGGCCGCCTCGATGGAAGCGTTCAGGGCGAGCATATTGGTCTGGGCGGAGATGGAGTTGATGCCTTTGATCGCCTCGTTCATACCCTGGATGATCTCGAGGAGGGCGTGCATGTCGTCCTTCATCTTGCCGGATTTGTCGATAGTTGCCTGGGACTCCTCCACGATGGTCGTGATTTCCGCGCTGCTTTCCGTCATGTCGTCCATGATCTCACCCGCCGCCGCGGAAACCTGCATAATAGAATCGGTGAAGCCCTCGTGGGCGCCTACGACTTCGTCCATATTTTCCTCGGTTTCGCGGGAGGTATGTACCACCGCGTCGGAGATCTGCTGTACGCTGCCGCTGATGTGCGCCATCTTGTCGGTGCTGTCGTCCATCGTGAGCTCCAGCGCGCTGATCTTCATGACGGAGGAACACACGTCGCCCACGAGCTGGTTGAAGCGGTCCCTGCCCTCGCTCAGCCTTGTCTGGATCTGCCGCGCGCTTTCGCTGCCCTCCACGGGCTCCATTTTGCCGATATTCTCTAATATTTTGTCATTTTTGCGTCTCATAACTATGCCTCCTGTGTGATGCTTTCCCTATTATAGCAGAATGCACAGGGTTTTGCCATAGGCATCTGTCTTATTTTGCAGGCGGACCTGGGGTCATCCGTGCACGCCCGCCCGGAGAAATCTGTCGATCTCCAGGTTGACATCCCGCGGACAGGCAGTCTATAATATACATGGATTATTCCGTTTCCGCCAGGGTGCGGACGGAGGCGTCCGAATTCTGTGGAAACAAGGTTAAAGGAGGGGGAAACTTTATGAAAAAGCTTTCTGTGAAAACCGTTGTTGCGATCGGTATCGGCGCGGCATTGTTCTTTGTGTTGGGCAAGATTTCCATACCGACGCCCGTTCCGAATACTTACATCAGCTTACAGTATGCGATTGAGGCGGTATTCGCGACGCTCTTCGGACCGATTGCGGGACTTCTGATCGGACTCATCGGGCACACGCTCGTCGACGCGACAAGCTATGGCCCCTGGTGGAGCTGGATCATCGCTTCCGCGTGTGTGGGTCTGATTATCGGTCTGATCACGATGAAGTTGGATATCAACGAGGGCATCGACACGAAGAAGATCGTCACCTTCAATGTGGCGCAGATCATTGCGCATCTGCTCGCATGGGGTCTGATCGCTCCGGTTCTCGATATCGTGATTTACAGCGAGCCGATCGAGAAGCTGTTCGCGCAGGGTCTGATGGCCGGCGTCGCCAACATCATCACGACAGGCGTGGTCGGAACGCTTCTGCTGATCGCGTATGCGGAGACGGTTGTGAAGAGAGGCTCTCTGAAAAAAGAGGAAGACTAAAGATTACGGGTACGGCGAGAGCTGCTGCCGAGGAGGCGGCGGCTCTTTTTACGCAAATTCTTATCGTTTCAAAATGAGGATCAAACATGGCAACTCCCATTATTTCTTTTCAGGATTACGGTTTTCAGTATATGGCGCAGTCGGCGCCCACGCTCTACAATATTCATCTCGACATTTATCCCGGGGAAAAGGTGCTGATCGCCGGCACCTCCGGAAGCGGCAAGAGCACGATCGGCAGCTGCATCAACGGTCTGATTCCCTTTGCCTATCCGGGGCAGAAGACGGGCAGGCTGCTCGTGGGTGGAAAGGAGCCGGATAAAAGCAGCATCTTTGAGCTGAGCCATACGGTCGGCACGGTGCTGCAGGATACGGACGGACAGTTTATCGGGCTGACGGTGGGCGAGGACATCGCCTTCGCGCCGGAGAACAACTGCGTGCCGCAGGACGAGATGAAGGAGCTCGTGAACCGTGTGGCGAAGCTGGTGGATATCGATCACCATCTGGAGTACGCGCCCCACGAGCTGTCAGGCGGACAGAAGCAGAGGGTGAGCCTGGCGGGCGTCATGGTGGAGGATGTGAAGGCGCTTCTCTTTGACGAGCCTCTGGCGAATCTCGATCCGGCGGCGGGCAGGGCGACCATCGAGCTGATTGATATGGTACACGAGAGGACGGGCGCCGCGGTCATCATCATAGAGCACCGTCTGGAGGACGTCCTGTGGCGCAGCATGGACCGCATCATACTGATGGACGAGGGAAGGATCATCGCCGATATGTCTACGGCCAAACTGCTGGCGGGCCGGATGCTTCTGGAGCACGGGATCAGGGAGCCGCTGTATCTGACGGCGCTTCGGTACGCGGGTGTGGAGATCAGCGAGGAGATGCATCCGGAGCATGTGGAGAAGCTGCTGTTATCCGGGGAAGACAAGGAGAAGGTGCGCGGCTGGTATCAGGCGCTGAAATCCCATGTTCACGGCAGGGAGCCGGGGGAAGAACTGCTCAGGGTGGAGCATCTGGATTTTGGCTATACGCCCGACAGACGCACGCTGCAGGA
>CANPXP010000044.1 GCA_947586255.1 uncultured Lachnospiraceae bacterium | reverse complement strand
GGGGAGAGGCTCCGGCGGCGTTGCCGACGCGCTGCTGATCGAGACGGATGCGGGGACGTACCGGATCGCCGGAGAGTACAACATCCGCTATGTGCTCTGCGACGGGCGAAGCGGGGTGAAACGCCTGGACGGCACAAGCGTTGTGCCGGCGGCGCTTGTGCCCAGCGGCTTTTTTGTGATCGACACTGGTAAAATCGGAAAGAGTATGGTAGGATATACGTTGACCGGCGGCGGCTACGGACACGGCGTCGGTATGTCGCAGAACGGCGCCAAAGCGCTCGGTGGGAAGGGAACTTCCTGCGAGGAGATACTGCGCGTTTTCTTTGGGGACTGCGAAGTCGCCGATAAAGCTGCGCTCGATGGAATATAGACCGATGGGACCGGTGGATTTATGAGAATGCTCTACAGACTTTATTACATATTTCGGGACTTCAGCTGGCAGATGACGAAGAAGAATATCTCGGCTTTTGCGGCGAGTACGGCTTTCTTCCTGTTTCTGTCCATGATCCCTCTGTTGATGGCGCTGTGCGCGATTCTGCCGCACACCGCGCTGACCGAGGCGGACCTGATCGGTGCGATTATGAGGTTTACGCCGGACGCGATGAACGGGCTTGTCGTCAGCGTGGTGTCCGACGTGTACGCCCGCTCTGCGGGAACGATCACGATCTTTGCGATCGTCACGGTCTGGTCCGCCTCCAAGGCGATGCTCGCGCTGATCTACGGGCTGAACGAGGTGAACGATTTCGAGGAGCGCCGCAACTATTTCATCATCCGCTTTATCGCCTGTATCTATACGGTGATCATGCTGGTGGCGATGATTTTCGCGCTGCTTGTCATGGTGTTCGGCAATGTCATCGTGGATCTGCTGCTGGGGGACATTCCGCCGCTGTACATCATTATGCAGTTCGTCATGCATTTCCGTTTCCTGCTGTCGTGGATTGTGCTGACGCTTATTTTTTCCATGATTTACGCCTATATACCGAGCGGCAAGATGCGTTTTAAGAAGCAGCTTCCCGGCGCGGCTTTCGCGTCCGCGCTCTGGGGCGCGGCGTCCTACATATTCTCCGTCTATGTGGACAATTACAACGGCTTCGGCGCCTACGGCGGCCTGACCACGGTGGTGATCCTGATGTTCTGGTTCTATCTGCTCATGTATATTCTGCTGATTGGCGCCCACATCAACCGCTATTTTGGTCCGGTCTACAAATTCCTGTTCGGGTGGCTTGACAAGTCGCACAAAAGCCACTAAAATAGCAATAGCTTTGCAAGATAAAGGCTGTGAAGGCGTCAGTAGAGCGCATTTTTCCGTCAGAGAGAGGGAACCGTCGGCTGGAAGCTCCCTCAGGTTCAGAATGTGCCTCGAATTTCCCGCCGGAGCCGCTTGGAGGAAAAGCCCGTTTCCATGCTTTGGAAGAAGAGGCGGCGGGCGCAGTATTCCGAGACGTGGAGGCACGTTACGCCGTAATGAGAGTCCGGTCTGTCGGCCGGAAAATTGGGTGGTACCGCGGATAGCATTCGTCCCATGTGTCCTTTGGCGCATGGGATTTTTTATGTGCATGGACGGTGAGAGAAAAGAGAAAAGGAGTCAGGTCATGAAAGAGAAACTGGAACAGATCAAGGAGGAGGCGCTCAAGCAGATCGAGGCCAGCGACGCGCTGGAGAAGCTGAACGAGGTGCGGGTGAATTTCCTCGGCAAGAAGGGCGAACTGACGGCTGTGATGAAGGGAATGAAGGATATCGCGCCGGAGGACAGACCGAAGTTCGGACAGCTGGTCAACGAGACGCGCTCGGAGATCGAGCGGGTGCTTGAGGCTTCCGTGAAGAAGATGGAGAGAAGCGTCAGGGAGGCGAAGCTGAAGAGGGAGGTCATCGACGTGACGCTCCCGGCGAAGAAGAATCATGTCGGACACCGCCATCCCAACACGATCGCGCTTGAGGAAGTCGAGCGGATCTTCATCGGCATGGGGTATGAGGTTGTGGAAGGTCCGGAGGTGGAGAAAGACTATTACAATTTCGAGGCGCTGAACATTCCGGCGGATCATCCGGCCAAGGACGAGCAGGACACTTTCTATATCGAGGGGGACATCCTGCTGCGGACACAGACGTCCTCCACACAGGTGCACGAGATGGAGAAGGGAAAGCTGCCGATCCGCATGATCGCGCCCGGCAGAGTGTTCCGCTCCGACGAGGTGGACGCGACGCATTCCCCCTCCTTCCATCAGATTGAGGGGCTTGTCATCGACAGGAACATCACGTTTGCGGACTTAAAAGGAACGCTGGCGGAGTTCGCGAAGGAGCTGTTCGGGGAGGACACGAAGGTCAAGTTCAGACCGCATCACTTCCCGTTCACGGAGCCCAGCGCGGAGATGGACGTGACCTGCTTCAAGTGCGGCGGCACGGGCTGTCGTTTCTGCAAGGGAGAGGGCTGGATCGAGATTCTGGGCTGCGGCATGGTGCATCCGCACGTGCTGGAGATGAGCGGTATCGATCCCGAGCAGTATACGGGTTTTGCCTTCGGCGTGGGATTGGAGCGCATCGCGCTGTTAAAATATGAGATCGATGATATGAGACTGTTGTACGAGAACGATATCCGCTTCTTAAAGCAGTTCTGATCGGGGAAAGGAGAGAGCTATGAATACAGCAATGTCATGGATTAAGGCGTATGTGCCGGAGCTGGCATGTACGGATCAGGAATACATGGACGCGATGACGCTGTCCGGAACGAAGGTGGAGGGATACCGCCGACTGGACAGGAATCTGGAGAAAATCGTGGTCGGGCAGATCGAGAAGATCGAGCGGCACCCGGACGCGGATAAGCTGATCGTCTGTCAGGTCAATATCGGCTCAGAGGTCATTCAGATCGTCACCGGCGCGCCCAACGTGAAAGAGGGCGACAAGGTGCCCGTCGTGCTGGACGGCGGCAGGGTCGCAGGCGGTCATGACGGCGGACCGCTGCCCGAGGAGGGCATCCCGATCAAGGCGGGCAAGCTGCGGGGCGTCGAGTCAAACGGCATGATGTGCTCCATCGAGGAGCTGGGCTCGGACCGGAACATGTATCCGGAGGCGCCGGAGATGGGAATCTACGTCTTCCAGGAGGATGTGGAGGTCGGTTCCGACGCCGTCGAGGCATTGGGAATGCGCGACACGGTGTTTGAGTATGAGATCACGTCCAACCGCGTGGACTGCTACAGCGTCATCGGCATCGCCAGGGAGGCGGCGGCGACCTTCCGCAAGCCCTTCTGCCCGCCGAAGGTGGAAGTGAAGGAGAACGGCGAAAGAGTGGAAGACTATGTTTCTGTGGAAGTGCAGGACAAGGAGCTGTGCCCCAGATACTGCGCGCGGGTCTGCACGAATATCAAGATCGGGCCTTCGCCGAAGTGGATGCAGAGACGCCTGGCGGCCAGCGGGATCCGTCCGATCAACAATCTGGTGGACATCACTAACTATGTGATGGAGGAGTACGGACAGCCCATGCACGCCTTCAATCTCGACACGATTGCGGGCCATAAGATCATCGTGCGCAGGGCCAAGGACGGCGATGTGTTCCGCACCCTGGACGGACAGGACAGGAAGCTGGACGCCGATGTGCTGATGATCTGCGACGCGGAGAAAGAGGTCGGTATCGCGGGCATTATGGGCGGTGAGAACTCCATGATTACGGACGACGTGAAGACGGTGCTCTTCGAGGCGGCCACCTTCAACGGGGCCAACATCCGCAAGTCCGCCAAGCGTATCGGCCTGCGCACGGACGCCTCCGGCAAATTCGAGAAAGGGCTGGATCCCTACAACGCGGAGGCGGCGATCAACCGGGCCTGCCAGCTGATCGAAGAGCTGGGCTGCGGCGAAGTGGTGAGCGGCATGGTGGATGTGCACGGCGAGATGAAGGAGCAGGTCGTGCTGCCCTTCGAGCCGGACAGTTACAATAAGCTGCTTGGCACTGAGGTATCAAGAGAGGAAATGCTGGATATCTTTAACATGATAGAGGTCGCGTACGATCCGGCGAAGAATACGCTGACGATGCCCACTTTCCGGCAGGATCTTCTGCGCCAGTGCGACGTCGCGGAGGAAGTGGCGCGTTTCTACGGTTATGACAGGATCCCGTCCACCCTGCCGAAGGGCGAGGCGACGACGGGAAAACTGCCCTTCAAACTGCGTATTGAGCAGAAGGCAAGGGATATCGCGGAATACTGTGGTTTTTCGCAGGGCATGTGCTATTCCTTCGAGAGCCCGAAGGTGTTCGACAAGCTGCTGCTCGATGCGGATGATCCGGCGCGTCAGGCGATCACGATTGCCAATCCGCTGGGCGAGGATTTCTCCGTCATGCGGACGCTCTCCCTAAACGGTATGCTGACGAGCCTTGCCACCAACTACAACAGGAGAAATAAGGAAGTGCGTCTCTATGAGCTGGGCAATGTCTATATTCCGAAGGCGCTGCCGCTTGCGGAGCTGCCGGACGAGAGAATGCAGTTTACCCTAGGCATGTACGGGGACTGCGACTTCTTTACGATGAAAGGCGTTGTGGAGGAATTTTTTGACAGCATCGGCATGCGGAAGAAGACTGTCTACGATCCGAAGGCCGGCAGGAATTTCCTGCATCCGGGCAGGCAGGCTAACATCGTCTACGAGGGAACCGTTCTGGGTTTTCTGGGCGAGGTACACCCGGAGGTGTGCGACAATTATGACCTGAAGACGCGGGCCTATGTGGCGGTGCTGGATATGCCGTCAGTGATTCCTTTTGCCACTTTCGATCGCAAATATGAGGGAATTGCGAAGTACCCTGCGGTGAGCAGAGACATCAGCATGGTGGTACCGAAGGAGATCATGGTCGGTCAGATCGAGGCGATTCTCGAGCAGCGCGGCGGCAAGATTCTGGAGGACTATAAGCTGTTCGACATCTACGAGGGAGATCAGATCAAAGAAGGGTACAAGTCGGTGGCTTACTCCATCACTTTCCGCGCCAAGGACAGAACGCTGGAGGAGGCCGATATATCCGGCGCGATGCGCAAGATTCTGAACGGCCTCGAGGGCATGGGGATCGAACTCAGAAGTTGATATAACAATAATAAGAAAGCAGGTGGGACTATGGAACACAAAAACACGTGGGAAACCTACAGCGCGAAGCAGCTTAAGGAAGTGGACGCTTTCGCGCGGGAGTATATGGATTTCCTGGACAACGGCAAGACCGAGCGGGAGTGCATCGATCAGATCGTGAACGCCGTCGAGGCCGCGGGTTACCAGGAACTGGAGCAGGTCGTCAAAGGCGGGAAGAAGCTCAAGACGGGCGATAAGGTCTATTCCGTCTGGATGAACAAATCGATAGCGATGTTTCAGATCGGCAGGAAGAAAATGACGGAAGGCCTCAATATTCTGGGCGCGCACATCGATTCCCCGCGTCTTGACGTCAAGCAGAATCCTCTCTATGAGGACGGCGGTTTCGCTTATCTGGATACGCACTACTACGGCGGTGTGAAGAAATACCAGTGGGTGACGCTGCCCCTGGCGATCCACGGCGTTGTGGTGAAGAAGGACGGCACGACCGTGGAGATCAACGTGGGCGACAACGAGGACGACCCTGTTTTCTTCGTGTCGGATCTGCTCATTCATCTCGCGCAGGAACAGATGGAAAAGAAAGCCAACAAGGTGATCGAGGGCGAGGCGCTGGACATTATCGTCGGCAATAAGCCCCTCGTGATCGACAATAAGAAAACGGGGCAAAAGCAGGCGCAGGACGAGAAGGACGCGGTGAAAAAAGGCATTCTGGATATCCTGAAAAACGCCTACGACATGGAGGAAGAGGATTTTATCTCCGCGGAGCTGGAGGTCGTGCCGGCAGGCAAAGCGCGCGAGGCGGGTTTTGACCGGAGCATGATCCTGAGCTACGGCCAGGACGACAGAGTGTGCGCCTTCTCCTCGCTGAAGGCGATGCTGGAGGTCGATCGGGTTGACCGCACCGCCTGCTGTATTCTGGTCGACAAGGAAGAGATCGGCAGCGTGGGCGCGACGGGAATGCAGTCGAAATTTTTTGAGAACGCGGTGGCGGAGGTGATGAACCTGACGGGAGAGTACAGCGAGCTGAATGTGCGCAGATGTCTGGCGCACTCCTGCATGCTTTCCTCCGATGTGAGCAGCGCCTTTGACCCCACCTATGCGGCGAGCTTTGACAAGAAGAACGTGGCGTACCTGGGCTGTGGCATGGTGTTTAACAAGTTCACGGGTTCCCGAGGGAAGTCCGGTTCCAACGACGCCAACGCGGAATACCTCGGCCATATCAGAGCGATCTTCGAGAAGGAGAAGGTCAACTTCCAGACGGCGGAGCTGGGCAAGGTGGATCTGGGCGGCGGCGGTACGATCGCCTACATTCTCGCGCTGTACGGCATGAACGTGATCGACAGCGGGGTGGCTGTCCTCAACATGCACGCGCCCTGGGAGGCGGTCAGCAAGGCGGACGTCTATGAGACGAAACGCGGCTATGTGGCGTTCTTAAAGCACGCAGAGCTCTAGGGGACACTATGGAACAGATCAGAAAATCCGATTTTTATTTCGAGCTCCCCGAGGAGCTGATTGCGCAGGATCCGCTGGAGGACCGCGCGGCTTCCCGCCTGCTCATGCTGGAAAAGGGGAGCGGGCGCACGGAGCATCACAGATTCAGAGAGATTACAGACTATTTGAGACCGGGCGACTGCCTGGTCTTAAATAACACAAAAGTCATTCCGGCAAGACTCCTCGGCGTGAAAGAAGACACCGGCGCGGCGGTGGAGGTGCTGCTCTTAAAGCGCAGGGAGAGCGACGTCTGGGAGACGCTTGTGCGGCCGGGCAAAAAGCTGCGCCCGGGCGCGAGGATCACCTTCGGGGACGGCTCGCTGCGGGCGGAAGTGCTGGAGATCGCGGAGGAGGGCAACCGCCTTGTGCGCTTCTTCTATGAAGGAATCTTCGAGGAGGTGCTGGACCGGCTGGGCGAGATGCCTCTGCCGCCCTACATCACCCACAGGCTGCAGGACAGGGACCGCTATCAGACGGTGTATGCCAGATACGAGGGTTCGGCGGCGGCGCCCACGGCAGGGCTGCATTTTACGAAGGAACTGCTTGCGCAGATCGAAGAGAAGGGCGTGGAGCTCGCCTATGTGACGCTGCATGTCGGGCTGGGCACTTTCCGGCCGGTCAAGGCGGACAATATTCTGGAACATCACATGCACTCGGAGCACTATGAGGTGACGCGGGAGGCGGCGGACAAAATCAACCGCGCCAAAGCTTCCGGGCACCGTGTCATCTGCGTGGGGACGACCAGCTGCCGCACGGTGGAGAGCGCTGCCGGGAAGGACGGTGCGCTGAAGGCGTGCTGCGGCGACACGGACATTTTTATCTATCCGGGATATCGGTTCAGGGTGATGGACTGCCTGATCACGAATTTTCACCTGCCGGAGTCCACGCTCGTGATGCTCGTCTGCGCGCTCGCGGGGCGGGAGCAGGTGCTTGCGGCCTACGGGGAGGCGATACGGGAAAGATACAGATTCTTCAGCTTCGGGGATGCGATGTTTATAACGGACGATCTGCGGCGCGTTTAGGCGGCGCTTCGACACGCATAGACGGCGCGGAAGAATTTTTGGTTGCTAAGCCGCCCCGGATTCGTTACAATGATAAGTAAGGGTGCGGCAGGGCGTCGCTGTCTCTGCCGGGATCAATTATCATGGCAAAGGGGAAATCGGGGTATGGAGGAAAGACGGAAGAACAGACGTATCGCATTGGCGTCCACGCTTGTGATCAAGCGGATGGACCGGAATGAGGAGCCGAGGCAGGTCGATATCGAGGTGACGGACGTCTCCAAGACGGGAATCGGATTCAATTGTCCCGTGCAGTTGGAGATCGGATCTGTGTACGAGTCCTATCTGACGATCTGGACACAGGAGATTCTGCACGCGTTTCTGGAGATCATCCGTGTGGAGAAGAAGGACGGCGGATTTGAGTGCGGCTCCATCTTTATCGGTATGTCCGAGCAGGACGCCAGCAGGATAGCGACATACGATACGATAGACAACATGAGCGAATAGGGAAAGCGCATTGCTATGAAACATGGAAAATATGCGAAGCTGCTGCTGGAAATTGTCGTGATTGCCGCGTCGGTTCTGGCGCTGGCGATGCTTCTGTGCGTCGTGGTGTTCGTCTCGTTTCAGAACGGCGAGCAGTCCACAAGCGTGACGATGCGGGTGGCGGGCCGGATTGCGTCGACGGTTTACGAAGAGCCCACGAGAGAGAAGGTGGAGGCGGTGAGCCTGATGCTCCGGTACGGCGCGCATCTGGCGCTGTTTTTCGTGGTCGGGCTCGTCACGGCTTTTGTCAGTATGGTGATCTGCAGAAAATATTTCCGCATCGTCGGAATTCTGGCGGCCGGCGGCGTCTGTTATCTGTTGGCGTACTACACGGAATATTATAAACAGTTTGTCGAGGGAAGACATTTTCAGATGACCGACGTGGCCCTCAACTGGTATGGCAGTCTGGCGGGCATTGTCTGTATGGTGGTTTCCTATTTTCTGAACCGCCTGCTGGTCAAATTATCGTCGTAAATATTGCTGCAGGACAGCATGCCGCGCAGCCGATGATCCGGCTGCGCGGCATATTTTATCTGTATTCTGTGTATTGCGCGGTTCCGCTCAGCGCGACAGACGGGCCAGTTCTTCATAGAAGTCAGGATAGCTGACGGTGACGATCTCGCCGTCGGTGATCGCTGTCTCTCCGTCGGCAATCAGAGCGGCGACGGCAAAGGTCATGGCGATCCGGTGATCCATGTGCGGATCGACTGCCGTGCCGTGGAGAGGCCGGCCGCCGTTGATGATCATGCCGTCCTGCGTGGGAGTGATGTCGCCGCCCATTGCGCTCAGATACCGGGCCATCACATCGATGCGGTTGGATTCCTTGGCGCGCAGATCGGCTGCGTCTCTGACTACTGTGGTACCCTCAGCGCACGCCGCCATGATGTTGATGACCGGAAGTTCGTCGATCAGCGTCGGAATTATTTTCCCCTCGATGGTAACGCCGCGGAGCGCGCTGTGCTTCACGAGCAGGTCGGCGGTGGGTTCGCCGTCTCTTCTGACATTCAGATAGGTGATATCGCCGCCCATAGCCTCCGCCACTTTGAGGATACCGCTCCTGGTCGGGTTGATGCCGACATTCCGGATCAGGATCTCCGCTCCCGGTACGATCAGACCGGCGGCGATAAAGAAGGCGGCGGAGGAGATGTCGCCGGGCACGACGACCTTCCGGCCATGCAGGACCGGATCGGGTTCGACAGTGGCGGAAGTTCCTTCGCTGACGACGCGGGCGCCGAAATGATTCAGCATGATTTCGGTGTGGTTGCGGCTGAGCGCCGGTTCCGTCACCGTGGTTTTGCCGTCGGCGTACAGCCCTGCCAGAAGAATCGAGGATTTGACCTGTGCCGATGCGATGGGAGAGTGGTAATGTATGCCGTGCAGCGGTTTGCCGACGATGCGCAGAGGCGCGCAGTCGTTGCCGTTTACGCTCGCGATCTCCGCGCCCATCAGGGAGAGCGGTTCGATGATGCGGCGCATGGGTCTTCGCTGGATGGAGGCGTCGCCCGTGAGTGTTGTCGCAAAGGGCTGCGCTGCGAGAATGCCGGAGAGCAGCCTTGTGGTGGTGCCGCTGTTGCCGGCGTCCAGGACGGAGGCGGGAGCGGACAGGCCGTGCAGTCCCCTGCCGTGGATCAAGATGCGTTCCGGCGTGTTCTCGATCTCGATGCCAAGGCGCCGGAAACAGTCTATCGTGGAGAGGCAGTCCGCGCCCTGCAGGAAATTCGTCACCTCTGTCGTCCCCTCGGCGAGGGAGCCGAACATGACGGCTCTGTGAGAGATGGACTTATCGCCGGGAACAGTCATTTCGCCGCGCAGCCGCGTGGCTTTTTTCAGTCTTACCGTGTTGTGGCTCATGGGATATCTCCTTGTGCTGGCTGTATAACAGGTTATTTTTTCGTGTGGAGCCGATAACCGTGCTCCGTCATGATCTCGATTGCTTCCTCGAGCGCCCGGCTGTCGTAGAACTCGATGCGCAGCGCGCCCTCCGCAAATTCGCGGTTGTGGTTGATGCCGATGTTCTTGATACTCACATTGTGCAGCGCGAGCAGGGAGGCGATGGCGGAGATGGCGCCCGGTTTGTCCTCGATGTCCACCGTGAAGACATATTCCGCCTTGAGGGGGCCGTTGGGCGCGCTGATAAAAGATTCCCGATAATTTCGGGCGGTGTTGAAGAAGTCGTACAGCGCGTTCTCGGCACGATAATCCAGGCAGACCAGAATGTCCGTGAGCGATTTGATGTAATCGCGCAGAAGCTTGGAGATATTCTCCGTGTTGGTGAGACAGATCTGCTGCCACATATCGGGGGAGGACGAGGCGATTCTCGTGATGTCCTTGAAGCCGCCGGCCGCCACCATTTTCATGACGCCCTCTCTGGAGTCGGATTCTCTGACCAGATTCACCAGGGAGGCCGCGATGATGTGGGGAAGATGAGAGATGGCCGCGGTCACATAGTCGTGCTCCTCACAGCTCAGGACGAGCGGGATCGCGCCGAGCGACGCCACCAGGTCATGATAGCGATTTTTCATATCCTCAGGGACGCTGCCAGTGGGTGTCAGAATATAGTAAGCGTTCTCCAGAAGCGCCGCCTGGGAGTTCGGATAGCCGAAACGCTCCGAGCCCGTCATGGGATGTCCGCCGATAAACTGGTGTTCCAGACCGAGGGCTTCGACCTGCCTGTGGATGTTGGTCTTGACGCTTCCCACATCGGTCAGAATCGTGTGCGGCGACAACCATTCTTTCAAAACGGAAAGATTCTCGGCGTTGTGCGAGACGGGAGCGCACAGAAAGATATAGTCGCAGCCGCTGAAAGAAGCGTCGATGGACGGACAGCGTTCGTCGATCACCCGCTCCTCGACCGCAAGCCGCAGAGAGGTTTCATTGACGTCGTAAGCCATCATATGTGCGTCGGGGACGGCGCGCCGGATCGCCTTGGCGATGGAGCCGCCGATCAGTCCCAGGCCGATAAAACCGCAGGTAAGTGTACTCATAGTCCGCTGCCTTTCCTGATATAACTGATGAATATTTTGCCGTAAACAGTATACCATTTTCAAAAACCTGCTACAAGAGGGAATCCGGGCGACACGATTTCTTTTGCATTTCGCATAAAAGTTGTTGAATTTTTTATGATTATTTAGTAAAATATACTTACGGTTTGTGCTTGGGGGATAACATAAATAAACAATTTGCCCAATCATGAGTGAATAACAGGACTGGAGGATTGCGTGAAATGAATGTTTACACAACGGATAGGATTCGGAATGTGGCTCTGCTTGGACACGGTGGCTGCGGTAAGACCAGTCTGGTCGAGGCGATGGCATACCTGGCCGGCATTACTTCCAGAATGGGTAAGGTGGATGACGGCAACACGGTGAGCGACTTCGGCAAGGAAGAGCAGAAGAGACATATTTCCATCGCCACGTCGGTTGTTCCGATTGAATGGGAAAATACGAAGATCAACGTATTGGACACGCCGGGTTTCTTCGACTTCGTCGGTGAAGTGGAGGAGGCCGTCGGCGCGGCCGATGCGGCGGTCATCGTGGTGTCCGGCAAGGCCGGCGTGGAGGTCGGCACGGAGAAGGCATGGGAGCTGTGCGAGAAATATAAGCTGCCCCGCTTTGTGTTTGTCACGGATATGGACATCGACAACGCCTCGTTCAGACAGGTGGTCGAGACGATGACGGAGAAGTACGGCAAGAAGATCGCGCCGTTCCATCTGCCGATCCGTGAGAATGAGAAATTTGTCGGATACATCAACGTCATCACCGAGCAGGCGTACCGCTGGGAAGGCAAGGAAGTCGTGGAGTGCGAGATGCCGGAGTACAGCAAGGCGAATCTGCAGCTGTGCCGCGACACGCTGATGGAGGCGGTGGCCGAGACCAGCGAGGACTTGATGGAGCGGTATTTTAACGGGGACAGCTTCTCCGAGGCCGAGATCAGGGCGGCGCTCCGCATGAACGTCATGGACGGCAGCATCGTGCCGATCTCCATGGGTTCCAATATCCTCTGTCAGGGCGTCTACACGCTGCTCGACGACATCGTCAAATATATGCCCAGCCCGGAGAACCGCGAGATCGCCGGAATCGACCTGAAGAGCAATGAGATCTTCCAGGCGAACTACGATTTCTCGAAGCCGAAGTCGGCGTACATCTTCAAGACGATCGTGGATCCGTTTATCGGCAAGTATTCGCTGATCAAGGTTTGTTCCGGCGTGTTCAAGAGCGACGATACGATCTACAACGACGAGAAAGAGGTCGAGGAGAAGGTCAATAAGCTCTATGTGCTGCAGGGCAGCAAACCCATCGAGGTCAAGGAGCTGCACGCGGGAGACATCGGCGCGATCGCTAAGCTGACGGCGGCGAGGACGGGAAATACGCTGTCCACCAAGGCGAGGGTGATCCGCTACGGCAAGACGGAACTCTCCACACCTTACACCTGCAAGCGCTACAGAGCCAAGAACAAGAGCGATGTGGATAAGGTGGCGCAGGCGCTGCAGAAGATGAAACACGAGGATCAGACGCTGTGGATCGTCAATGACGCAGAGAATAAGCAGACGCTTCTCTACGGCATGGGAGATCTGCACCTGGATGTGGTGGCCAGCAGAATGCTCAACGAATACAAGGCGGAGATCGAGCTGACCGATCCGAAGATCGCATACAGGGAGACGATACGGAAGAAATCCGACGTGGAGTACAAATACAAGAAACAGTCGGGCGGACACGGACAGTATGGGCACGTCAAGATGCGCTTCGAGCCCTCCGGCGACTTGGAGACGCCCTATGTATTTGCGCAGGAGGTAGTGGGTGGAGCCGTGCCGAAGAACTATTTCCCGGCTGTGGAGAAGGGACTGCAGGATTCCGTGGCGAGCGGACCGATGGCGGCTTACCCTGTAGTCGGCGTGAAGGCTGTGCTCTATGACGGTTCCTACCATCCGGTGGACTCCTCCGAGATGGCGTTTAAGATGGCGACAATCCAGGCTTTCAAGAAAGGATTCATGGAGGCGGGACCGGTGCTCTTAGAGCCGATCGCCAATCTGAAGGTTACCGTTCCGGATTCCTACACGGGAGATGTGATGGGAGACCTGAATAAGAGAAGAGGCCGCGTGCTCGGCATGAACCCCGCGGGAGACGGCAAGACCGTCGTAGAGGCGGATATTCCGGTCGCGTGTCTGAACGGATACTGCACCGATCTGCGGTCCATGACCGGCGGCCGCGGCACATACCAGTACGAGTTTGCGAGATACGAGCAGGCGCCGAGCGACGTGCAGGAGAAGGAAGTGGCGGCCAGAGCAAGCAAGGTTGCGGAAGCCGGAAGCGAGGCATAGGGGGAATTGCCTTGCGGGATGCTATAACCGGCTATAGCGATAGAGAAGGTTTTATGATAGAGACGGGATGTGGGAGACCATGTCCCGTCCCTGCGTACCGCGGAAATGTGTTCAGATAATGGACTGACAGTTGTGTTCGCACAGAAGTTGGCATGCCGTAAAAGGAGGAAAAGAATGAAAGCAGAGAAATTGTATCGCGGGCTCAAACAGCCCTGTCCAAAATGCCCGTACACGCTGGGGCAGGTGAAGACCCTGGCCAATCCCTGTCCGCAGTGTAAGCTGAACGGCTACAATATGTATGAGCAGTTTATGAAGCAGATGACAGGTGAGAAATGATATGACGCAGGAAGCCTGCATGGGCTTGACAAATCCATCCGGTATAGTAAAATGGTTATGTTTCGCAAAATGACAGGAAAATCTCAGGGAAAGCGGACAGAGAGGACAGGTACCGATGGCGGAAGTATACAATCACAGAGAAGTAGAGACGAAATGGCAGAAAATCTGGGACGACGAGAAGGCCTTTAAGACTTCGGACGACTATTCCAAGCCGAAATATTACGCGCTGGTGGAGTTCCCCTATCCTTCGGGGCAGGGACTTCATGTGGGACATCCGAGACCGTACACCGCGCTTGACATCGTGGCGAGGAAGCGGCGGATGCAGGGCTACAACGTGCTCTATCCCATGGGCTGGGACGCTTTCGGTCTCCCGACGGAGAACTATGCGATCCAGAACCATATCCATCCGAAGATCGTGACGAAGAACAACGTGAAGCGCTTCAAGGATCAGTTGCATTCTCTGGGCTATTCCTTTGACTGGGACAGGGAAGTCAACACGACCGACCCGAACTACTATAAATGGACGCAGTGGATTTTCTTAAAGCTGTTCAAGGCGGGGCTTGCGTACAAGTCCGAGATGCCGATTAACTGGTGCACCTCCTGTAAGGTCGGTCTGGCCAACGAGGAGGTCGTCAACGGCGTCTGCGAGCGGTGCGGCTCTGAGGTCGTCCGCAAGGTGAAGAGCCAGTGGATGTTAAAGATTACCGAGTATGCCGACAAGCTGATCGAGGGGCTTGACACTGTGGACTATGTGGAGCGCGTGAAGGTCTCCCAGAAGAACTGGATCGGCAAATCCACCGGCGCGGAAGTGGACTTTATCATTAAGGGCAAAGAGGATAAGATGCGCATCTACACGACCAGATGCGACACGCTGTTCGGCGTGACTTACATGGTCATGTCCCCCGAGCATCCTCTGCTGGACAAATATAAGGACGATATTGCGAACTGGAGCGAGATTGAGGCTTACCGCGAGCAGGCGGCGCGCAAGTCCGACTTCGAGCGGGCGGAGCTGGCGAAGGACAAGACCGGCGTGAAATTAAACGGCCTGACGGCGGTGAACCCTGTGAACGATGTGGAGATCCCGATTTTTATCTCCGACTATGTACTGATGAGCTACGGTACGGGCGCCATCATGGCGGTGCCGGCGCACGATGAGAGAGACTGGGACTTCGCCAAGAAGTTCGGCCTGCCGATCATCGAGGTGGTCGCGGGCGGCAGGGACGTGCAGGAGGAGGTCTACACCGATGTGGCCGACGGCACGCTCGTCAACTCCGGCTTCCTGAACGGCCTGAACGTGGCGGAGGCGAAGGAAAAGATGATTGCCTTCCTCGAGGAAAAGGGCATCGGCTGCGCCAAGACCAACTTCAAACTCAGGGATTGGGTGTTCTCCAGGCAGCGCTACTGGGGTGAGCCGATTCCGATTGTACACTGCGACAAGTGCGGTTATGTGCCGCTCGATGAGAGCGAGCTGCCGTTAGAGCTTCCCGAGGTGGACAGCTATATGCCGACCGACAACGGCGAGTCGCCTCTGGCGCTCATGACGGACTGGGTGAACACGACCTGCCCGTGTTGCGGCGGACCTGCGAAGCGGGAGACGGATACCATGCCTCAGTGGGCCGGTTCCTCCTGGTATTTCCTCCGCTATACGGACCCTAACAACACGGAGTCGCTGGCGAGCAAAGAAGCGCTGGAATACTGGATGCCGGTAGACTGGTACAACGGCGGTATGGAGCACACCACGCTGCATCTGCTGTATTCCCGGTTCTGGCACAAATTCCTCTATGATCAGAATGTGGTGCCCTGCCCGGAGCCTTACGCCAAGAGAACATCCCACGGTATGATTCTGGGACTGAATCCGCACAACTTCGCCAATCTGCCCGCCAAGGAGCAGGAGAAGCTGCTGGCGGAGTATGGCAGTGAAAAGGCGGCGCGGGAGGCGCTAAAGGAGAAGTACGGCGAGATGGCCGAGCATCCCGTGGTGAAGATGTCCAAGTCTCTCGGCAACGTGGTGAATCCCGACGACATTGTGACGGAATATGGCGCGGATACGCTCAGGACCTATGAGATGTTCATCGGTGCGTTCGAGATGAGCGCCGGCTGGAGCGAGGACGGCGTCAAGGGCTGCCGCCGCTTCTTAGAGCGCGTGTGGAAGCTGCAGGACTGCATGACAGACGACGAGGCGTACTCTGCGGATCTGGAGACGAAGATGCACCAGACCATCAAGAAGGTCAGCAGTGATTTCGAGAATCTGAAATACAATACCGCCATCGCGGCGATGATGGCGCTCATCAATGAATTTTACAGGAAAAATTCGGTGACGAAGGGCGAGTTCAGGACGTTGTTGACGCTGTTGAATCCCGTGGCGCCCCATATCACCGAGGAGCTGTGGGAGAAGGTTGGTTTCCCCGGCAGAATATACCAGACGGCATGGCCGACGTACGACGAGGCCAAGACTGTCGAACACACCGTGGAGATCGCGATTCAGATCAACGGCAAGACGAGGGCGACGCTCGAGATCGGCAAGGACGACCCGAAGGAGGAAGTCATTGCCAGGGCGAAGGAGGCCGTCGCAGACAAGCTGACCGGCACGATTGTCAAGGAGATTTATGTGCCCGGCAGAATCGTGAATATCGTGCAGAAATAACGGCGCGGGAACTAGCGCCCGCGCAGCTTCATCAGCCGGTCGAGCTGTGAGAGCTCTTCGGGCGAGGCATATCTGCGGATTGTGTCGGTGATGATTTTTATTTCCCTGTCGTCAAAAGAGATATGGCTGTCCATACTTTTTTTGGCGACAGCCATCAGAAAGGGCAGAAGCTGTTCTCTCGAGAGGGAACGGCTTTCGAAGACGAGAGCCTGCAGGAAGTCGAGCTTTTCACGGTCGATCTGCGCGACGGCCGGATCGTCCATCCAATGATCGGTCATATCGGGAACCTCCGTTTTCATGTATGATATGTATCACAGAGCGCTTCGAGTGAGGAATGCTTCATCCGGGCGCTCTGTTTTCTTCTGTCTGTTGGAACTTCTCATACATCGCCTTCTGCTCCGGCGTGAGCATATTGAGCAGCATATCCATTACGGAAAATTGCCCTGCCTGCGCCGGGTCCGCGCTGTCGCCGCGGGAGAACGCAAAGCCGTTTCCGAGGGCCGCGTCGGAGGCGAGATCGGGAAATAACTCCTGCAGTGCGGACATGGTCTGCGTCATCTCCTGCACCGTTTCCAGGGTCTGCAGCATGTTCTGTAACTGCTCCAACTGTCGAATTTCCTCCGGCGTGGAGTAGCAGGACAACTGTCGGCAGAGAGAAGGCAGATCCGGTTTTGTGCTGGAGGGGATATCACAGCCGTATATCTGGGGCGGATGCCGCCGGACATATTTCATCGTATACCGCAGTTCCATATATTTGATATAGACCGCCAGCTGCTTCTGCAGGGCAGGCTCTATGTAGGGCAGAAGAATCTTGAGCTTCTGCAGTTCATTTGTCGTATACAGGGCGTCGAACGCCGTGACGCCTGCCGCTTCCTCGCCTTTTGCCGCCATTGGATACGCCTTTCCCGCTGCCTGTCGATTTCTCTAAAGTATATGCCGCCGATGCGAAAAATAGGCTCCGACGGATCCGGAGCCTATCTTTCCAGATGTGAAAAGCAGATGTGAAAGGGATGGAATGTGAAAAATCAGTTGTTGCCGCAGCAGCTGGAAAGAAGCAGTAACCAGATCAGGGTGCTGCAGCAGCCGTTGCCGCTGTTGTTGCCAAGCAGGCTGATGCCGTTGCCGTCATTGTCGTTGCCGCAGGCGGACAGAAGCAGAAGGATCCAGATCAGGGAGCAGCAGCCTCCGTTTCCGTTATTGCTGAAAAAACCGCCGTTATTGTTGTTGCATCCGCACTGAGTTGCCGATAAATCGCTCATCGTTAAGCCTCCAAAAATTATTTATGGTATATCCTATGCGCGGCGTGCCGGTTGGTGATATAATTGTGTCAAAGCACTTGCATAAATTTCAGGATATAGTAGAATGATGCTGTGCTGCAAGGGGATAAAGACGGGTAAAGGAGAGATCTGTATGCCGGGATTAGAGGTTGCCGGCAGAAGATTCCGCACCGAGGCGGATTATCGCGCGGCGCTGCGGGATCAGGCCAAAATAGAAAAAATCAGAGCGCAGGTCGATATGCGGCAGCCGGGCGAGGTCATCACGCTGTACGGGGAGATGCAGGCCGGAAAGTATCGGTTCGAGACTGTGGTGGGCAACGATTTTGACGATGAGATCTATGAGCTCGCGCAGCAGTTCAGGAAACAGGGCTACGACAAGGACAGCAGGCTTTCGACAGGCAGGAAAAAAGCGCGAGGGGATAAGAAAAAGACGGCCAAAGCCGCGGAGAAGACCTCGGGCAGGGAGAAACAGGAAGTCTCGCTGAAAGATTACGACAAGAATATGCAGACGGTTATTCTCGATGAGCTGAAAAAGCGTGAAAAGCGCCGCAGGCTTATGATTATTCTGTGTTCTGTTGTGGCGGCGGCGTGCTTTCTCTATTTCGGAGTATATTATTATTTCGCCGACAGAACGGAATCGGATTATGAAAACCTCGCGGACCTCAAGGGCGATACGACGCTGTCGGCCGGGCGGAGCACCGCGGTGACGATTCACTATACGGACGAGGAAGAGATTGAGCTGGAGGTTCTGCCGGAGTACCAGACATTGTACAATAAAAACAAAAGCCTGATCGGCTGGCTCAAAATCGACGGCACCAATATCGATTATCCCGTGATGCAGACGGCCAACAACGAGTATTATCTCGACCACAATTACGATCAGGAATATGACAAGAACGGCAGCCTTTTTCTGGATAAGGACTGCGATGTAGTGCACAGAAACACGAATCTCATCATATACGGTCATCATATGAAATCCGGCAAGATGTTCGGCAATCTGAATATGTACAGCAGCGAGGATTACGGCAAAAAGCACGCGACGATTCAGTTCGACACGATCTATGAAAAAGGAACCTATGAGGTCATGTATGTGTTCCGGTCGAGAATTTATAACGAGGACGAGGTGGTATTTAAGTACTACCAGTTTCTGGACGCCGCGTCCGCCAAGGAGTTTGAGTCTGACATGCAGGAGATGGCGGCGCTGTCCCTGTATGATACCGGCGTCACGGCAAGCTTCGGGGATGAACTGCTGACCCTGTCTACCTGCGACAGCTCGGAGCAGGACGGAAGATTTGTGGTGGTGGCGAAAAGGGTGGATTGAAAATCCACTGGTGGCTGCTTGATTGGATAAACGAAATAACGTTTAAAAACTTTTCAAAAATATATTGCAATCGTCATCTGCCTGTGTTATTATCAAAACAAATCAAAACGGCATATCTGGGAAGTCTGACAGTTCTGATCGCACATCTTTGCAATTCTGTTCTGAGAGAATCCCTTATATGTACACAAAATTAAATAAGGGAGGAAGGAAGAATGGGAACGAAAGACGTATGCCAGAACGGCTATCTGGACGATCCGGTGCGCTTCGCCGACCAGGTGAACGGCGCGCTGTTCGGCGGCAGGCAGGTCGTGAAGGCGCAGGAACTGGAGGAGATTGACCCGGGGACGGTTTATCAGACCAGGGAAAACGGCAGGAGAAAGAGCTACAGTGCGGCGGCGGACAAAACCCGTCTCTGGAGAGGACAGCTGCTCCACATCATCACGCTGGAGAACCAGAGTTACGTGGACTACCGCATGGTGCTTCGAAATATGCTCTCGGAGAGCATCGGCTACCATAAGCAGTGGCGCAGGCTGCGGACACAGCACGAGAGAGCGGGAGACCTGAAGGGTGACACGGACGAATACCTGTCCGGCATGAAGAGGGATGAAAAATTGATTCCGATCGTCACACTGGTGGTGTACTGCGGGACGGAACATACCTGGGATGGAGCGAGGAGCCTGCATGAGCTTCTTGAGATCGACGAGGAAATGAAGGACTATGTTTCGGACTACAGACTGAATCTGTATGACTGTCGGGCGCACGAAAGCTTTTCGGAGTATCGGACTGGGCTCAGACAGGTGTTTGAGACAGTGCGCTACGGGGATGATAAGAGGAAACTGAAGGAGCTCATGGAGGAGAACCGGGAGGCTTATGAGAACATAGACAGCGATACGCGGGAGATGATTGAAGTGATGGCGAATGTAAAGATACCGGAGGAATACGGGCGTATGGTGCAGGAGAACGACAGAGAGGAGAAGAGATACAATATGTGCAAGGCGTTTGAGGATTACAGGCAGGAAGGCGTGGAGGAAGGAATAGAGCAAGGGCGAGAGGAAGGAAGAAAAGAAGGAAGAGAAGAAGGCCGCATGGATGATGCGCGGCGTATGCTGCGGGCGGGAAGGCTGTCCTATGAGGAAATTGCCGAGTATACGGCGCTGTCGCTGGAGAAAGTGCAGAAGTTGGCTGAGCCGATGCTGGTGTAGAATGACTTGATTCAGAATCAGGACGACCCTGCTACTCTGAGTCGCTGGCATAAGCTGGCTGCCAGAGCGGGCAGTATCGCGGAATTCGAACAGAATATGTGACTATGGATGGGGATGTTATAAAATAGATGAATCATCTATGGAGCAGCAGATTTCTTTTTATTGACCCAAACAAATTTCTGATTGTATAGCACTGAAACTTAGGGTAAAATAATAATATAAAGTTGACTTGAATAGTTATGGCACTGTCATAGGATTTGCTTATAAGGATTGGAAAAGAATTGTTTAGAGATAAATTGCATATGGAGGGCAAAAAGAGAGAAATCATATGAAGATATATTTGGATAATTGCTGTTATAATCGTCCTTATGATGATCAATCACAACTTCGCATATCTTTAGAGACGCAGGCCAAGCTGTATGTACAGGATTTGATCAGACAGAAAAAATTGAATCTGGTAAGTTCATACGTTTTATGGTATGAGAATAGCCAAAATCCGTTTGAAATCAGAAAAAGGTCGATTAGTGAATTTATAGAGAAAAACACAATAGAATATATTGACATAGATAAAGCTGAAGATATAAAACGCAAAGCTGATGAAATTATGAAAACAGGCGTAAAGACAAAAGATGCCTATCATGTAGCTTGTGCGATTTATGCAAACTGTGATTACTTTTTTACTACGGATGACAGGCTGCTCAAATATGCTACGGATGAAATTCAAATAGTAAATCCGATAGATTTTATCAAAGAAAGGGAGGAATAAAATGGTCAGTAATATGGAGATCATGGATCAGGGAATCAATTGTTTACTGGAAAAATTAGGCGCTGTCGGAACAGAACAATTTATTTCTGCCATCATGCGGGAAAAGTTTGATTATACCAAGTGGCAGCGGCAAAGATTTGATGATATGACTTCTGAGGCGTTCCAAGAGGCCGCAGTAGCTTATACGAAAAACAACCCATTCACTATAAATGTAAAGAAATGATGAGATCAAGCAAACATTTGTCGTTGGAAAATGGGTGAAAGGTAGATATGTAACTGATAGGTGGGCAAAGTTGAAAGGAGTGTCGCAAAATAACTAAAAAATAGTTATGGAGCGGCGCTCCTCATCTATTTTGCAACAGGCCCGTTTTGGGAAAGAAAGATGACATGGATAGAGAGAGTGCGGAGCGGCCGACGCATTATGCCGCAGGTGTCGGGCTTCGTCACAGAGAATTGATTTACAACAAAAACGGAATATCGTTTGAAAACTTTTTGAAAATCTATTGCAATCCCGCTATGGGTATGCTATCATGATTTCATAACACAAACGCATATCTGGGAAGTCCGGCAGTTCTGACCGCATGTCTTTGCAATTCTGTTCTGAGAGAATCCCTTATATGTACAACAATCAATTTCATAAGGGAGGAAAAGAATGGGAAGAGAAGACCTGCAGAAGAAAGGTTATCTGTACGATCCGGAGCGCTTCGCCGATCTGGTCAACGGTGTGGTGTGCGCGGGGAGACAGGTGATCATGGCATCAGATTTGACAGACATGGATACGCAGACAGGGCAGTTTAGCATTGCGGCGTACGGTGAGATCGGAAACAGTGGAGATAACGAAAACGAAAGCGCCGGCAGCGATGGCCTGAGCGAGAGCGGAAACGGCAGCCGAAGCCGGAATAAAACGAAAAGAACCAACTTGAAAGATCGACACCGAGATCTGGTGCGCCGTGCGGCCTTCGGAGTCAACTTCATGGTGATCGGGATTGAGAACCAGGGAGAGACGGACTATCTGATGCCGCTGCGGTGTATGTCTTATGACACGGCAGAGTACGAGAGACAGGCGGTGCAGATCGGGAAAAAGGTCAAGAACAGGAAAGACGTTACCCAGGCTGAATTCCTGTCAGGGTTTACGAAAGACAGCAGGCTGGCTCCCTGTGTGACGATCGTGCTCTACTACGGAAAGGACTGGGACGGAGCCACGGCATTGCGGGAAATATTGAATCTGGAAAGCATCCCACCGGAACTGAAAGATGAGGTAAATGACTATAAAATCCATCTGTGTGAAGTGCGGAAGTTTGAGAACACGGAGGTATTTAAAACAGATGTGAAGCAGGTGTTCGACTGTCTGCGTTATGCGGAAGAACCGGATAAGCTGCAGGAACTGATAAAGAACGATCCGTCATACCGGCAGATGGAATCTGATACTTATGATGTGATAGCGGAATATACGAAAACCAATGAACTGATGAAAGTGAAGACATACAGTGAGAAGGAGGGCAAAGTAGATATGTGTAAGGCGATAGCGGAATTGATTGAGAGAGGCCGCAGGGACGGTATAGAACAAGGCATAGAACAAGGAATAGAACAAGGTATAGCGCAGGGCATGGAAAAAGGAAGAATAGAGGGGAAACTGGCGGGCATGGTCAGCGCCATCACGGAACTTCTGGAGGATTCCGGACAGATTCCGCAGCGTGTGTTGGATTTGATTCAGAATCAGGACGACCCTGCTACCCTGAGCCGCTGGCATAAGCTGGCTGCCAGAGCGGGCAGTATCGCGGAATTCGAACAGAATATGTGACTATGGACGGGCTTGCCGCTTCGGCAGGCCCGTTTTTGCGCGGGAAAGACTGTGTGGATAGGAGAACTGTGGGGCGGCCGGCGCATGATGTCTTCAGGTGTCGGGCTTCGTCGCAAAGATTTTCTAACTGTTCCGGGGAAGCTGAGGCAACGGACGCAACTGTCCGCCACTCTGCGATTCGCGATATTACCCTATTTAGTGGCCTGCGCGAAAACGGAATACCGTTCAAAAACTTTTCGAGAATCTATTGCAATTCCGGTCCGGTTATGTTATCATGATTTCACCAAAGAAAGTTCGGAGCCGGTGTTTTACGGGCGGCTGCAGCATATGCGTTGTAATGCAATGCCGTGCCCGCAGATAAAAGCTCCGGACGGCGCACAAACGCATATCTGGGAAATCTGACAGTTCTGACCGCATGTCTTTGCAATTCTGTTCTGAGAGAATCCCTTATATGTACACACAATCAAATAAGGGAGGATGGAAGAATGGGAACCAAAGACAGGAAACCGGAGCCTGCCATAGAGGGCTTGGTGTCGCGCAATGT
>CANPXP010000043.1 GCA_947586255.1 uncultured Lachnospiraceae bacterium | reverse complement strand
ATCGAAAGACTTGTTCCGGTTCGTGGCCAAAAGGTGGGCTTGTTTTGATCTTGGGGTTGCTCTTATTTGCAGCGTATGTTGAGAGATTTGTGGCCAAAATGTGGGACGGAGTTAATGGGTAAAAGTCTGGATCGGCGCCCCTGGCCCGGCGGTGGGCCGGCTTTTCGTTTCGCCTGGAGGTGGGCTCGTTGTGGGCCGTCTGGCTGCAGCAAAAAAGCCGCCCCGGGCGGGGCGGCAGGTGGGACAGCTGTGGGTTTATTCTTTTTTCCAGACAGCGTAGTCTTCAGTTGTGTGATATTTGTCGAATTCTCCTTTGTGTGCGAACATGCGGATCTGTTGGTTCGCATAATCGATGCCGGCGAAGTTCATATACTCGGCCATTGAATGCTCTTTACCCGGTCCATAGATGCCGAGGTATTCAGTTTCACCTATTACACCATAGAGGATCTGGTTATGGACTCGTTCCGACACGTGGATCGACCCGCCAAAGGCGTTCTTTGGGGTTTTTTCAGCAAAGCGTGGCGACTCCTTGTATACGCTTGTCCTGTTGTACAGGTGGTAGATGCCGCGTACGTGCGGCGAGAAGATCCGCCAGCCGTGGGTCCAGAGCCTTGCGGAGAATGGCGATTCGTCGGATGCGTACCATGTGTTCGGATCGTATGGCACGTCGCGGTCAAAACCGGACGGCCCAAATAGCATGGACCCGCATACG
Organism: uncultured Lachnospiraceae bacterium; assembly: GCA_947586255.1. Classification (GTDB taxonomy): domain Bacteria; phylum Bacillota; class Clostridia; order Lachnospirales; family Lachnospiraceae; genus UBA3282. The sequence continues at coordinate 22,931 of CANPXP010000043.1, read as the reverse complement.
AATGCGCCTTCGATGTTCCTGCTGCTTGTGCGGTACACCCCTCCGCATCGGAACAGCATTGGCGTCCGGTCAAACATTACGGGTCGTGTGATCGCACATTTGTTGGTTGTTGCTTTGCGTGTCAGTAAGCTGTCTTCGGCTGGAAGCATCAGCTCGTCGATTTCCAGCTTATCCATGTATGCCGAAATCACGGATTTTTCGATTTTGTTTTCCTGCCAGCAGTTGATTAAAGTAACGTCCCAGAAATCGGCAAAGCGCATGTGGCTGTCGGTGTGCAGTGCGAATTTCTCGTTTTTCATTAAATCTTGGCAGATTTTTCGTGCTGTACATGTGCCAGGGGCTTCGTTTGGATCTATGATCTCGAATTTGCAGTTTGGTACTTTTTTGAGGAATTCGATTCGTTCTGGGTCGTTGTCCTGAAGACAGATGCAAAAATGGATCCGCCAAGGGTTGGCAGCGTGGTACAGGGCTGATTTGATCGTTGGTATCAGATCAGGGTCGCAGAATGCCGGAATTTCGACGGCAATCGTTGACGTCAGGTCCGGGTCTTTGATCGACAGGACGTGTGTCAGGTATGGGCACGGTCCAAGGACTTGTTCCAGGTCGTGAGCTTTTTGGCGCATGGTCTCGGGACGGCGGGCGGCCAGGGCGAGTTTACGGTTTTGTGTGACATTTGTGGCCATGATATCATTCCTTTCGTGTTGGTCGTGTGTTGTGCTGAATGTTCCGGTTTTCATTATAGCATGGATGTTCGGCGCGGTCAATAATATTCTTATATAAACTTGTTGATTTTTGTTTCTTTATGTGTTAGAATAGATCCCATTGAAGGAGGTCGTTCTGATGTCTGAAGACGTGAAGAAGATTGTGACAAAAGTGGGACGGGTTTGGGACAGGCTGCGCCGGTTTGAGGCGCCGTTCCAGATCGCGGCGTTTTCGTTCTTGACTTATTACGTCATGGAGTTCTTTCTCTCGATCCCGATGATGACGCCGTTTCCGATGCAGCTGTTCAACGTGTTTTTGTATTCGATGATCGGGACGGTGCTGTTTTGCCTGTTTGGCCGGCTCAAGGTTGCGATGATCGTTGAGACGGTGTTCTTTACCCTGGTCGGGATGATCAACGGGTATGTCTATATGTTTCGCTCGTCACCGGTCACACCGTTTGACCTGTTGTCGATCCGGACGGCGCTTTCCGTTGCCGGGGATTATTCCTATGTCCCGAATTTCCAGGTCTTTGCGAGCTTCATGTTCGGCCTTTGCGGCGTCTTGTTGGAGTACAGATACTGCCAGGCGGTCTGGAAGCCGGAACGGTGTTTGAGGCGTGTTGTGTGTGGGGTTTTGGCCGCGGCTCTGTTTTGTGTGTCAGGTGTGTGCCTGGCTACGCCCGGGTTCCCGGAGTCCCACGGGTTCGACACGGTCCCATGGGCCGGGAAGATGAACCTGGTCGACGGGACGCTGCCCGCATTCCTGATCCAGTTCGGCTGGCTGTCGCCGGAACCGCCGGATGGATATGATGCGGCCGCTGAGTCTGAACTGTTTGAATACTTGGATAACGAGGTGGGCCCGTTGTGGGACGGCGATCCGTCTGAGCTGCCGGACATCGTTGTGGTCATGAACGAGGCGTTTTCTGATCTCGGGTACCTGGGTGATGTTGGGTCGGATGTGGACCCGATGCCGTTCCTGCATGGTATCATGGCCGGGGATGCCGGCGGGGACCCGGTGGCCCAGGATGTGATTGAGAATGGGAAGGTGGGCTGGATGGGCACACCTGTTTTGGGAGGGAATACCGCCAATACGGAGTTCGAGTTCCTGACCGGCTGTTCGATGCGGTTCCTGCCGGTGAGCACGGTGCCGTATCAGCAATATGTGAGCCCATCGAGCCCATCGGTCGTCGCATCGTTGAAAGAAGCAGGCTATGCCTGTACGGCCATGCACCCGTACCTGAATACCGGGTGGCGGAGGAATGTCGCCTACCCCGATTTGGGTTTTGACGAGTTTCTGGCCCTGGATGCTTATGATATGGAAAATCCGGATGCCCTCTGCCGTGGCCTTGTGACCGACGAGGCCGATTATGAATTATTGTTGGAGAAGCTGGACGCAGGCGATGGCCCGCAATTCATTTTCAACGTCACGATCCAGAACCATGGAGGGTACGCGCAGGACGAGCTGGAGCCGGAGGTCGTTGTTGAGGGTGAAGAAGAGCTGTCCCAATACCTGACCCTGGTTCATTGTTCCGACGCGGCGCTCCGCGAACTCGTTTCGGCGCTGATGCAGCGGGAACGGAAGACGGTCCTGGTGTTCTTTGGGGACCATCAGCCGGCGACGGACGTGAGCATCGGCGTTGCCCGGGAGGGGACCATGCTCCGGGATTTTTACAACGTGCCGTACCTGATCTGGACGAATTTCGGGGCGGACGTTTCGGGGACGCCGGACCATACGTCGTCCAATTTCCTGGCCATTGACATGTTCCGGGCGGCGGGGCTGGAACTGCCTACGTGGCAGAGGTTTTTGTGTGACGTCCGTGGGTCGTACCCGTGCGTCGCCGCGCACGACGTGATCGATGCCTCTGGGACGCACCTGGACGAGATGCCGGAGGACGTGCAGGCCGGGGTCGAGGCGGATCTGCTGGCTTACGCCAGGCTCCAGTATTATCTCCTGCTCGACAGGGAAAGCCGTTAAAATTTATGTTGCTTTTTGTTGCACTTTGTGATATGATGTTTAAGGACGGAGTTTTCTAACAAATACGTCCGGAACGTATTGCATTTTGGTTTTGGCTGTGCTATATTATTTTTATATGGATTACAACATGTGTGATCCGGAAGGAGCGGGCTTTGAAAATCGCGTGTGTGGTTTTGGGCGTTGCCATTCTTCTGCTTGTCGTGTTCGCCGGAAGCGTCATTTATGACGACGTCGGGAACATGTTCAAGATCCTCGCCCGGGGCGGGGCGGTGCTCGGTGTCGGGATCTCGACCCTGTATGGCTGGCTCATCGCCGGCACGGATCCGGAGGGCGCCCTGTTCTGCGTCCTGCTTGGCAGCACCTGCATTGTTGTCGCTTCGATGGCCGTCTATGCTTTCGGCCAGCTGGTCGACAATATTGATTTGATGCGCTGGATGATGGAGCAGGACCTTGAGGGGAACCTGGGGCCGGAACAGAAACCTGAGCCGACGATGGAGGATTTTATCAACAAGCGGACAAAGAAAGTGAGTGAGTGATATGGAGTATGCGCATCGCATGACAAAGGAAGAGCAAGAGCATGATGATATGATGATTAAAGCAGGCCGTCGCGGTGTTTTTAGGAAATGTTTGCCGCAGTCGATCATTGATTCATATTTATCTGAATCCGGTCGTGTGGAAAAACATAGAACAATGGATGAGATTCATGATATAGCGAGGTCTTATAAGGATGAGTTGCACAAGGAACTTCACAGGTAAAGAAGTTCGTGGGTTTGTTGAAGATATCATATTGACATGTTCGGACGAATTTCAAATCCCAGTCACGTATGGTTTTTTCCATGATATGTGTGACGGTGAGACGAGTTATGATAATTTTAATCCTGTCGGTTCTCGTTTTTATTCCGGTATGACTGTTAGGATTGGAACGAGAATTATTGATGAAAACGCCGTTGATGGTTATGTGCGTGATGAGGATGCTGTTTTTTGTATGTTACAAGGTTGTCATGAGATGATGCATGTTTGGCAGTTTGGTGTTGGGTTTATGCGGCGCGATTCGTCTAACATGGTTAAAGATGCGGCACGTGATTTTGTTCTCAGCAGGTGTTTTGATGAGTATTATTCACTTGAGTATAGCGCACAACGGTTTGAGTTGATGGCAGAAGCGTACGCTGCAGAACAGTTGAAGTCAATTTTTGAGACCCATGGTAATACTGATCCTCGTTTTTGTGAAGTTGATTTTGATGGTATTTTATGTGCGGATGCGAAACGGCGTTATGGTCTTGCATACGATGTTTTTGATGGCTGTCACACGGTTGATGATGTGATAGATGCATATTATGTGGCTATCGATGATGCTGCGGAACGAACGAAGATGAAAGATATTTTCATTTATTGTGATGGGTTGGATGATAGATCGGCTTTTTCGTGTGAATATAGAGATCTTCGGGATGATGATGCAATGTATCAAAAGTTGGTTCGTTGCTCTAACGGTCATGATGAGACCGAATTATTATTGAGGTATGTTGCTGAAAAGCATCCTGAGCAGTTCAATGGCGCTGTTTGTATTCGTGATGATTATGTTCATGGCGTTAAGAGCCGCGCGATGGCAAAGTTGAAACATATTGTTGAAGCTGATAGGTGTGTTTCTCCGAATGTGTTTTGCGATGCTGAACGCGGAGCGGTCCAGGACCAGGAGGATGCGGGTTATGATCCGTGAAAAACTTCGTGAGATGCAAAAATATGATCCCGATTCGGACATTGGATATCTTGCGCCGGTCCGAAAAATCTGCTATAATCTGTTCTGGTCCGTGCTGTGCGCGGTGTATCTGGGCGGTATCATGATCTTCTTCGTTCTGGGGCTCGGGGCCGTGTATGGGCTCTGCTCCGTGATGATGGTCATCGACAAGATCCGGAAGGCGTTCGGCCATGAGCCGAAGTACTGAGCGGGTTTTTGATGAGATAGACATACAGAGAAATAAAAAAATAATATGAGGAGGAGATACATATGGGTCGTTCCGGAGGCGGAGGCCACAGCAGCGGCGGCGGTTTCTCCCATTCTTCCCACAGCAGTTCCAGTTACAGCCATTCTTCGCATAGTTCTTCCCGGTCGAGGTCGTCCTCGTCCCGCGGGTCGTCCCGGCCGTACCACAGCAATTACGGGTACCGTCCTGGCGGCTACACGCATATCGGGCCGACATATTATGGCGGCGGCCGGTACTACGGCGGGGGCCGGCGTGCAGGGTGCCTGTCCAGCATCATCACGATCCTGGTGATCGTCATGGTATTCGCTGTCTTTGTCGGTATCGTGTACCAGAGCCGCGGGAGTTCCGGCGTGCCGGCCAGTACGGTCAACCGTGAGCGCCTGGACGGCGGCAGCTTCACCGAGGACTGTGTCCTGGATGAGCTGGGGTGGCTGGCCGAGGACGGCCGCAGCGAACAGTGGCTTGGGCGGCAGATGCAGGTGTTCTGGGATAAGACCGGCGTGCAGCCGTACCTGCTGCTGATGCCGTATGACTCCTCCATGGGCACGAGCAATGCCCGGTATGACTGGGCCGACGAGTACTTTGCCGATTACATCGACAGGAACGACGCTATGCTCCTGGTTTACTTCGATGATGAGCCGGACGGCAACTGGGAGATGGTCTGCGGGAGCATGACTGGGACGGTGCTGGACGGCGAGGCCAAGGAGATCTTCTGGGGCTGCCTGGACCGGTATTGGAACGACCTGGACTATACGGTCCCCGAGGCGTTGGCGAGTGCCTATGAGCTGGCCGGCGAGCGGATCATGACCAAGACGACGACCGGAAAAGACATCGGCAAATATGTCGCGATCGGCCTTGCGGTCCTGGCTGTCGGGTTTGTGGTCGTCTTCATCATGAAGACCAAGCGCAAGCACGAGGCCGAAGAGAACGCCGAGACGGCGCGGATCCTGAATACGCCACTTGAGGACATGACCGACGACCTTGTCGATAAGTACGATGGAGATAAGCCATGACGGGGCGCCGGTGGGGTTTGGTCGAGCAGTTCCTGTCCGATTGCGTGGGGATCTTGGATTCCCGTGAGTTCCGGCAGGCTTTGAAATACGGCCATCATGGGGCCCCTAACACGATCGGCACGCACTGTGCCAGGGCGGCCTGGGCGGCGTTCCGTGTCTGCCGGTTCTTTCGTGTGTCCCCGGAGCATGAGCGGGAAGCCGTGCGGGCGGCGCTGTGCCATGACCTGTTCGGCTATGACTGGTATGCCATGCCCGGTGCCTGGGAGAAGCCCTGGGGCCGTGAGCGGGCCCGGCACTGTGTCCGGCACGCCGGAGAGGCGGCACGGGTTGCTGGGCGGGCCTTCGGGCTGAATGACCGGGAACGGGACGCCGTGCTCAAGCACATGTTCCCCGTGTGCAAGGGGTTCCCGAAATATTCCGTGAGCTGGGTCGTCACGCTGTGCGACAAGTTGGCGTCGGCCCGGGACCTGGGCGCGAAGATCGCGTACCACCAGGGGCTGGCCGTGCGGCCGCCCATTGCCATCCGATTTCTTCCCGCATGAGCGGGCAGATATATAAAATCAAAATATGAAAAGGAGAGTACACAACCATGAGCATTTTGAGCAGATGCCGGGACATCCTGGCAAGCAACGTGAACGCCCTTCTTGACAAGGCGGAGGACCCTGCCAAGCTGGTGGACCAGTACCTGCGCGACGCGCGCGAGGACCTGGCCGAGTGCAAGAAGGAGACTGCCGGTGTCATGGCCGCCGAGAAGCGCGCGGAGCGCGACCTGAACGACCTGAAGGAGAAGATTGCGAAGCACGGCAACGCCGCCAAGAACGCCGTCCGGGCCGGCAACGACGACGATGCCCGCAAGATCCTGGCTGACAAGCAGGAGCTGGAGGCCCAGCTGCCGCAGCTGCAGAAGAATTACGACTCCGCCCATGCCAGCGCCGAGAACATGCGCAAGATGGTTGCCAAGCTGACCGACGACATCCAGGCCCTGGAGGCCCGCAAGGCCACCGTGCAGAACACCGTGGCCGTGGCCAAGGCCCAGGAGGCCGCCAACAAGTTCAGCGCCCGCGCCGACTACGGCGCCGAGGCTGTCGACGGCATCGCCCGCATGGAGCAGAAGGCCAACGAGCGCCTGGACCGGGCCAACGCCCAGGCTGACCTACACGACATGGCCGACGAGGACGACGACCTGGTCGACAAGTATGGCGCCGGTGGTTCCGCTTCCGTCGAGGACGAGCTGGCCGCCCTGAAAGCCGAGCTGAACGGGGGTGAGAGCAATGAGTAAGAAACTGTTTGGCGTGGCGGCCGTTGCCGCCGCCGTTTCGGCCGTGGTATCCGTGGCCGTGAACTTCCTGGTGTTCGACTGCCTGCCCGTGTCCAAGGACGAGGACGACGAGGATGACATGTTTGATGACGATAACCCCTGCCACATGCGCGCGGCCGACGACGAGGACGTGCCCGGCTCTGAAGACATGGTTGGGGACCCGTCCCAGATGATGCGGGACAGCATCAACGACGTTGATGGCCTGGAGGATGCGGCCAAGACCAACGAGGAGATCAAGGCCCAGGTCGAAGCCGAAGAGGAGGAGGACCTGTGAAGCGGGCCGCGGCCGCGGTAGCGGCCGTCCTGGGCGTCGCAGGCGTCGTTGGCGTCATCTGGTGCGTCGTGAGCACGATGCTGTACCTTGGCGCTTATGGCAACTTCACGTACGACGACTGGGACCTGTAAACCGTGTGGCGGAAGACGGAGGCTTTTTTTCACCGTCCTTCCGCCGCATTTTTGTAATTAAAATTGTGACTGCAATGTGTGCACGCGTGGTGCGCATATTTGATAAACCATAAAGGAGGTAACTGCCATGTTTATGAGCAAGACCATAAAAAGGGCCATGGCCGTTATTCTGAGCGCGGCCACTATAGTTTCCGGCATCGGGCTGGGGACGTACCTGACCCGCGGCGGCGGGACGGCCGTGTACGCCGCCGCCGATTTTTCCCGCCCGACGCCGAATACGGTGTTCCGGGAGGCAGACCCGCCGACGATGCTGACCTACACCGACATGTTCGGGGATGAAGACATGGGCACCCGGTATATGGGCCGGGTCTGGACCGACAAGACCGTGTTCGCCTATGGCGACGAGGCGTCCGAGACGTCGTCCCAGGGCGGGCTGGACGTCACTTTTGACGGGACGACCCTGTCGGGGACCGGGACGAAGGACGTCGAGCTGGACGATGATTTCCTGAACGTGTTCTCGGCCATGGCTTCCAGCCAGAAGGTGAATATGTACCCGCCGCTGCCCATTGACCTGGTGTTCGTGATCGACATGAGCGCGTCGATGGCGATGCAGGTCGGCATGGCCGACCAGGCCTCGCTCGGGGAAGAGCTGGCGCATGACGCGTACATCAATGGTTCCCGTATTAAAAAGACAGTGGATGTCGTGAACAGCATGATCCATTCCCTGATGGAGCAGAACCCGCAGAACCGGTGCGGCGTCGTCGTGTTTGGCACGACGGCTTATACCCTGATGCCGCTGGAGCACTGGGACAAGGGAGACACGGAGTACATCAAAGTGTCGGATGTCTGCCCGCTTCCGTTTTACAAGCCGTGGTTTTATTCGGGCGACAAGTTCACGACGAACATAGATGCAGCCTATACGTTGGAGGTTGAAGCGAGTTATAGCAGCGAGGAGCAGGAAGACTCCGATGACTATACGTATGATCAACCGTGTAATACGAAGGTGTCCAACGGTTATTACAACAACTGGACTGAAGAGGACGCAAGGTCCAATGGGATCGACTACGATTCCTATTATAAACAGGACGATGTTATCTACATTGGCAGCCTGACGAGCGTCCAGAGCGGCATGTACCTGGGCTATAAGAACCTTGCGGATTCTGATCTGACATCTTATACCGCGACGCTCGCCGGCGGGCGCAAGGTGACTGTCGGCCGCGTGCCTGCCCTTGTCGCGCTTAGTGACGGCGGCACGAACATCGTCCTGACGGACGGCGGTTCGGCCGTTGAGGGCGATGTGTTTGGCAAGGATCCAAAGACGGACGCAAGGAACCCCGGTGACGAGTGGAGCGACGTGTATCTGCCGGCCGTGTCCGGCGACAGCGGCAAGGGCCTCTGGACTTCTGGCCACGGCCTGAACGACACCTGGGGCGGCGGGCATATTATCCGTTGGATGCAGACCTGGCTTGGCATGTTTACATCTGACGGCATCCTGTACCAGGCGGACGGCCGCGGCGCCACGGGACAGCTGTACGGTGATTACGGTGGCGGCAATCAGCACTTTGATGACCAGGAGACGTGGCCGGGGCTGCATGGCAACGAGACGTTCCGTTTTGGCGACGTGGCCGCCACGCCGATCCTTGAGACGCTGCTGACGGCAGGGTACATGAAATCGGCGGCCCTGGCAAACTATGAGGCCGGGTGGAAGAAGGTCCCGGCAGAGAACAGGCCGGATGACGGCGTTATGTCGTTCTCCATTGGCCTGGATATCTCCAATTCTGAAAACTGGGTGCGGCCGAGGCTGTACGGCGTCATGGAACCAGACAAGTACGTGAGGGACGAAGTGGATGAGTCCGACAGCGTCTTTGTCGACGGTTACGGGGATGAGTCCGCATACGTCCTGGAAAAGGTCTATGGCGACCTGCAGGCGTTCAAGTCAAAGTCCCTTGGCGACGGCGACGGTGTTGCCGTGGCGCAGGTGCCGGTCCTGGCTGACGAATACGAGGAGTATGCGCGGAACCCGGAAGTCAAGTATTGGGAACTGAGTGTGAAACAGCTCGACCCTGGCCATCAGTATGACGGCCGCCTTTACATTTCCATGGATGACGTCCTTGGGAACGTGTATTGGACGGACGGGTTCTTTGATGTCACGTCTGCCGGCGATTCCCTGTCAGACGCCTTTACCGTGATCGCCAAGAAGATCCAGGGTTCGGCGTTTTCCCCTGTCTCTGGGACGAACAGTTTCGGCGCGGACGATTACGTGACCTACGCCGACCCGGTCGGCCTGTTTCTGGAAGTGAAAGACCACGCCATGACGGTGACGCCGGACGCGTCCCTGAGTGAAAACGCGCGTCCCGACGGCGATTACGACATGGCTCTGGAGCTTTTCGGCGAGATGTACGGCCTGGTCGAGACCTGCCGCTACAACGAGGCCAAGGCGAAAGAGTTTTCCGTCCCGGAAAATGGTTACGAGGTCGTCTATGACGAGGCCGAAGGCGTCTACTGGACCAATAAGGAGACGGCCCTGGCGTTCATGCCGACGACCAACACCGACAATGAGGAACGGCTGTCCAAGGGCACGGTGATCTTCTACCGGCTGGACGCTTCGACGTCCGACCGGCAGGACGTGGCGCGGCTGAACCCGACGTATTACACGAGCGAGGAGCAGGAGGAGATCAGGCGGCTGTACCCGAAACTGGACGACCCTGACCTGATCACGTACAAGCTGGCCGACATCCGCGTCTGGGTGGAGGACACCGGCAATTACAGCGACCCGTCCTATGGGTCCTTGATGCCGTCCGATGGTAACTATGAGCAGCTGGTCTGCGTGTCCGTCCCGAGCAGCGCCCTGCCGGCGTACCTGGTGACCATCACCGAGGGCCGGGACGAGATCCGGTACGAGCCGAACACGGAGGCAAGCCTCGGGTACGACGAGAAAACCGTCATGCCCTTCCGGTTATACTATGTCACCGGCGTGCGTGACGGGGTCATGACGGGTGACGGCCTGGACGTGGACATCACGAAGCTGCCCGCGAATTACATAGCCTCCTATAAAATTGGTGCGGACGACCCGGTGCATGGCCGCGACGCGGCCGGGAGCGTGTTCTTCCGGGATACCCATTGGTCTGACACGGATTACAGCGAGTTCCTGGACGGGCCGGATGAATACTCCATCGGCGACGCCATGGTGAGCTTCGCGCCGTCTGAGGGAAACCGGTACTACAGGTTCCAGAAGCACCTGTACCTGTACTCCACGCTCTGGAAGTATATGGCCGACGGGGACACGCTGACGGACGTGACGTCGTCCGAGGGCATCGACAAGGCCGGATGGGACGGCGTCGAGATCGCCGGGGTCTATGCCGGCCAGGAGGCGGCGAAAGCCGCCCTGGACGAGGATGACGACGGCGTTTACGTGCTCCTGGACGAGGACCGCGTTTCCGAGCGCACCAGCGATGCGTTGCTCGGGTCGCAGCACTTCCTCATCCCGATCGAGTATTATAAGCCGACGGGTGGCGGCAAGGCCGCGTTCGTCCAGCGGGCCGTGTCGCGGACCGGGGCGGAGCTCGGCGGCAGCGCGCTGGCCGGGCCGGAGGCCTTGGGAAAAGGCCTGTGCTGGTACGACGCGGAGAAGCCCGAGGACGTGAAGGACTTTGACACGGTGGGTGAGAACCAAAGCGCGGCGGACGCGCAGATCGCCGGAAGCTACCTGGCGACGAAGATCGGCATGTTCCGGATCGGGCGGATGCTGGGCGACGCCGGCGCGAAATCGCCCAACACGACGAACACGGCCGGATATTACTACGTGCCGCGCATGGACGCCATCACGGGCGACGTGGACGTCGACGTGTACCTGGGCAACAACGGCAGGCTGGCCATCGCCGACACGATGGTCGCCGTGACGAAGGAGGTCCTGGACAAGGACGGCGCTCCCGCCACGGCGTCCGACGCGACGCAGGAGTCCTTTGCTTACGAGATCGTGGTCGAGAACCACGACGGCGTGTTCGAGGCCATTAAATTGGCCAAACATGAGGACCACTGGGACGCGCTGATCGACCATGATGATTTCCAGGTGGTCGTGGATGACGACAATTACCTGCTGGCGCCCGACGGCGGCATCGCGAAGTTCAACGACGGCGGGCAGGACTACGTCCTGAAGGCGAAGTCCGTGACCGGCGACCACACGGTGAAGCTGACCGGCTACGAGGACCGCAACGAGAGCGGGGCCGGGCATGGCGCCTTGATCTGGCCCGCGTTGGCCGACGTGGACGTGTATTCCTATACGGAGCAGCTTGACGCTGAGCCGAAAGTTGAAAAAACCGAGGACGGCGCGCATAACACGGAAAAGTGGCTGAAGGAACACGCGCCGGCCTGGGAGACCGTGAAGCCGGAAGGCGGCGGCGAGAATGACAGCGGGTACGGCATGGAGAACAAATATGCCGGCAACTTCCGGGCCATTGAGAGCTGGAAGACGCAGCAGCTTACGTTCACGGCCGTTGACGGGCATGCTGGGCTCTATAAGGCCGAGTTTTCGCTGAAATCCGGCGAAGGCCTGCTGTTCAACGGGATCCGTTCCGGGTCCGAGTACTATGTCACGGAGCAGATGACGAAGGCGCAGGCCGCCAAGTACAGGCTGGACCATGCCTCACACCACCAGCAGGAGTCCCGTGAGGACTTCGGGCCAGGCGAGGCGGTTACGGATGACAGCCCGGTGAAGGACGTCGGGTCCCCCGATGCGAAGCAGTTTTCGTTCCGTGATGCCGGAACGGGGTACGCTTACACGCTGCACGGCGACACCGGGGCGCAGGTCGAATGTACCCACTGGTACAACGGGCCTGTCCCGGAAATCGAGCCGCATAAAATTGAAACTACGCCTGGGGACGGCGAGGCTGTGAAGATCGGTGACGGGATCACTTACGAGATCTCGTACCAGAACCATTACATGTATCCTGTTAAAATCACAATTACGGACCAGCTGGACGAGGGACTTGACTTTGTTTCAGCCTCGGACGGCGGCGTTTATGACGAGGGCACGAGGACCGTGACGTGGATGCTGGAAAACGTCCCGGCCAATACTGAAGATGCTCATGTGACTTTGACCGTGCAGGTCAATGAGAATGCCGAGACGAAACACCGGGTGGACAACCAGGCGTCGGTCCAGGCCGGCGACAACCCGGCCATTAAGACCGAGGAGCTGCACAACCCGGAGGGCGAGCCGCATAAAACTGAGACGACGCCCGGTGCTGACAAGCCCGTCAAAACCGGCGACCATATCACGTATGAGATCAGCTATGTGAACACGACCATGGACACGGCGGACATCACGATCCGCGACCCGCTGGATGAGGGCGTCACGTTCGTTTCGGCGTCAGATAACGGGTCTTATGATGCGGCGTCCCACACCGTGACCTGGAAGGTCCCCGGCGTCGCTTCCTGCACGGCCGGGAAGGTGACCCTGGAGGTCGAGGTGAACGACAAGGCCGACACGAAACACGAGGTCGAGAACACGGCTTACGTGGCTGTCGGCAACAACCCGGAACAGCAGACCGAGACGGTGAAGAACCCGGAGGGCGAACCGCATAAGACCGAGATCACGCCCGGGGACGGCGTTGGTGTCAAAGTCGGCGATGAGATCACCTATGAGATCCGGTACGTGAACAACACTGAGGAAACGGCCGAGATCGTTATCCGTGACCCGTTGGACGAGGGTGTCACGTTCGTTTCCGCCGACAATAATGGCGCCTATGACCCTGAGACGCACACCGTGACGTGGACTTTTGAGTCCGTCGAGGCGCTGCAGGTCGGCACGGTCCAGCTTGTCGTCCGCGTGGACGAGGATGCGGAACAGGACCACATGGTCGAGAACACGGCATATGTCAAAGTCGGCGACAATCCGGAGCAGCAGACTGAAACCATGCACAACCCGGAGGGCGAGCCGCATAAGATCGAGACGACGCCCGGCGCCGGCAGAACCGTCCAGCCCGGTGACGTGATCAGGTATGAGATCAGCTATGTGAACAACACGGCCGAAAGCTGCAAGATTGTTGTCCGCGATCCGCTTGACACGAACGTCGGGTTCGTGTCCGCTTCCGATGGCGGCGTTTATGACGAAGTCTCCCATACGGTGACCTGGACATTCGACAGTGTGGACGCGTTGTTTGACGGGAAGGTGACGCTTGACGTCAGTGTCCTGGACAGCGTCGGAAACGATGGCGTTGTAAACACCGCCTATGTCGCTGTCGGGAACAACCCGGAACAGCAGACTGAGACGATACACAACCCCAGCGGCGGGCCGCATAAGACGGAGCTGACGCCCGGCGACGGCGAGACCGTCCTGGTCGGCGACCGGATCACCTATGAGATCACGTATGTGAACAACACGGAAGAGACGGCGGATATTTTCATCCGCGACCCGCTGGATGTTGGGGCGACGTTCGTTTCGGCGTCCGATGGCGGCGAATATTATGACGGTACGCGGACCGTGACCTGGAAGGTTGCCGGCGTCGGGCCTGGTGATTCCGGGACTGTGCAGCTGACAGTTGAGGTGAACGAGAACGCGAAGTCGGCCCATAAGGTTGACAACACGGCCTGGGTCACCGTTGGGAACGGCGCGGACCAGAAGACGGAGACGGTGTCGAACCCGGAGGGCGTGCCTGAGGTCCATAAGACCGAGGTCACGCCTGGCGACGGCGAAAGCGTCGATGTTGGTGACAAGATCACCTATGAGATCACGTATGAGAACCCGACCCCCGACGGGATGAAGGTCGTGATCGAGGATCCGTTGGATGACGGCCTTGATTTCGTTTCCGCGTCCGATGGCGGCGTTTATGACAGTGCGTCCCGTACCGTAGTTTGGACCTTTGACGAGGTGCCGGCGCGGACCGGCGGATCGGTACGGCTGGTCGTAAAGGTGAACGAGAAAGCCGTTTCGGAGGTCGTCAACCAGGCGCGCGCCCAGTTTGGCGACATGCCCTGGCTTTACACGGAGACAATGCGCAACCCGCTGAACGGTTATGGCGGGTTCACCATCAAGAAGCGCGTTACAGGTTCTGACGGTGAGAAGGGCCGGGCATGGAACTTTACGGTGTTGCTTGGCGAGGCCCTGAATGGCAAATATGGGGACCTGGTGTTCGAAAACGGCGTTTCGAAGTTCGTCCTGCGCGACGGCGAGACTGTTTCGGTTACCGGACTGCCGGCCGGAACGACGTACCGCATTTCCGAGGACGACGCCGGTGTTGACGGGTATTACAGTTCGAGTACCGGTGCGTCCGGCAGCGTGCCGGACAGCGGCATGAACGCGGCCGTGTTCACCAACCGGCGCGACCAGCCTGTGACCGGCGTAGGGAGCCTGCTGATCCGTAAGCGCGTGACAGGTTCGGGTGACACCGGCCGCGAATGGAACTTCACTGTGACGCTGACAGAAAGCCTGGATGGCCGGTTTGGCGACCTGACGTTCCGTGACGGCGTGGCGACCGTAACGATCAAGCACGGCCAGACGGCGCGGGCGACCGGCCTTCCGGAAGGCGTCGGGTACGATGTAACTGAGGATGAAGCCAATACGGACCGCTACGAGACGACGGCGACAGGGGCGTCCGGGACCATCGTTTCCGGGCGTACGGCCGTGGCGGATTTTGAGAACTACCGTCCGGAGCAGGTTGAGAAATTCGGCTCGCTGACCGTGACGAAGACCGTGACGGGTGACGGCGACACGAAGAGAAGCTGGAACTTTACTGTGACCGTCGGCCAGGATATCTCCGGCAACTACGGCGGGTACGAGTTCGTGAACGGCGTCTGCAAGCTGACTCTGAAGCACGGCGAGTCCGTCGTGATCACGGGCCTGCCATACGGCGTGAGCTATTCGGTCCATGAGGCCGAGGCGAATACCGATGGGTACAAGACCTATACGTCCGGCTCTTCCGGGAGCCTTGGCGAGACGTCGAGAGCGGCATTTGAGAACCATCGTGAGCCGGCGGCGCCCGGTACGGGCGACGGAGGCGGCGGTTGGCCGTTCCTGCTGCTGCTCCTTGGCTGCCTGGGCGGCATCGGCGGGCTGTTCCTGATCCCGGTCGCACCGGACAAGAAACAGCGCCGCAGGACGATCCACCGCAAGACGTCGAAGTAAAAAATATAGCCGGAGGGCGGAAACGCCCTCCGGTTTTTTATTTCCGGCACGGCGTGCGGGAAAATCGTTTGAAGCCAAACCTTTTAAGACGCCCTGGGCGGGCCTTTGTTCCACGGCATGTCAAATTTGGCGCAGTTTTGGCGTAAAAACCGCGTCCCCAACGCATGTCACGCACGCCAAAAAACCCGCCAGTTTTGGCGTCCAGTGTGACATGTTGGCGGGAGATCTGACGCGTTTGGCAGCTTTGACGCACGCCCCTTATACGATTTTCTGAACGGGGCCGGGCCGGCGCCGGTCCTGCGTGCGCCGGATGTGAACGGCCTATTGTGCATAAATTATGCTGTAAAATCCGGATACCGATAAAAATCATAAAAAATATGAAATTCCCTCTTGACATGTGCCTTGTTTATGCTATAATAGGTTTCAGAAGCGCAGTGTGTGCAATTTTTATGAAAGGAGTGTTTTCCATGGAACGCTATTTCATCTGGATCGGACAGAAGGACGGCCATTGGGTGGCCGAGTGCCCGGCGTTCAATGTCACGTGCGATGCCGGCGACTCGGCCAACGCCCTGCTCGGCTGCCGCAAGATGTGCATCGACGCGGGACGGGAGATTTTGCTGAAAGGCCAGGCCCTGCCCGCCGAGGACGGGTTCGACAAGATCTTCGGGTCGGCCGGCATGACGCCCGTGATGGCGGAGTTTTCTTTGGAGGAGGAGTACAAGAACAGCCTGTCGGCGCCGGTGCGCCGCACCGTGTCCCTGCCCGAGTGGCTGGACCGGAAGCTGAGGGCCGTCGGTGCGGACGCGTCCAGGCTGTTCCAGGACGCCGCGGTGGATTACCTGAAGCGGCTGGAGCTGGAGCGGCGCGGGGTGCCGAAGATCTCGGACTACCGGGACCTGGAGGACGCCTGCGCGCCCGGGGTGCTTGATGAGTACTGCAGACGCCGGTTCGAGTCCATGGGCCGGGAATATTTCGAGAGGAGAATGTGAGTCATGGGTATCAGGCGGAGTTTTGTGGACTGGAATAAGTTCACGGGTGAGGAGAAGCTGGAGAGCGGCAAGACGTACCTGGTGTTCTCGGTCACGGATGGGACGAAGGGCAAGCCGGTGTTTGCCGTGTATTACAAAAAGGGTGACGTGGTGCGGCCAGCCCTCAGGAAGGACTATGCGCTCCACGGGGCGCCTGACACGCCGGAGGAGCGGCTGCTGGAGGCGATCTTCGGCCGCACAAGGGCGTGCGTGATCCCTTACGACGGGTTCTACGTGATGACCGGGGATTACGGGATCGACGATGGGTTCGAGGGCTGTTCCGAGATGCCGGTGTGCTTTGGAAACGCCGTGGTTGACGACCCGAAGGAGGCGTGCCCCTGCTTCTGGGCCGAGGCGCCCCTGGAGCCGGCCGGGTTTGAGCCCGTCGGGGCTGGTTCCCTCCCGGACATCCGGGACGAGAAGATCCTGGCGCGGTATGATGAATTAAATGCCCGCCTGGAGGCCGACGAGATGCTCAGGGCGGCGTTTGACGGCCTGTGCGGGTACCATGCCGCCGTTGACGGGAAGTCCTTTGAGCGGCCGCTGGGGCCCTGTACGTACGAGCTGTCCACGTCCAAGGCTGCGGAGCGCGTGGTGCGCATCGCGGACTGCTGCCGGGCGCTGTCCGGGATCGACGAGGACGAGGTTACCCGGTTCGCCATCGAGATGCGGAAGCTGGATTCCGAGACGGCCACGAAGTCCATGGCGGACTTCCTGGACCGGCACGGCATGTCGCACTTGCTGGCCGGGTACACGATGCAGTACCTGATGGCCCGCAGCGCCGAGGCCGGGGATTACGACCTGCCGAACTTCTACTGGTTCCGCGATAAGATCCTGCGGCGGGGCGGTTCCAGGTCCCTGGACACGCCGGCGGTCATGCAGGAGGCGCTGGGGCATTCCCGGGTGCCGATGCGTATCGCGCGGATCGTAAAGCTGCTGCGGCTCGGGGCGCCGGACGTGATCATCCAGAACGAGGTCCGGGTCTGCGCTGAGACGGAGTGCATGTTCCGGGACGCCGGCCGGATCGTCTCTGTCGATGCCGACGCGTTCGCCGATACATACGGGATCTGGCCGGACGGCAGCCGGCGCGAGGGGAAGGCCTGCCACGTCGGCGACGCGGAGCTGGTGGCGCTGGACCCCGAGGCGGAAAATCCCTGGGCGCCGGGGGACGGCCCGCGGTACATCTGGGCGTTCTCGCCGAATTTTCTGATGCGAAAGTCCGGGGCGCCGATCCTGGATCGGGAGGAGCGCGCATACCTGAAGGACGACGATGGGCAGATCCGGCTTTTCGAGGACGAGCCGGTTGATGAGCTTGCAAAGTTGAACGGTGGGACGGCGTAGGATCAGTATGTGACGGGGGACACCTGGATCGTCAATACGCGACGTTTGTGACGGATCGTATTGACTTTCCGGGTGTTTTCTGGTATGATGTGATATGATGTAAAGATTTATTTTATTGGAGGCTTTGAGTTGTGCCTGACTGTGATGTTTCAAAATTGAAAAACGTATATATCATGACTGATGAAGAAATGGCTGCGTCAAAACGTGATATTGCCAGCGGTCGTATGAAGCCGATCGGGTGTCCCCCTGGTGAGCTGCGTGACCATTTTATGCGTATGATCAAACCGACCGATATATCTTGTACGGATGAGGAGTTGCTTGCTGGCCGGAAGGAAATAAAACTTGTTTTCTGATGTAACAGTTTGTAGTTTGAAAAAAAAAAGTTATGGAGGTGTTTTCATGTTGCCGAAGGAGTTCAGACCAAAAGAAAAAGCCCGTCTCATGACGCAAGCCGAGTACGATGAATTTCGGCGTCGTGTTGAGACCGGTGAATTAAAAGCCGTGTCAGAGCATCCTTCTGAGGAAGAGATTCGTTATTTTGCTTCTTTTGCTGAACAATTTGATCCATGCCTACCCATGGATGAGATTCGCAGAAGAGGTAAGGAGATCGATTGCGGTGGATGATAATCATTTTTCTGTTAATGAGACACTTGATTTAGTTACGTTTCTGTTTAGATCACGAATGCGTTATTTTGGTCGAAACGAAGTATCAATGCATTTTGCATCGACTGAAAACGATGGATATACCTTGTATGATAATTTTCATCCTGTTGGTTCGATCGGTTATAAACCAATTTCGGTTATAATTGGCGTTTGTGATTTGGTCTGTAATAAATCTGGTGATGATTTTGTTTCTGATTCAGATGTCGTTGACACTGTTTTCAAGATGTACCATGAATGTATGCATGTGTGGCAATACTCTGTAGGATATAGGCGAAAAGATGCGTCCGATGCTGTAAAGTGCGCTGCTAGGAATTACGTGATCGGCTCTTTTATCCCGGAATATCGAAAATCAGCATATTTATATGATGCGTCTGAGCTTTCGGCCGATGCTTATGCCATGGAACAAACAAAACGATGTTTTGAGGCATTGTCCATGTCTGATTCTCGATTTTCCGATATCGATGTGGATTCTATTATTTTGGCTCGTGAGCGAGGTCGCAGAAAGAATATGACATGTGTACTGGATCGTTGTGAATCAATCGATGATGCCGTTGCGGTTTATAAATTGTCGGCCGTTAGCTTTCAATACCGTCACAAATTTCCGATCCAACAGATTGAGGATATTGTTCCTGAAAAACAGCGTTCAAAAGGTTTCAAGGAGATCCTGAGAAATGAGAAATTATGCGATTCGTTGCTTAATTCGTCATCAGGTCTTGAAGAAACGGAACTTTTGTGCCATTATATAGGGGAGCACCATCCGGAACACTTCCGGGGCCTGCTCTGCATCCGTGACGAATATTGTCACGGTGCCGGTAGCAAGGCGATGTCAAAGTTGTTACGAGTGACTGAGGCGGAACCCGTGGAACCAGGCCCGGACGGGCCTGAAATTTTATGAGAAAACATAGGAGGACAAGAACATGAAACAGCGTAAGATTGCCGTGTTTTTCGCGCTGGTGTTGGCCTGTGCGATGACACTGACGGCGTGCGGCGGCGGTTATTCTGAGGCAAATACCGGCGTCAACGGCGGGTCGTATTCCGAGTCGTATGATGGGTACGGCATGTCTTCAATTGCCGAAAACAAATCCGAGCCGTCGATCGACTTAGGAATGGGTGACGTCGGTGACGACTATGAAATTGACCCTGGGATGGAGCTGCCTGACGTTGAGGTACAGCCGGACCAGGGCAGTTACCAGCAGAAGTTGATCCGTGATTTCTCTGTGACTGTTGAGACAAATGATTTTGACGATTACGTGTCGTGGCTGGAGATGGCCGTTCCGCAATTTTCGGGGTACATCGAGAGCTCGGACATCCGGACATATCTGGGTGACAGCGACCGGTACATGACCGTGACGATCCGGATCCCTGCAAATCAAATTGACGGGTTCATGTCGTCTTTGGACGAAAACGGCAACGTGACCCGGAAGACCGAGAATACGACCGATGTGACGCTGCAATATTCTGAGTTGGAAGCCCGGATCGAATCGCTGGAAATACAGCAGGACCGGTTGCTGGAGCTGCTGGGACAGGCACAGGATCTGCAGTCCATGCTTGACATCGAAGACCGGCTGGCTGACGTGCGGTATGAACTGGAGAACTACGGCACGCAGATGAAGATCCTGTCGAACCGGGTGTCGTACAGCACCGTCCAGATGTCCGTGTCTGAAGTGATCGACTACACGGAGCCTGACCCGGAGACGTTCCTGGAGCGGGTCGTGAACGGGTTCAAGGACGACCTGTCCGGCGTCGGGGCATTCCTGGAGAATTTGGCGGTCTGGGTCCTGAGCCACATCCCGTCCCTGTGCCTGCTGGCCGTTGTGGTCGTGCTTGTTGTTTTCGGGCACAAGGCGTTCCGGAAAAAGTACCCGAAAAAGCCTAAGAAAGAGAAACGGAACCGCGGTGCGGCGCCCATGTATGCGGCCCCGATCTATACGCCCCGAGAGTCTGCCAGTGAAGCCGGGGTCGAAACGAAAACCGGGCCCGAAGGACCGAAAAACGAATAAATTTTAAGCAAACACCCTGTCCCGATATTCTGGACAGGGTGTTTTGTCACGTTTGAGACGTATTGTAATTCTCATTGACGGATCCGGTTTTTTCGTATATATTATATACCATGCGGGCCATCCCCGATAAAAATTCCATACGGAGGCGCTTTTTCGTCATGAAGATCCTGAAACGGTTGCCGTTGATGCTGTTGTTGTTCTGTTTATGTGTTTCTGTCTGTACCGTGTCCGCCGCGTACGCCGCCCCGGAATACGACCCGGCCGCGTGCGGCGAGATTTTGAGGCAGGCCGGTCTGTTAAAGGGTGACGGGTCCGGGGATCTGAGGCTTGGCGACCCGGTGACCCGGGCGGAGGCCGTGGTTATGGTCGCCCGGATG
This sequence comes from uncultured Lachnospiraceae bacterium, assembly GCA_947586255.1. Taxonomy (GTDB): domain Bacteria; phylum Bacillota; class Clostridia; order Lachnospirales; family Lachnospiraceae; genus UBA3282. The sequence continues at coordinate 2,012 of CANPXP010000043.1, read as the reverse complement.
TCCAACGGGTCCGATGATTTTTTATGCACCGGGCACCCGTTTCAGGACGTGCCGGCATGGGCCGACAAATACGTCGGGTATGCCTACGACCATGGGATCACGACCGGCGTGTCCGCCGACCGGTTTGCGCCGGACGATCCCGTCACGCTGCAGCAGTTTACGACGATGCTGCTTCGGGGGATGGGCATGGCCGTTGATTATGAAAGCCCGTACGGCGCCGCCAAGGACGCCGGGATCTACGTCCCCCTTGGCTGTGCTGGTTTTAACCGGCTTCATGGCCTGCATGTGTGTTTCTGCGGCGCCCGGTTACGGGATCGATTTGTCCGCAGAGACGGGGCTTTTGACGGTTTCCACCGGCTCGCAGGACGTTGACAGCTACATCGGTGCGGGTCCTGTTTACGACACCGTCACGGACGTGTACATCGACAGTTACGCGGAGCTTTTGCCGGCCCTGATGCAGGCGATGCGCGGGCACAGCCCGACGGTTTATGTCCACGTCCCGGATGGCAGCCTGCGGGATTATTATGACAGGTTCCGGGACAGTGAGGATTACCGCGGGTTGTGCCGGATGACGGACATGGAACACGGGACCTACCGCCGCGACGCGGAACGTGGCGCCATCCGGTTCGACTTCACGTACCAGGACTACGGGATGGCCAAGGCGTTCCTGGAGGGAAAAATTGAAACGGCGTCCCAGGGCGTCTATGACCTGGTCGACGCGGCCCGTAAGATATCCGCGTCCTGCGTGGCGCCGGGGATGACGGACGCAGAGATTGTGAAGGCCCTGCATGATTACATCGCCAACACGACCCGGTACGACAAGGACCACAACGCGGCGTCGTTTTCCGCGAACGGCGTGTTTTATAACAAGTCCGCGGTGTGCGAGGGGTATTCCGAGGCGATGTGCATTCTATGCTACCTGAACGGCATCGACTGCCGGATCGTGACCGGGTATGGCTGGCACGAGGATGGGACCTACGAGCTGCACGCCTGGAATAAGGTCAAGGTCGGCGGCGCCTGGTACAACGTCGACGCGACCTGGGACGATCCGGCCGGCGGCCGTGATATTTTAAGATACGACTATTTCCTGGTCAGCGACGACACGCTGGGCCGGGACCACACGTTCGACACGGACCCGGTCTTCTGGCCGGCCGCGTACGGCGACTATTACGCCGGTATGTGATAAAAAACCCGCCCTACGGGGCGGGTTCTTTTTATGCGTCTGGGACGTTGACAGACTCGGTGTGATGTGCTATACTTGTATAAGTAAATCTGAAAGGATGGGTGTTTCTTATGACTTTTGAAGAAAAACGTTTGAAGCGTCGTGAGGAGTATCTTCGCAGGCATGGCGCATTGAAGCCCGGTGAGACGGTTGCCGAGTTTGATGCTCGTATTGAGAGAGATGGACATGGTATTTTCTGTTCGCACTTGGAACAGAAAACTGGCGCCGCCGTGGATTTTGAGACTGTAAGATCGCATACGGAAAAGTTGTTAAATGATGGTTTGTCTGACAGCGGTCATATGAATGTGAGTTTTGATTCGTCCCTTATAGATAAGTATTTTCCGTCAGAGGTAAGACACGATGATTGATTTTTCATGGAGTAAGTCATATGACGAGATTCGTGATATGCTTGAAGCCCAATTTTTGGTTTCACACCATGATGTTGGATTTTATGTTGATAAAACAGTTGACATTGGTGTCGGGGCGAGTGATGGCTGTTCAGTCATGATCGGCGACTATGGTCTTAAATCCGGAGATGATTGTTTTTCAATGATTCGGTCTGTTTTTCATGAATATAGGCATGTTGATCAGTTAAGATCGAATTTTGTGTGTTGTGGAAAGTATGTGTCGGAGTGTCGATTAGATGAGATTGCGTCACGCGGTAGTTCTTTATATTATGGCGCAGGTGCGCGTGTAAAGTCTGTTAATGGCACTGACAGCTTTGAACGGTTTCTTTATACTAGGTATTTTTGGAATATCCGCGAGATCGATGCGGAGTACAATGGTGTTT
>CANPXP010000042.1 GCA_947586255.1 uncultured Lachnospiraceae bacterium | reverse complement strand
ATCGGGATGCTGTTAGCGGAATTTGATGCGGAAAAATACGAGAGGACCATCAGGCAGGAAGGGCTGGAAGAGGGAATAGAGCAGGGAAGAAAACAAGGTATCCAGCAAGGAATGGCGCAGGTTATCCGGGGCATGGTGGAGACAATCCGCGAGTTTGGCAGTACGAAAGAGGAGGCAGTGCGCAGCTTGGTTGAGAAGTTGAATCTGTCCGACGAGGAGGCCGGAAGATATGTGAAGCAGTATTGGACTTAAATCCATTGAGGATTTCAGGCAGTCTTGCAGAGCTTGAACAGAATATGTGATTACGGACGGGCTTGCCGCTGCGCAGGCCCGTTTTTGCGCGGGAAAGGCTGTGTGGATAGAGAGTCTGCGAGACGGCAGACATCTGCGGGTATCACGCGCCGGCACCCTCTGCGCTTCGCGATATTACACTATTTTGGGGTTGTAATGCAAACGGGTTTGCTACATAATATATACTTATGTAAACCAAAAGCGGATCCGCGGGTGTAAATTCTGACAAAACACTTGCATAAATCTTAAGATATAGTAAAATTATACTATATGCTAACGAGTGGGAGTCTCTTTATCTTTCGCGAGAAAAGACTAATCGAAAGGCATAAAGTTGACGATACATAATTTGGAGTAATGGCAAAAAACAGATTGCGAAAAGAACGGCCTGCACGCAGGGACTCAGCGTGTCAGGTTTTGTTGCATGAAACGCCGGCCAACGGTCGCATGAGCGATACCGTCAGGGTGCAGAAGCAGACAGTAAGATACAGACGAAACGCTACGGGAATTAGATAGATTTCAAGCAGTAAAAGGAGAGAAAAAATAATGGCTAAAAAAGCACCGGTTAAGAAGTCAAGAAGGAGATTAAAGAGAAGCGTAAGGCGCAGTCTGTCGGCGGTTCTCATGATCACCGCGATTGGTGTTGCGGCGATTCCCGTGCCGGAGAACAGGGCGGAAATGCCTAGAGAGATGGCGATAGATGAATCAGACTTATATGTAGAAACAATAACAGATGCTACGGCTAAAACAGAAGGGCAATGGAATTACACAGCACCTACAAGCCCTGACAAGGTGGTTTATTCTTTAGATATTTATGAAGGTGGGCTTTATTGGCAATATAAGATTGATACAGAGATGAGTAGAGTACTGGTATATAATAATGCGTATCCGTCTACGTCTTTGACACTGAGTAGAAGAGCGCCTATTAACTATACATATGTCAAGAAAGAAACTTTTGATTCCTTTAAAGAAACAAGCTATACGTTGAAAAGTGATGGGGAGAATACGCCTGAAGCAGAAAAATTTTTCAGGACATATTTCAATGATGATGATGATTATCAGAGATTCTTGGCAGCGAAGCAAGATCCGGAAGCAGAGACTGTCGAAGTTACGCGTACAGTTTCTGATTTGATAGATAGTGATCAGAGAACATATTATTGTACGAAGAATAATATGGTGGATTATATCCTTGAGCCCGTAAGAAATGAAATAAGTGATCCGGAAGTACTGAAGCAAATAGGGAGTACAGATGCCGGCACTATTAATTCGGGTGATCAGCTTTATATTCCCAAATATATTGGTGAAGATAGTGATGCAAATGAGATTGAGCGGGATGAAAAAGGCTATCTTTTGTCTTCAGAAAGAACCACATTCGGGAATACTCAAAGCATAACAAGGATTGGCGCTTATGCATTTGCAGGAAGCAGTATACTGACCTCTATAACACTTCCACAATGGTTGCACGAAATTGGTACAGGGGCATTTATGGATTGTTATTATTTACAGTCTGTAAACATCCCGTTTTTGACAGAAATTTCTGATGGTGCGTTTAAAAATTGCTCCGCATTACGGACGGTAGACTGGTGGAGCCCAGAGGGGAGTTCGGGTCTTACAAGCATTGGGATAGAGGCATTTTTCGGAACTGGAATTGTTGAAAATGTAGCAGGAACCGGCAGTGTAAAATTTCCTACAGGATTAACAAAAATAGATAACGCGGCATTTTATAATTGCACATCGTTGAAATCATTAGAGTTTGAGGCTTCAAGCTCTACAATAGGTGTGTCGATAGGGAAGTATGCCTTTTTTGATAATACAACGCTAAGTAGTGTTAATTTTAATAATAAAAAGGTTACTGATTTAGGCGACTATTGTATGGCAGTAGGGGTGTACGACAACGCATTAACCTCGTTTACATTTCCTAATTGGCCTTTTGCTGCAGGGAAAAAGATACTTGCAAATCGCACAAATCTTCAACAGATTACGGTGCCTGGGAATGTAAGCAAGCTTGACGGTGGCATCTTGGATGGTTGTACGGGTCTGGTGACAGCAACATTTGAAGGGGTCAATACAGAATATGACCCTGCTTTGTTCGATTCTGTCATACAGGAAGATTTCTATGTGACCGGTCCGGCAAGAATGACATTGGGGGCTACGACGGATGATGTGGCGGATGCGAGCAAACCCAGAAAGTCTACGTGGAATGCCAATAAAACGGCGGCGGGACAAAACATTCCGTATCTATACAGTATTGGCGGCAAAGAATACTATGAGGTGTGCAGCGGCGAGGGGTACTTGGAGAGCATCGATAAGGCGACGGGGACGTTAACTTCTTGCAGCTTGAAACAAGATGCACATGTCGTAAATGGGGAACTTGTCATTCCAGATAAAGTGGGGAGTACTATTGTAACACGAATTGACAAAGATTGTTTTAAGGGGGCAAATGGCATTTCAAGCACTGTTAAGAGTCTTGTGGTTGGCAACAATGTTTTAAGCATTGATGATACGGTGTTTAAATCATGGCCATTGTTGTCAGAGGTTGAGATTGGAAAATCCATACAAAAGGTAGGTAAAGAAGCGTTTGCAGACTGTCAGAATCTTAAAGACGTAACTTTCCTGACCCCAGACAATTATGAAACGTTAACGATTGATACCGACGCATTTGCGACCAATTCAGGTCAGTTGACTATTCATGGCGATATTGTAGATGGTTATGCACCTTTTGAATATGCTATGAATCCTAGCCAATATATAGAAAGCACAGTGCATGCGGGATCGACTACCAAGTCAAGAATTTTGTACCAGAGTAGATGGGATAGCCCGTCATCGAAACATATGTCGGTGCTGTATGGAGAATATGATGACGGAAACGGATATGTGACATTGGTGGATTATCCACTGCACGAAGACTTTTATAGTAGTGAGGGATTGAGCGATGACTTGGAAGAACACAATCGCGATATGGAAAAACAGTTTTATAATGCCTATGGGAATTATGCTTATCCCACTGAAGAGGATCCATATCTGGAGAAGAAGGTGAAGTTTGCTGTTAAATTTCATAAAGATGGTGTGAGTGCATATGAAGATGACGAACTTTATGGACCGTGGATAAATCCGTCTTTCTGTGATGGTTATGGTGAAGATGGCGGTAGATGGATTGAGAAGAAATGGCTTGATCGGTTTGGGCTTTCGCTTGTGGATTCAGGGGCTTTTGATTGGCTTTTTAAACCAATAACGGTTATGGCGGCGAGTAAACCGACGGCATATTTTGCAGAAGGAGATAATGCTTATAATTTCTTAAAGAATTATAAAGAACACGGTGGCGACAGGAATCTGATTGTCGTAGATTATAAAGATGGCTGGACAGTTGATGAACAGGCAATGATGGATGCCGTTGAAAAGATTGTTATACCGGCAGGAATTGAATCTATTGATCTTAAAGGTTTTTATGAAGCTGCTAATCCTGCCCAATCTAATGTTGCATCAAATAGAGAAAATTATATTTTATATTTTGGAGATAACAGCAACAGTGGAGTTAGTAGAAGAAACATATTTGTATATGATGTAGACGATGATAAGGCAGGGTTATTCCGCGGACCGATTGATGATCTGTATGAGGATGCGGAGAGAACTACTTTAGAGGATGATAATATAGATAAAACGGAGCATCAAATCGGCAATGACAGGATCAAATCTGTCGATATGAGTCAGTCCTCGGTTACTTCAATCCCCGAATATGCCTTTGAGGATTGCGAACTGTTAGAGACGGTGCTGCTTCCTGCAAGTTGTGTCGAGACGGGGGCGCTGCCTTTTAAGGACTGTGAGCGGTTGACGGCGCTGGAGAGCACAAGCGAGAATCTTCCAGCACAGAACGGTATCCTCTATCAGAAGAAAGATGACGGCAGCTATGAATTGGTGGAGTGTATCCAAGGTAAGGGATTGAATGGTGAAGGAACCATGGTCAATGCAACAAATGATGATCCCTACTTAAGTCTGGTAAGCAGTATTGGCGAGAGCGCGTTTGAAAATTGTCAGGGAGTTACGGCGGTGGATTTGAGCTGCATAGATAACGGCGCTTCCACAAATAAGCTGAAGTCCATTCCGAACCAGTGCTTTAAGAATTGTGACGGACTGTTGAGTGTAAAACTGCCGCAGTCTGCTCATGATATTGGTCAGGAAGCTTTTGCTAATATCAGAGAAGAGTATTATTATGGCAAGAACAGTCCTACGCCTCGACTGGAAATTACGATTACGGGAAGTGAATTTAACATTTCTGAGACGGCGTTTGATCCGAAACGAGTAGAGAAAGACGGGACGAAAGAAAGCACGATCGATATGGTGACCATCTGGACCTATGAAGATACAGCGGTTGAACGTTATGTATTGGAGCAGAAGGAAAAAGGTTATGATATCAGATTAGGCGATGAGGCTGAGCATCAATATCTCGGCAAGACAAAACGGGTTAATTTCTGGGATTGGAACGCCGACGTGCTGTGCAACGCAGTATATTTGCCAGAGGGAAGAGATTACATTAAGGAGGATGAAGTTCCGCTTGAGGCACAGGCAACCGTAAATGAGGCAAATCACAGGCCAGGATATACATTTGCGGGATGGCTCGGCGTAGGTGGCCAGAAGATTGGGGATACGATTACCGGTGATGAGATTACCTATGTGGCGCAGTATGAGTCTGACGGTACGATGGTCAACGGTAAGTATGTTGTGGAGTTCTTGGATGGTATAGATGGACATCAGCTGAAGAGCCTCGGCGCGAATATCGAGGATGGCAAATATTATGTTGATGCCGGCACCAGCTTTACGGAGAATAAATTCTCCATTCCTACGCCGGAACAGCATGACGGCTACCAGTTTAAGGAATGGAGCGGCGGCTTCACGGAGAATACGGTGATCAATGGCAACATGACGGTCATCTCCCTGTACTCGGCGCTGCCGACGAGCGGCGGTTCCACGACGAACCCCAGCGGCAACTCGACGAATCAGGGCGGAAACAACGGCAACACGACGTCCAATAGAAGCAGCAGTTCGACGAGCACGAGTTCGTCCACATCGTCGAGTTCGACGAGCACGAGTTCCACGACTTCCGGCTCGAATTCTACGGTCGGCAAGTACACGGTTACGGTAGAGAACGGCAGCGGCAGCGGCAGCTATGATGTGGGTTCGACGGTCGTGATCGCGGCGGCGGATCCGGCGGCGGGCATGAAGTTCCAGAAGTGGACGACAGAGTCCAACGGTGTTGCGCTGGCAAGTGTGAGTCTGCCCGCGACAACCTTTACGATGCCGGCGAACAATGTCACGGTGACGGCGAACTACGTGGAGGATACGGGTACAACGGCAGCTCCAGTAAGCAATACCGGCGGTACGACGAACATCGGTACGACCACCACCGGCGACGGCACTGACCGCGTGGATATCACGAAGCCGGGTATCTCGAATAAGGATCTGGCTACGGCGGATGTGAACGGTTCGACGGATAACTTTATTGTGAAGATCACGGAGACGGACGAGGCGACGAGAGCGGTGGCGGACGCGCTGACGAACAAGTACGGCAGTCTGGACAATATCCTTTACTATGCGATGGATATCAGCCTGTACGATTCCACGGGCACGACGAAGATTTCGGATACGACGGGACTGACGGTGGATATCACCATCCCGATCCCCGACGCGTTAGTGGCTTACGGCGGCAACAATATGGCCGGAGCGGTGGTGAACGGCAACCAGCTGGAGAGTCTGAACGAGAGCTTTACCTCGATCAACGGGGTGCCCTGCATCCGCTTTACGGCGACGCACTTCTCGCCGTACACGATCTATGTGGATACGGGCAATCTGACGGAGGGTATGATCGATACGACGCCTAAGACGGGCGATCCGATCCATCCGAAGTGGTTCCTGTCGATCGGTCTGGCATGTCTGTCTGTCATTCTCTTTATGAAGAAAGACAAGGGCGTGAAGGCGAAAACAGCATAAAAAGGGTTTCCTATGAAAAAAACAATCAGAAATCTGATCGGTATCCTGCTGATCGCGACAGCGATAGCGGTTACGCAGATCCCTGCATCGGATGCGGAGGCGGTGGATACCTCCTCCGCATCTGATTTTCAGATGGATGGAACTACATTAGTGAAGTACAAGGGCACGGCTGAGGACGTGTCTATTTCCAATTATGTCGAACGGATCGAGTCGGAGGCTTTCGCGGGCAATGACAGTGTCAGGCATGTCACGGTCGGGGAATCGGTGGAGGTCATCGGGGCGAGCGCTTTTGCCCAGTGCGGGAATCTGGAGAGCGTCGCGATCCCGGATTCGGTGGAGCAGATTGAAAACGCGGCTTTCAGCGGCTGTCCTTCTCTCAGGGAAGTGTCGATCGGCACGGGCTTGGCCGCTCTCGGCAACGGGGTTTTTGCGGGAGATTACAGTCTGGCGGATGTCGATATCAGCAGCAGCAATCCGAAGTTCACCTGCGACGACGGCGCGATCTACAATAAGAACGGCTGGGATACGCTGTATCAGGTGCTGGCGGGCAGACGGGGCGCAGGCTATGTGATGCCCGGCACGGTGTCTAAGATTAAGCCTTACGCTTTCTGGGGCGACTATAATCTGGAGAGCGTGGAGATCAGCAGCAATGTGAAGGAGATTCCGGCCTACGCTTTTTCCAACTGTAAGAATCTGAAGGACGTCTATGTGCCGTATTCGGTAAAAAATATCGACATGAAGGCGTTCGAGGACTGTGTGCGGCTGCGCAGAATCGAGATACCGCTCTCCGTCGCAACGATTCACAGCACGGCTTTTGACGGCTGTACGAAGCTCACGATTGATGCGGAGCCGGGGACGGTGGCCTACAATTATGCGCAGACGCTGGTCTTGGATGATATCGACGTCTCGGAGTATGAGGAGGCGCCGATTCCGTCCAGCGTCAGCGAAAATGACGCGGAGAGCGCTGAGATTCCGCAGATCACCGCGCCGGTGGACTATTATCACGAGGTCTCCCACATCAATGCGATGGAGGCGGAGGAGGACGATAACGTAAAGGGCAAGTCCCGCGTGATCGGCAGCGAGGTTGTGGTGCTCATTGACAATGCGCAGGCGGCGGTCAATGTGGGAGGCACGGGAGAGATACTCGGCGGCGTTCCCGAGAGCGAGGAAGAGGAATTTACAGACACGGTGCCGGGGCTGGCGGGCTCAGACGACGCGAAGGGCGGCTCTTTCCCGAAGTATACGGTGGTGGACGGAACCGTGATCGCGGCGCAGGCGTACTATGACGACGACATGACTTCTTTTGAGATACCGGAAAGTATCGTGAAGCTGGGCGAATTTTCTTTTGCCAGATCCGGGCTTACATCGGTCAGGATACCGGCCGGGGTGGAGGAGATCGGGTACGCGGCGTTCTATCACTGCGATGATCTGGCCAACGTGACGATTCCGGGCAGCGTGCGGGAGATCGCGGCGGCGGCTTTCTTAAAGACGCCGTGGCTGGACGGCTGGAAACAGAATGTGAGCGGTGATCCGTTCCTGATTGTGGGGGACGGAATTCTGCTGGCATACAAGGGGAGCGACAGTGTCGTGTCTGTGCCGAATACTGTGAAAAAGATCGGCGCGGAGGCTTTTCGCGGCTGTGACAGCATCGAGAAGGTGATTCTGCCGGACAGCGTGGAGGTGATCGGCGAGGGCGCGTTTGAGGACTGCGGCAGTCTGAGGGAACTTGAGGGCGGCGGACAGGTCAGGGAGATTCGCGACAGGGCGTTTGCGGGCTGTCCGATTGCGACGGTGCATATTCCGGCGTCGGCGGAGAAGATTGGGCTCCGCGCTTTCGACAGCACGGATGTGCCGAAGACGGCGGGCAGCGGCGTGGTTGTGTTTGGCGGTGAGAAGCTGCCGGAGGCGTCTTATGAGGAGAGCGCCACGAAGCTGTATCGGGACGCCTATCGCGGTATGGCCTTTGCAGGGAACGATATCGCCGTCATTCCGGCGGGGGTGAGCGACCTTGCGGGCACGATACTGGAGGACGGCAGGACGGGATTCGCGGGCGTGATCTGCAAGATTGCAAAGGAGGCCGCGGACGGTGAGGACGGCGTCCTGCAGATTGTCGGCAGACAGGGGCGCACGAATTTCCGCAAAGCGGGGGACAGCTGCGCCATCGACGGCAAGGTGTATGTGCTGGAGGATGGCACGGAGAAGCTGGCAGACATCGCGGCTGCGGAACAAGTCTCACAGGGTGTCAGCGTGCAGATCAACAGCTATTCGCTGCCTCAGAGCGGCGCGGCGAGCGCGGTGATGGAGGGCGCGGAGGGCGGCTATATCCTCTCCATTCAGGACAGCGAGGAGGCGAAAGCCGAGATCGGCGACGCGTATAAGGAGCTCTACGGCAACAGACTGCCGCACAACTTGTGCGCTTATGAGATGGTGCTGACGGAGGCGCAGACGGGCATACCGATCACGAGCCTCGGCAAGCAGAGCATGGAAGTCACGCTGCCGCTGCCGAAGGGGGTTAGCGCGGAAAATCTGCATGTGGTATGTCTGGACGGCGACGGGCAGCTCGAGGAGGTGGAGAGCAGGATCGTCTCCGCCGACGGAACGGACGCGGTCGCCTTCACAGCGAAGCATTTTTCCTATTATGGAATCTATCATTACGGAGACAGCAGTCTGCGCGTGGCGGATGTGAAGGACGGGCAGGCGGTGTTCACATCTCTCGGCAGCAAGGACGATTCTCCCAACACGGGAGATCACAGTATTCATCCGAAGTGGTTCCTGTGCGTCGGACTGATCTGCACTGCCATGGCGCTGTTCTTCTATCGCGGCGGAAAGCGCGGCCGTAAGAAGGTGTGAGATCGTTTAACTTAAGCTTGCGTGCAGCGCGAACAGAGAACACGACAAAATTCTCGGCATAGAATAAATCTATAGCCGAGAGTTTTTTATATAGGTGGCGATCATTTTGTACCGCGTAAGAAAGCAGGTGGCATGCAGCGATCTCATACAGCAGAATATTCTGACGGAGAATGTTTCCGTGGCGATTCTGGATACAGGGATCGGGGCTCATCCGGATTTCGGAGATAGAGTCCTTGCGTTCGTCGATTTTGTGGACGGACGGCAGGGAAGCTATGATGACAGCGGACACGGAACCCATGTCGCAGGCTGTGTGGGAGGGAGCGGGTATGCTTCGGGCGGCATGTACAGAGGGATCGCGCCCAGATGCAGTTTCTGCGTGGGCAAAGTGCTCGACCACAAAGGGGAGGGCAGCATCGACAACATGCGCCGCGGGCTGCTGTGGGTCATAGAAAACCGGCTCAGATACCGCATCCGGGTGCTTAACATTTCGCTCGGCCTCGGCTCGGGCGGAGACAGGGAGCGCATGCATGAACTCACGGAGCTTTTGGATGAACTGTGGAACCAGGGTGTGGTAGTGGTGTGCGCGGCCGGCAATAACGGGCCGAAGGAGGGGACGATCTCCCCGCTCGGCACAAGCCGCAGGGTCATCACGGTGGGATGCCATGAGGACGGGTACTTCGGCCAGAGAAGCGATCTGTGTGAAAATTATTCCGGCCGGGGCAGCCGGGACGTGCTGTGGCGCAAGCCGGACGTGGTGGCGCCGGGGACGGACATTATATCCTGCAATGTGCACTGGCACCAAGGCCCGGGCGGGTATCGGAACGCTTATACGCGCAAGAGCGGGACTTCCATGGCAACGCCCGTCGTGTCTGGAGCGGCGGCGCTTTATCTGCAGAAATTTCCCTATATGAACAACGAGCAGGTCAAGCGCCGGATGATCTACAGCGCAAGAGATATGGGAGACGACTGGAACAAACAGGGCTGGGGGATGCTGAATGTGGAAGAAATGTGCGGCACGGTTGACAAGAGAGGTATAATTGTATACAATGATACCGTTATAGACGGAAGGGGGCGTGAAAGCCATGAATGAAGACAGAACCTTTACCAATCGTCCGGTGACGATGAACGCCAAGAACAATCTCCTGGAGATCGAGGAGCATATGTATATCCTGGACGACGTCAAGAAGCCGAACGTATTCCGAAACATGTTTCCCTACTCTGAGATCCCGAAGATTCCGTTCAATGACAGAACGGTGCCGCACAATATGCCGAAGGAGATCTGGATTACGGACACGACGTTCCGGGACGGACAGCAGTCGAGGGCGCCCTACACCACGGACCAGATTGTCACGATCTACGATTATCTGCACAAGCTGGGCGGCCCGAACGGCATGATCCGCGCCAGTGAGTTTTTCCTGTACAGCAAGAAGGACAGAGACGCGGTGTACAAGTGTATGGAGCGGGGCTACAGGTATCCGGAGGTCACGAGCTGGATTCGGGCGAGCAAGGAGGATTTCAAGCTGGTCAAGGAGATCGGCATGAAGGAGACGGGCATTCTTGTCAGCTGCTCCGATTATCATATTTTCCTGAAGCTGAAGATGACGAGACGGCAGGCGATGGACCATTATCTGAGCGTGATCCGAGACTGTCTGGAGGAGGGCATCAGCCCCAGATGCCATCTGGAGGATATCACGAGAGCGGATATCTACGGCTATGTGGTGCCTTTCTGCATGGAGCTGATGAAGCTCATGGAGGAGTACAAGATTCCGATCAAGGTGCGGGCCTGCGATACGATGGGATATGGAGTCAATTATCCCGGCGCGGTTATCCCCAGGAGCGTGCAGGGCATTATCTACGCGATACATACCCATGCGGGCGTGCCCCACGAGCTGATCGAATGGCACGGGCACAATGATTTCTACAAGGCGGTAGTCAACTCCACGACGGCATGGCTCTACGGCTGCTCCGGCATCAACACATCGCTGTTCGGCATCGGGGAGCGGACAGGCAACACGCCGCTGGAGGCGATGGTGTTTGAGTATGCCCAGCTTCGCGGCGATCTAAACGGCATGGATACGACGGTCATCACGGAACTGGCGGAGTACTACGAGAAGGAGATCGGCTATCACATCCCCGACAGGACGCCTTTCGTCGGCAAGAATTTCAACGTGACGAGGGCCGGCATCCATGCGGACGGGCTGTTGAAGAACGAGGAGATTTACAATATTTTCGACACGGAAAAGTTTCTGAATCGGCCGGTTCTGTGCGCCGTGTCCAACACGTCGGGACTGGCGGGGATCGCGCACTGGATCAATACCTATTACCGTCTGAAAGAGGAGGACCATCTGGACAAGAACTGCGATCTGGTCAGGGCGCTGAAGGTCTGGGTGGACGAGGAGTACGCCTCCGGGCGTGTGACGGTGCTGACCGACGAGGAGCTTGTCGCGCGCATCGAAAAGACCTGCGGGGAGCTTGGCATCCCGCTTCCGGGCGCGGCGGATAAAAAGTGAATATCGGGGATTTTGTGTAAAAGAAACGGGGTATGGAGATGGCGAATTATGACATTAAGCACGAGGTGAATGACAAGTATTCCCTGCGCGGCAGAGTGTTTCAGAAACTCAGAGAGGATATCCTGAGCGGCAAGTATAAGGAGCATGAGGAGTTGAAGGAAGTGGCGATCGGCGAGGAGCTGGGGGTCAGCCGCACGCCGGTCAGAGAGGCATTCCGGCAGCTGGAGCTGGAGGGCTTGATACAGATCGTGCCGAACAAGGGCGCTTATGTGACGGGCATCACAGCCAAGGATGTGAAGGATATCTATATGATCCGCTCGCTTCTGGAAGGGCTGTGCGCGAAGCTGGCGACGGAGAACATCACGAAGGAACAGCTCGAGGAGATGGAGGAGAATATCTATCTCGCGCAGTTTCATGCGGAAAAGGGACATATGGATCAGATGGCGGAGCTGGACAACCGCTTCCACGAGATTCTCTACGAGGCCTGCAATTCCAAGATGCTGGAGCACACGCTCAGGGACTATCATCAGTATGTGCTGCGCGTCAGGCAGAAAACGCTGTCCACCAATACGAGAGGGCGGGCGTCCAACGATGAGCACAGGCAGATTATGGAGGCGATCAAAGCGGGCGACGCCGAGAAGGCGGGGCAGCTGGCGAACCGGCATATGCTGAACGCCTACGACAATATGGTAAAGAACGGGCTGTATGGGATATACGGCGACGAAGCTTAAGAAAAGGAGGCAGGTATTGCAGATGGAAAAGATTGAGATGAAAACGCCGCTGGTGGAGATGGACGGCGACGAGATGACGAGGGTTCTCTGGCAGATGATCAAGGAGGAGCTGCTGCTGCCTTACATCGATCTGAAGACAGAGTATTATGATCTCGGTCTGCAGCACAGAAACGAGACGGACGATCAGGTGACGATCGACTCCGCGGAGGCGACGAAGAAGTACGGCGTCGCGGTCAAGTGCGCGACGATCACACCCAACGCGGCCAGAGTGAAAGAGTATGATCTGAAGGAGATGTGGAAGAGCCCCAACGGGACGATCCGCGCGGCCTTGGACGGCACGGTGTTTCGTGCGCCGATTCTGATCAAAGGTATCATGCCCTATGTGCACAACTGGTCCAAGCCCATTACCATCGCCCGTCACGCCTACGGCGACGTCTACAAGAATGTGGAGATCAAAGTGCCGGGAGCGGGCAGGGCGGAATTGGTTTTCACCGGCGCGGACGGCGAGGAAATCAGAGAGACGATCCACGAGTTTAAAGGCCCCGGCATCATACAGGGAATCCACAACACGGACGAGTCCATCACGAGCTTTGCGAAGGCGTGCTTTAACTATGCGCTGGACACGAAGCAGGATCTGTGGTTTGCCACCAAGGATACGATCTCCAAGAAGTACGACCACAACTTCAAGGATATCTTCCAGGAGATTTACGATGCGCAGTACAAGGAAAAGTTTGAGGCTGCGGGCATCGAGTATTTCTACACGCTGATCGACGATGCGGTGGCCAGAGTAATCCGCTCGGAGGGCGGCTTTATCTGGGCCTGCAAGAATTATGACGGCGACGTGATGAGCGATATGGTAGCGACGGCCTACGGCGACCTGTCCATGATGACTTCGGTGCTCGTGTCCCCGAGCGGCGTCTACGAGTACGAGGCGGCTCACGGCACGGTACAGCGCCACTATTACAAGTATCTGAAGGGCGAGGAAACCTCCACCAACTCCATCGCGACGATCTTCGCTTGGACGGGAGCGCTGCGAAAGAGAGGCGAGCTGGATGGGATAGAGGAGCTTGTGACTTTTGCGGATAAGCTGGAGCGCGCGTGCATCAAGACTGTGGAGGACGGCAAGATGACGAAGAGTCTGTCTCTGATCTCCACCTGCAAGAATCCGGTGATCCTGAACAGCCTGGAGTTCATTCAGGCGATCCGTGCTACGTTTGACGCGCTGTAAGAGAACGGCGGCGCCCGGGAGCAGCTTTCACTCCGAGAGCTGCTCCCATTTTTCGTACAGGTCGGCCAGTTCGCCGTCGTTTGTCTCGCGCTCCAGACTCAGCTCCTGCAGTCGGGCTACGTCCGTGCAGACGTCGGGGGAGGCCATGAGCGCGTCGATCTCTTCGTTTCTCTTTTCCAGAACTTCGATGCGCTCCTCGCATTTCTTCAGGTCGTTCTCCCGCTTGCGCTGCTGGGCCTGCAGCTCTTTCCGGGCCTTCCAGTCCTGTTTGGCGGCGCTGTCTATGGGTTCGCTGTCCGGCGTTTGTCCGGCGAAAGAGGCTTTCTTCGCGTCGCCTGCCGGGGCGGCCTGCTCAGCCCGTTTGCTCAGGTAATATTCATAATTGCCGAGGTAATTGGTGAAGGTTCCGCCGCTCAAGTCGAGAATGCGCGAGGCGGTGCGGTTGATAAAATAGCGGTCGTGGGAGACGTACAGCACCGTGCCGGTATAGGCGTTCAGCGCATCCTCCAGAATCTCCTTGGACACGATGTCCAAGTGGTTGGTGGGCTCGTCCAGAATGAGAAGGTTCGCCTCCGACAGCATCAGCTTCGCCAGGGATACGCGGCCGCGCTCCCCGCCGCTCAGCGTCTTCACCTGTTTGAACACATCCTCGCCGGTGAAGAGAAATGCGGCGAGGGTGCTGCGGATCTCCGTGTTCGTGAGGGTGGGATAATCGTCGGAGATTTCCTCGAACAGCGTCTTGTCCATGTGCAGCACGTGCTGCTCCTGGTCGTAGTAGCCGATCGTCACGTTGGCGCCCAGACGGATCAGGCCGGCGTCGGGAGGCGTAAGGCCGTTGATCATTTTCAGGATCGTGGTTTTGCCGGTGCCGTTGTCGCCGATGATCGCCACGTGTTCGCCCTTTTTGATATCAAAATGCAGATCCGTAAACAGGGTGAGATCCCCGAAGGATTTGGAGAGCCCTTCGGCATAGAGAACGTCGTTGCCGCTCTCGTATCGGGGAGAGAGCCGCAGGCGCATATCCGCCCGCACTTCAGCGGGCTTTTCAATCAGATCGATCTTCTCTAATTTCTTCTCCCGGCTCTCCGCGCGGCGGATGGATTTCTCGCGGTTGAAGGATTTTAATTTCTCGATGACTTCCTCCTGATGTCTGATTTCCTGCTGCTGTTTCATATAGGCATTGTACTGCGCCGTGCGCAGGATTTCCTTTTTGGCGGCGTAGTCGGTATAGCTGCCGGAAAAGACGGTGGCTTTCGCGTTGTCCAGCTCGATGATTTTGGAAGCGATTCTGTCCAGAAAATAGCGGTCGTGGGAGACGACGATCACCGCGCCCTTATAGTTGGAGAGATAGGTTTCCAGCCAGGCGATGGAGGACATGTCCAGATGGTTCGTGGGCTCGTCCAGTATGATCAGGTCGGGGTTTTCGAGAAGCAGCTTGCCGAGGGCGACCCGGGTCTTCTGTCCGCCGGAGAGGGAGGATATGGGTCTGGTGAATTCTTCCTCCGCGAAGCCGAGACCTTTCAGCACGCCGGTCAGTTCGCTTTTGTAGGCGTAGCCGTTCTGGGTCTCAAAGGCGTGGGTGAGGGAGGTGTAGGTGTTCATCAGACGGTCCAGGTCGTCGCCCGTTTTACTCTTCATCTGCAGCTCGACGGAGCGCATCTGCGTCTCCAGCTCGATGATGTCCCGCTTGACGCTCAGCAGCTCGTCGTAGATCGTGTTGTCGCCGTCCACGGCGTCGTGCTGGGACAGGTAGCCGACCGAGCTGTCGCGGGAGAGCGTCACCGTGCCGCTGTCCGCGGGCAGCTCGCCCATGATGAGCCGAAGAAGCGTCGTCTTGCCCGCGCCGTTGATGCCGACGATGGCGGCCTTCTCGTGTTCCTCTATGTGAAAAGAGACGTCCCGAAGCACCGGGACATCATTGAAAGATTTATGCAGATTGCTGACAGAGAGTATCATGTTTCATGTTATCCTTTCGCTGACCGGTAAAAATAGTGTACCGTTCAGGAACGGGCGTGTCAACTTGTTTGACAGTTTTTTAACACGGTTGTATACTGGAGTTATTACAGTTGCAGGGAGGACGCATGGTGGAAGACAGAGAGATTTCACAGGCTGTTATCGGCCGTCTGCCGAGGTATTTCAGGTATCTGGGCGAATTGAAAGATCAGGGGATCGAGAGGGTCTCGTCTCAGGAACTGAGCGATATCATGCGGGTGACCGCTTCCCAGATACGGCAGGATCTGAATAATTTCGGCGGCTTCGGACAGCAGGGATACGGCTATAAGGTCGAATCTCTCTATGATGAGATCGGCAGGATTCTGGGACTCGACAAGGAGCATAATCTGATTATCGTGGGAGCGGGCCATCTGGGACAGGCGCTGGTCAACTATATGAATTTCGAGCGGAGAGGCTTTATCTTCCGGGGAATTTTTGACATTGACGAGAGGATACAGGGGACGCAGATCCGCGGGATTACGGTGCGGCCGATGGAAGAGATGGAGGAGTTCGTGCGAGGAAACGACATCGACATCGCGGTGCTTACCATACCGAAGACGGGAGCCCTGGAGGTCGCGGAGCGGCTTGTCGCCTGCGGTATCAGAGGATTCTGGAATTTCGCGCATGTGGATCTGCATGTGCCGGACAATATTCAGGTGGAGAACGTACATCTCTCGGACAGTCTGATGAAGCTGTCCTACAATATACTGTCTCACATTGACTGAGGCGAGAGGTAAGCGGGTATGGCGAAAACGGCGGAAGAGTTCAAGGCGGCGCTGGTTGGCAAAAAGGTGCCGATCCTCACATTGGACAACAAGTGGCACCGGCTTTTTACACAGAGCGAGCACACGGCTGAGATCAAGCGCATGGAGGGGGAGCTGAACGCGCTCCTCAAGCGGCAGGGCAAGGTCAACGAGGATAACAAGGAAATCAAAAAGCTGAAGAAAAAGCTGATGGACGATATTGTGCTGGTGGCGGATGAACTCGTCAGAGCGCCCTCCAAAAAGCTGGAGAAACGGCAGGAGGAGACCAAGAGACTGCTCGCGGAGTGCAACGAGAAGCTGGAGGCCTGCGAGGAGGAGATGGTAGAGCTGCCGAGGCAGATCAATCAGCTGAACAACAAGCTGATGATAGCGACCATGGAGGTCTGCTACCGGAGGCTGCAGAAGAATACCGCGGAGCTTCAGGAGATAGAGTCCTGGATTGACAATGTCCGGAGAGAATTGAAGAAAAAGATTATCCGCAAGCAGGAAAAGGAAGCGATGAACCATCAGCTTTACGCATATATGCATGACATTTTCGGGGCGGATGTGATAGAACTCTTTGACATGCAGTATGATCCGGAAGAAAAATACCGGCAGAGCAGGGAGGCGAAGGCTTCCGAAGAAAAGCCTTTCGGGGAGAGCGGCCGGGAAGGGCAGGCGGCTGCAAAGAGCAGCGCTCCGGCGGAACCGAAAGAATAAAAAGGGGATGCAGATGAGACAGTATGTGGTTACGGCTTCGGAGATGAAGCGGTGCGACGCCAATACGACAGAGAGATATCACATGCCTTCGCTGCTTTTGATGGAGCGGGCCGCGCTTGCGACGGTGGAGGAGATTCTGAGAATATGCGGCTCCAGACCGCATAGAGCGCTGGTTGTAGCCGGGTGCGGCAACAACGGGGGAGACGGTCTGGCCGTGGGCAGGCTTCTGCTGCTCCGGGGGTGGCAGGTGGCATGTGCGCTGCTCGGCAGCGAGGAGAAGTGCAGCCGGGAGACGGCGGCGCAGATCGACATTCTGCGCGCCTACGGGGCACAGATTGATAGCACAATACAGGAAAGTGAATATGATGTAATTGTAGACGCCATCTTCGGCGTGGGTCTGTCGAGAGATGCAGAGGGGATATACAGAGAGGCGATAGAATGGATCAACAGAAGCGGCGCGTGGGTGTGCAGCGTCGATATCCCTTCCGGCGTCAGCGCGGATACAGGCGGCATTATGGGCTGCGCCGTCCGCGCCGATTTGACCGTGACCTACGGATTCCGTAAATTGGGGCAGCTTTTGTATCCGGGAGCGGCACAGACGGGCGCGCTTGTCTGCCGCGACATAGGCATAGACGAGCGCAGCTTCTGCGGGGAAACGCCTTCCTGGTATACGCATATTGGGTCGGACAGCAGAGTGCTTCCGGCGCGCAGACCGGACGGCAACAAGGGCACGTTCGGCAAGGCGCTCGTGATAGCGGGCAGCGGCCGGATCGCCGGCGCCGCGATGATGGCGGTAAAGAGCGTACTCCGCGTGGGCGCGGGCATGGTGAAGGCGGTCACTGATGTGAGAAATAGCGCGGCGCTGCAGCAGTTCGTGCCGGAGGCAATGCTTCTCACCTATGGGGAGGAAGGGCTGTCCGAGAATGTTGTTCTGGCGGAAGCCTGGGCATTGTTCCTGGAGGAGCTTAAGGAGGCGGAGACCTGGGCGGACTGTATTCTGATCGGACCGGGGATCGGACTCGGCGAGACGGCGTATGAACTTCTGCGCTTCTGCATTCGGGAGAGTATGCTGCCGCTCGTGATCGACGCGGACGGACTGAACCTGCTGGCGCGGGATGCCGCGCTGCAGAAAGCGCTGGCGGACTGCGGCAGGCAGGGAAGAGCGATCGTTCTCACGCCGCATCTTGGGGAGTTCGCAAGGCTGTACGGCTGCACGGCCGCGCAGGCGAGAGCGCATCTGACGGAATATCCGCACAGCCTGAGCGATAGACTGCAGTGCGTCGTGGTGTGCAAGGACGCGCGCACAGTGGTGGTGCGGCATGGCGAAAAGACGGGCTATCTCAATACAACCGGCAATGCGGGCATGGCGACGGCCGGGTCGGGCGATGTGCTGGCCGGCATGATCACAGGGCTTTTGGCACAGGGAATGACAGGGACGGATGCGGCGTCGGCAGGCGTGTATCTCCACGGCATCGCCGGCGATCTGGCGGCGTCGCGCAGAACACAGACCGCCATGACGGCGACGGATATCATAGACTGCATCGGGGATGCGGTCGCCGGGCAGTTCGCCGGCGCGACGGAGGAAGGGCGATGAGAGAGGACTACCAGCGAGTCTGGGCGGAGGTGGATCTGGACGCCGTCCGGTACAATATGGAGAGTATGCGCCGTAATCTGACGCCCGGAACGAAGATCATCGGCGTGATCAAGACCGACGGCTACGGCCACGGAGCGGTGCAGATCGGCAGGGAGCTGGAGACGATTGACTACGTGGCAGGCTATGCGACGGCGACGGCGGAAGAGGCTTTCATTCTGCGCCACGCTGGGCTGCGCAAGCCGATTCTGATATTGGGCTACACTTTTCCGTACTGCTATGAGGAGCTGATCCGGCAGCAGATACGGCCGGCGGTTTTCAGAGAGGACACCATAGAGGAGCTTTCCGCGTGCGCGAAGCGGCTCGGCAGGCCGGCGAAGGTACATGTGAAGGTGGACACCGGCATGACAAGAGTGGGAATCCGTCCGGATGACAGCGGCCTTCGCTTCGTTGACAGGGTGCTGCGGGCGGAGGGCGTAGAACTGGAGGGCATGTTTACCCATTTCGCGCGGGCGGATGAGACGGATAAGACGTCAGCCAGAGAGCAGCTTGGGCGGATACGGGATTTTATGGAGCGCGTCGAGCGTGAGCTTGGCTGTCGCATTCCGGTGAAACACTGTTCCAACAGCGCCGGCATCGTGGAACTGCCGGAGGCGAATATGGATGCGGTGCGCGCGGGCATCACGCTGTACGGTCTGTGGCCCTCCGAAGAGGTGACGCGGGATATCGTGGATCTGCGGCCCGTGTTATCCCTGAAGAGTCATATCGTGTATGTGAAGGAAGTGGAGGCCGGTGTGCCGGTCAGCTATGGCGGCACTTACGTCACACCGAAGCGGATGCGTGTGGCGACCGTGCCGGTGGGATATGGAGACGGCTATCCGAGAAGCCTGTCGGGCAGAGGTTATGTGCTGATCCGCGGCAAAAAAGCGCCGATTCTGGGGCGCGTGTGCATGGATCAGTTTATGGTGAGCGTGGACGACATACCGGAGGCGCGGGAGGGCGACGAGGTGACACTGATCGGCGCGGACGGCTCCGAGCGCATCACGATGGAGGAACTGGGAGAGCTGTCGGGCAGATTCAATTATGAGCTGGCCTGCGATCTTGGCAAACGAATCCCCAGAGTTTACAGGAAAAACGGCGTGATCACGGCGACGAAGGATTATTACGACGACTACCGTTAGAGGCAGCGGGACAAAAAATCATTTATCATGTATACCCTTAGAGAAGACGGCAATACTATGGATGCAAATATTCATATAAGGAAGTGTGTGATAATGAGACGAGGAGATATCTATTATGCGGATTTAAGACCGGTGATCGGTTCCGAGCAGGGCGGTATCAGGCCGGTATTGATTATACAGAACGACGTCGGCAACAGGCACAGCCCGACGGTGATCTGCGCCGCGATTACCTCCAAGATGAACAAGGCGAAGCTGCCGACGCACATCGAGCTGAGCGCCGGCAAGTACGATATGGTGAAGGACTCCGTCATTCTGCTGGAGCAGCTTCGCACGATCGACAAGAAACGGCTTAAGGACAGGATATGTCATCTGGATCAGGACATTATGCAGGTGGTCAATAACGGACTGATGGTCAGCCTTGAGTTAAATACATAAGACTGACTGAAATTTGACACATGTCCCATTCCTTGCTATATTTATAGAAATGAGGATGCGTTTATCCGGCATCCGGCTGAAGGAAGGACTCAAATGATATGGACGACGGCGTCGCGGGCAGTATAATATGCTTTGTCATTCTGCTGCTCCTGAAAATGTTGTTTAACGGTTTCGACTCCGCCTTTCGGGATATGAAGGGCATGGAGACAGAGGAGACGGAGAAGGAGGAGCCTGCAGGCGCCGACGTGAAGCGGAGGCGGCTCGCCTATCTGACGGATCATCAGGCGCAGTATACAGGCGCGGTTCAGCTCGGGGCAGCGGCGGTGGATCTGCTGTTCGGCGCCGTGTATCTGTACCGCCTGAACAGCCGCATCGGCTATGTGGTCTATCGGACGGCGATTCGCAGGGTTGTCGATCTGGCGGACTGGCATGTCAACATCCTGGCGGCTGCTGCTGCGGTGGTAGCCACGCTACTGCTTTTGTACATAATTGTGACTTTCGGCATATCGATACCGAGGAAAGCGGCTTCGCGCTATCCGGAAGGCTGGCTGAAACTTTTTATCACACCGGTCTATTGTTATGTACGGCTTGTGACGCCGTTAGCGTCTCTCATCTCGCTGACGGCGGGCGGCATATTAAGTCTCTGCGGAATCCGCGTCTTGCGGGACACGTCGGACGTGACGGAGGAAGAGATTCTGTCCATGGTGAACGTGGGCCATGAACAGGGGATTATCCATGCCAACGAGGCGGAGATGATCACCAACATCTTCGAGTTCGGCGACAAGGAAGCCAAGGATATCATGATCAATCGCAACAACATGGTAGGGATAGAGTGCACCATGACGCTGCAGGAGGCCGCCGCCTTTATCGCGGACGAACACAACAGCCGTTTCCCGGTGTATGACGGCACCATCGATCATATCGTCGGCATTCTGCATCTGAAGGACGTCATGCGGATGCAGATGAACGAGAAGATGAGAAACAAGCCCATCGGCAAGATCAAAGGACTGCTCAGGGAGCCCCGCTTCATCACGGAAAAGCGCAAGCTCAACGATCTGTTCCGCGTGATGCAGACGGAGAAGATCCAGATGGTCATCGTGATAGACGAGTACGGGCAGACAGCAGGGCTGGTGGCGCTGGAGGACATTCTGGAGGAGATCGTCGGCAACATAGAGGATGAGTATGACGAGGAGGAGACCTACATCAGCGAGAGCGGGTCGGACAGCTATGTGATTCAGGGCATGATGCCGCTCGAGGAGCTGGCGGATCAGCTCGGCATCGATTTTGAAGAGGAACCCTTCGATACGGTAAACGGTTTCGTGATCTCGAGACTGGAGCATATCCCGGAGGAGGGGGAGGATTTCGAGTTTGCGTACAAGGGCTACACGTTTCGCATTCTGGAGGTCAAGGACCGCATGATCCAGACCGTGCAGGCAAAGAAACTTGCGCCGGAGGAAGAGCAGGATACGGAGCAGAAAAAGACATCATAGAAAAGATAAAGGAGACAAAACGTTATGTCAGGACATTCCAAATTTGCGAACATTAAGCATAAGAAGGAGAAAAATGATGCCGCCAAGGGCAAAATTTTCACCATTATCGGACGTGAGATCGCCGTGGCGGTCAAGGACGGCGGTCCCGATCCGTCGAACAATTTTAAATTGGCGCAGGTGATCGCCAAGGCCAAGGCGAACAATATGCCGAACGACACGATCGAGAGAGGCATTAAGAAGGCCGCCGGCGAGGGCGGGAACGTCAACTACAAGTACGTGACTTACGAGGGATACGGGCCCAACGGTATCGCGGTCATCGTGGATGCGCTGACGGATAATCAGAACAGGACGGCGGCCAATGTGCGCAACGCCTTTACAAAGGGACAGGGCAATGTGGGAACGCCGGGCTGCGTCTCCTTCATGTTTGACAAGAAAGGGCTGATCATCATCGACAAGGAAGAGTGCGCCATGGACGCGGACGATCTGATGATGACGGCGCTGGACGCGGGGGCGGAGGATTTCGCCGACGAGGAGGACAGCTATGAGATCTACACGGATCCCGATCAGTGGAGCGCGGTGGACGCGGCTCTGCAGGAGGCGGGAATCACGGCGCTCTCCTCGGAGGTGACGATGATCCCTCAGACCTGGGTGGAACTGACCGACGAGACGGCTGTCAAGAACATGCAGAAGATCCTCGATCTGCTGGACGAGGACGACGACGTGCAGGCCGTGTACCACAACTGGGATGAATGATGCCGCGCTGAGCGGTCGCAGGGACATATAGGGAGAAAGGAAACGGAGAGTCATGAGCAGACAGTACAGGAAAGAGACGGTGTGCATCCAGTCGGGATGGCAGCCGAAGAACGGGGAACCGCGGGTGCTGCCGATCTACCAGAGTACCACGTTCAAGTATGAATCCTCGGAATTTATGGGCCGGCTGTTCGATCTGGAGGAGAGCGGGTATTTCTACAGCAGGCTGCAGAATCCGACGAACGACTGCGTGGCGGCCAAGATCTGCGAGCTGGAGGGCGGCGTGGCGGCCATGCTGACCTCGTCCGGGCAGGCGGCGACGCACTACGCCGTGCTGAACATATGCGAGGCGGGCGACCATGTGGTGTTGTCCTCCACGGTGTACGGCGGCACCTTTAATCTCATCACGTGCACGATGAAGAAAATGGGAATCAGCTGCACCATTGTGGATCCGGACGCGCCCATAGAGGAGCTGAACGGAGCGTTTCTGCCCAACACGAAGTGCGTGTTCGCGGAGACCATCGCCAACCCGGCGCTGGTGGTGCTGGACATTGAGAAATTTGCGAAGGCGGCGCACGACCATAACGTGCCCCTCATCATCGACAATACTTTCGCGACGCCGATCAACTGCAATCCCTTTGTGTGGGGCGCGGATATCGTGACGCATTCCACGACGAAATATATGGACGGACATGCGGTGTCGCTGGGCGGCTGTATCGTGGACTCCGGCAATTTCGACTGGAGCGCTTATCCGGACAAGTTCCCGGGGCTGTGCACGCCGGACGAGTCCTATCACGGCATTGTCTACACGGAGAAGTTCGGCAAAGCCGCCTACATCACCAAGGCGACAAGCCAGCTCATGAGGGACCTGGGCTCCATGCAGGCGCCCCAGAATGCCTTCCTCCTGAATATCGGGCTGGAGACGCTTGCCCTGCGTGTGGAGAGGCACTGTTACAATGCGCAGAAGGTGGCGGAGTACCTGGAGGCGCATGACAAGGTCGCATGGGTGAACTACCCGGGGTTAAAGAGCAATAAGTACTATGCGCTTGCACAGAAATATATGCCGAACGGCACATGCGGCGTGATCTCCTTCGGCCTGAAGGGCGGCAGGGAAGCGTCCGCGAAGATGATGGACTATCTGAAACTGGCGGCTATTGTGACGCATGTGGCGGATGCGAGGACGAGCGTGCTGCACCCGGCCAGCCATACGCACAGACAGATGAATGACGAGCAGCTTAAGGAGGCCGGTGTTGCGCCGGAGATGATCAGACTCTCCGTGGGAATCGAGCACGTGGACGATATCATCGCGGATCTGGAGCAGGCGCTTTCCAGAATCTGGTTTTTTAAGAAGGATTACGGATGATGACTTATCGAAAGAGCAGGTTCAGTTACATAGTTTGGTTTTTGTATGCGGCGGTGTGCGTGATGCTCTCGGCGATCGGCGCGGGCATGTGGGCGAAGCTGATGGGCGTCGTCTCGGATATGCTGCCGGTGGCGGCAGGCGTCGCGGCGATACTTTTGTCCTACCTGACATATCGTCTCATGGAAAAGATCGCGGCGTGGGTCATGCGCAGTTACACGTGGAATAAGAAAGCGGCGATTGCCGTCGAATGCATTGCAGTTCTGTGTATTGTGGCCGCTGCGGTTCTGATTCGCGCCGCAGTCTGGCAGGATGCGACGGCGCAGCTTGCGGACGGGGCGGCGCAGGCCGACATCTTTGCCGCGGGCGGGCAGGCATATTATGAGCGGGCAGCCGTGACAAGAGATGGCGGGACAGCCGTATGGATGGATTACGGGATCGGCGATCTGTATGTGGCGCTGCTTTCCTTTGCGCTTTCCTTCCTGGGCAACAAAGCTATGTCGGCTGTCTTCC
>CANPXP010000041.1 GCA_947586255.1 uncultured Lachnospiraceae bacterium | reverse complement strand
CCCTGCGCTTCCACTCGGCCTCGACGGCCTGCGCCACTTTGGTGTCGCCCTCACGCTTCAGGAAAGTGTGCAGCATATCTGTCTGTTCCTCGTAGGTATCCAGATAATCCTCCATGATCCTACAGAACACGTTCACGGCAATGTCCGCCCCTGTCCTGCTGTAAGGGCAGGCGTCGCTCCCGTGACCGTCCGCAACCGCCAGGATGACGGTATCTTCACTTCGCTCGACCTTCTTCAGGCTGTCCTGGCACTCCCGTCCGCTTCTGATATGGGACGCGCCCTGCACGGATTCGCCAAATACGCTTCGCGCCATACCGAACTCCCTCTCTACCAGACGTCGCCGTCCTGAATATCATCCTGATCCGGAAGCCTGCCTCCCATACTCACAATGACGGGTGTGTCGGCATTCGCGCCGCCCTCCGCCGCCTCGTCCGCCGCGATGCTGGCGGGTGCGGATACCAGGGAAGCCGCTGTGGACGCCCACTTGATCATCCTGGTGAGCGCGGCCGCGTTGTTCGCCTGCAGTACCAGCTCCCTGTTGCCCGTGAATTCCTCCAGGACGGCGTCGTCCGCGTCCTGTCCGATGGAGATTGCGATCTTGACCGCCTTCTTGCCCCAGGGCAGCTTCTTGAGCTCCGCCAGCGGTTTCCGGTAGTCGTCCGTCGGCTGTCCGTCAGACAGAAGAACCAGCACGGGTGGAAGAGCCCTGTCGGACATGGGCGGTATGGTCAGCTGCGCTGCCAGAAGCTCGAACGCCTTACCCAGATCGGTCACGCCGTCCGCCTCCAGATCGTCCCACGCAAAATCCTCCACATTCACGGGATTGCTCGTCACCCAGGACGCGCCCGTGGAAAATTTGAGCGTGCGGATCATGAGCTGCGCGTTGGGATTGTTCTCCGCCGCCGCCACCATCTCCGGAATCGTCGACTGAATCGCGTGATTCACCGTGCCGATCTTCTCCCCGCGCATGGAACCTGAACAGTCCACGATCCAAAAGAAATGCAGCGGTCTGCTCGCCAGCTCCCCGCCCGGTCTCTTCAATGCTGCCATAATATCCCTCCTTATCCCTGTGCCCTGGCACACCTGATCTGCTGTTTCCTCGCATAGCTCATCGCGTATGAGCCCGCGTTGCACAATATCGTAAAATCCGGATGTCTGTCGTCCGGCTGCCCGAAGGTCTGAATGAAACCGTTTCCTCTGCCGCCGCCGATCTCACTCACGGAATCGGGCAGGTAGATGCGCTCCAGCTTCCTGCACCCGGCGAAGGCGCCCTGCTCGATGCTGCGCACACCCTCCGGCAGCGTCACGGACACAAGCGACTCGCATCCCTCGAAAGCCTCCGCCCGAATCGCTTCCAGCGCCTGCGGGAACACAATCTCCTCAAGGCTTTTGCACCAGCAGAAGGTGTTCTCCCGAAGTTCTTTAAGCCCGACGGGCAGCGCGATCTTCTCCAGCTTCACACAGCCGGCAAAGGTATTTTCGCCGAGATACTTCACACTGTCCGGCAGCGTCACGCGCTCCAGCGCCGTATTCTCAAACGCGCCCTCCAGCTTCGTCATGGTTCCCAGAATCTTCGGACAGCCTGTCGGGTCCGCGGTGCCGATCCGCTTCAGTGTGCCCGGCAGGACGACCTCCCGCAGTTCCTTGCAGTTTAGGAACACGCCGTTGCCCAGCGTCTCTATTCCTTCGGGAATGATAATCTTCTCGATGCCGACGCAGCCCTTGAAGGCGTGGTTGCCGATCTCCGTCACTCTTCTGCCGCCGACGCTGGCCGGAATCGTGATCACCGCCTCGTCAAAGTCGATATAGCGAAGCAGCCGGAGTCCTTTCGGCGTATCCTCGCACTCGTAGGCGTTCTCATTCGCCGCCGGCGCTTCCCCGGCCGCCGCACCCGCCTCGGCCTCACTGCCGCGCTCCGCTTCCTGCGTGACGCCGAGCG
Source organism: uncultured Lachnospiraceae bacterium (assembly GCA_947586255.1). Taxonomy (GTDB): domain Bacteria; phylum Bacillota; class Clostridia; order Lachnospirales; family Lachnospiraceae; genus UBA3282. Next base: position 23,061 of record CANPXP010000041.1, on the reverse strand, counting down.
CCCTCGCCCACGTCAGCACCGCTTCCTCCGCGTTCTGCGTCTGTATGCCGTATCCCTGCCCGACGGACTTCACGAAACGTTGCAGCGTCACCCCGTCCAGACAGGCAAGTTCCTTCAGTTCCGCGACAATGCCGTCGTCATACACCATGAGCAGAATATTTCTCCGCAGCCTTTCCTCCGGAAAAAAATCGGACAAAAGCGCCTGCAGCTTCCTGCGGTCCGAGAGGGCGTCGGGATAATCTTTTATGATCCTCGCTAAGATTCTGTGCGCCTCCATGAAACCTCCTTAACAAAACTCTCCCTGCAGCTGTCCGAAATCGATTTTGACATCCCTGGCGATCGTCGCGGAGCGGCCCTCCTCGATCGGGATCTGCGTTCCGTCCGCCTTGATGTAGGTCCAGTTCTCCTTCGTGAGGTTCCTGACGCCCCATACGCCCGGATTCTTCGGATTCCGCACCACCTCGCCGACCACCGTATCCATGTCGTACCCGCCGTCTATGTGATGCCTGTAAATCTTTGTGCCCGCCGCCAGCAGCACGGTGCTTCTGCCGGCGACCAGACGGGCCGGAACGGTCACAGGCTTCTGGCAGCTCCAGCAGGTGTGAGCGACGCCGTCCGCCTCCTTTTTCGCATCATAGAAAATCTCCGAGCCGCAGTGCGGACAGAGGATAATGCCGGACATCAGATTTGCGAAGGTCTCCAGCCATTTCGTCTCCGTTATCCTGCGGTTCGGCTCCTTCAAGCCCACCGTGAAGGACGTGACGAACAGTTCCCGCAGCTTCTCCGGGTACAGATCCCAGAACACGAGCGCGTTGTCCTGATATCCCGGAAGCGGCCTGTTGTCCTTGTTGTCCGGATCGAAGATAAAAAGCGGATCGGTCCCGTACAGCCTGTTCATCGCGTGGATGTCCATGCACCTGATCTGCGCCTCCCTCTTTCCCTCCAGCGGGTGGTTCAGCATAAACATGTAGAACAGGAGCACCGCCAGGGAGAACAGGTCCGTATTCCGCGACGGCTTCGCCTTCCCAAGCACGATCTCCGGCGCCATGAAGCGCGGCGTCCCGTAGATCCCGCTCTTCGCCCCGTTGTAGGAGACGTTGTCGTTGTCACAGACCAAAACGTCGCCGGTATCCGGATCGAAGAACACGTTGCCGAAGGAGATATCACGGTAGCTGTACCCCATCGCGTGCAGCGCGTTGTAACCCGCAGTCAGCTTGTAGGCCGCCCTGCACAGGCAGTAGAAGGAAGGCTCCGCCCGCCGCTTCATCATGTCCACAATGCTCTTGTAATTGGCCGGCCGGAGCGGCATCACATAGCCGAAAGAGTCCTGCTTCGCGCTGTCGATCATGTCCTGCGGCCACAGAAAGGAGGCGTTCGGCTGCCCCTTCCGGATCAGGTTATCCAGAATTTCTCTCTGATTTTCCGTCGCCGTGTTCCTGTAATACCACTTCATGGCGCAGACGCCGCCGCGAGACTCCACCTCGTACACCTCGCCCTGTCCGCCGGAGCCCAGCAGTCTTTTGACCTTATATCTGACGCCGCTCTCCGATGTGAGCGACGTGCCGTTCTTCAGCTGTCCTTCCATAATCGATTCCCCTGTTTTCGTCGAGTGTGGGCCGGAAGATCAGATGCTGGCCCGCACCACTCTGGGCTGATACCCGTTCTCGTGCAGCGCCTTGATGATCTGCTCCTTGTGCTCTGTGCCGTAGGCTTCCAGCGTGATGCGCAGCTCCACGGCCGCGCTGCGGTTGATGGAGACGAACTGGTTGTGCTCCAGCTTGATGACGTTGCCGTTCTGCTGGGCAATGATGCCGGATACCCTGGTCAGCTCTCCCGGCTTATCCGGCAGAAGCACGGACACCGTGAAGATTCTGTCGCGCAGCACCAGCCCCTGCTGCACTACCGAGGACATGGTGATCACATCCATGTTGCCGCCGCTTAAGATCGCCACGATCTTCTTGTTCTTCACGTCGAGATGCTTGAGCGCCGCCACCGTGAGAAGTCCCGAGTTCTCCACGATCATCTTGTGGTTCTCCACCATGTCGAGGAAGGCGACAACCAGCTCCTCGTCCTCCACCGTGATGATATCGTCCAGATTCTTGCTGATATAAGGGAAAATGTTCTCCCCCGGCGTCTTCACCGCCGTGCCGTCCGCGATGGTGTTCACCCGGTCGAGCGTCAGCACCTTGCCGGCGCGGATAGACTCCTGCATGCAGTTCGCCCCCGCCGGCTCCACACCGATCACCTTGATCTTGGGATTTAAGAGTTTCGCCAGCGTGGACACGCCCGTGGCCAGTCCGCCGCCGCCGATGGGCACGAGAATATAGTCCACTAACGGCAGCTCCTTGATGATCTCCATGGCGATCGTGCCCTGCCCTGTGGCGACGTCCAGATCGTCGAAGGGATGCACGAAGGTGTAACCTTTCTCCTCCGCCAGCTGGTACGCGTAAGCGCACGCCTCATCGTACACATCGCCGCTTAAGATCACCTCCGCCCCATAGCTCTTCGTGCGGTTCACCTTGATTAACGGGGTCGTCGTGGGCATCACGATGACCGCCTTGACGCCGTAGCACTTGGCCGCGTAAGCGACGCCCTGGGCATGATTGCCCGCCGACGCCGTGATCAATCCTCTGCCGCGCTCCTCCTCCGACAGGGTGCTGATCTTGTAGTACGCGCCGCGCAGCTTGTACGCGCCCGTCAGCTGCATGTTCTCGGGCTTTAAGTACACCTTGTTGTTCGTCTGCGCGCTGAAGTAATCGCTGTACACCAGCTTGGTCTCCGAGGCCACTTCCTTGACTACCTCATACGCCTCCTCAAATTTATCCAACGACAGTTCTTTCATGACTTCCTCCTCTATCCTTTCTCTCACACCGCGCCGGTGTCCTCCTCCGGCTCCGCATCGTCTCCGGGCACGTCAAACAGCGCGTTCACAAACTGCTCCGCGTCGAACTTCTGCAGATCGTCGATGGTCTCCCCGACGCCGATATACTTCACCGGAATCTGCAGCTCCGACTGGATTGCCACGGCGATACCGCCCTTGGCCGTGCCGTCCATCTTGGTGAGAATGATACCCGTCAGATCCGCGACCTCGCCGAACTCCCTCGCCTGCTGCAGCGCGTTCTGCCCCGTCGTCGCATCGAGCACCACCAGATTCTCTCTGTGGGCGTCCGGGAACTCCCTGTCAATGATGCGGTTGATCTTTTTCAGCTCCTCCATCAGGTTCTTCTTGTTATGCAGTCTACCCGCCGTGTCGCATAAGAGCACATCCGCGCCCCGCGCCTTCGCCGCGTTCACGGCGTCATAGATCACACTGGCGGGATCCGCTCCCTCATTGCCGCCGATGAGATCCACGCCCGCGCGGTTCGCCCACTCATGGAGCTGTTCGCCCGCCGCCGCGCGGAAGGTGTCCGCCGCCGCCAAGAGCACCCTGCGCCCCTGTGCCTTGAGCTTGCCCGCCAGCTTACCCACCGTCGTCGTCTTGCCGACGCCGTTGACGCCGATCACGAGCACCACCGACTGCCTGTGCTCAAACTCGTAAGCCGTGTCCCCCACCTGCATCTGCTCTATGATATTGCGGATGAGAAACTGCTTGCAGTCCGCCGGTTCCTTGATATGATTTTCCTTCACCTGTTCCCGCAGTTTTTCGAGGATCTCCTCCGTCGCCCGCACGCCGATATCGCCGGTGATCAGAATCTCCTCGAGCTCCTCGTAGAAATCCTCGTCGATGCTGGTAAATCCGCCGAACACGGCGTCGATCCCGTGCACGATATTGTCTCTGGTCTTGGCAAGACCCGCCTTCAGTCTGCCGAAAAATCCTTTCTTTTCCTCACTCATCAGTCATCCAGTTCCTTATCGATCAAATTGACGCTCACCAACGTCGAGACGCCCTTTTCCTGCATGGTAATGCCGTACAGTCTGTCCGCCTTCTCCATTGTCCCGCGCCTGTGGGTAATAACAATAAACTGTGTATTCTTCGTCAGTTTATGCAGATACTTCGCGAATCTTCCCACATTGTTCTCATCCAGAGCCGCCTCGATCTCGTCCAGAAGACAGAACGGTGACGGTTTCAGATTCTGAATCGCAAACAGCAGGCAGATCGCGGTCAGCGACTTCTCGCCGCCGGACATCTGCATCATGTTGACCAGCTTCTTGCCGGGCGGCTGGGCGATGATGCGGATGCCCGCCTCCAGGATATCCTCATCCTCTATCAGCTCGAGCGTTCCCTTGCCGCCGCCAAACAGTTCCTTGAACACCTTGTCGAATTCCCTGTTGATCTCGGCGAACTTCTCGTTGAACTGCTTCCGCATGGAAGTGTCCAGCTCCTCGATAATATTGAGCAGCGTCTTCTCGGCCTCCACCAGATCGTCGTGCTGGGTCTTTAAGAAGGTATAGCGCTCCATCAAATTCCTGTAATCCTCGATGGCGTTGACGTTTACGTCCCCCAGCTTTTTGATCGCGTCCTTGAGGGCGGAAATCTCCTTCTTCATGGCGGCGAGATCGCTCATCGTCTCGTCCTTGAGCGCCTCCGCGTCGGACAGTGTGATCTCATACTCGTCCCACATATAGTTGATCTGTCCCTCTATGGATTCCTGCAGGCGCTCCTTCTGACTCTCCAGACGATACACTTCTTTATCCAGCGCCGCCCTGCGCTCCGACAGTTCCTCTCTGGAAGCAAAGAAGTTCTTCTGTCTGGCGGACAACTCCTCCTTGGCGGCCATGTCGTCCTTCAGCTTCTGCGCCGCGTCGCTCTCCTCCGTGTAGGAGGCTGCGATCGTCTTCTCGATCTCCAGAATGTTCTCCTTCTTGCGCTCCGCCTCCTCCTTACTCAGGTGCAGACTCCCCTGCACCTCTTCCAGCTCCGCCGTGTGTCTGGCGATCTCGCCCTCCACGCGCTCCAGGTTCTGCCTGTGGAAATCCGCGCTCTGACGCATCTTCTCGACCTCCACATCCCACTCGGACACTCTGGATGCCTGATCGGATTCCTCCGTGCGGCGCTCCTCCAGAAGCTTCTGGAATTCCTCGATCTGAAGGCCGATATTCTTCTCAAGCGCCTCGGAGTCCTCCAGCTCTCTTGCGATCTCGTCCTTGCCGACCTGGATCTCCTTGATCTGCAGCTCGATTTCCTGTTCCTCGGTCTTCAGCTCTCCGAAGCCTTCCTCCGTCTCGTTGCGCCTGTCGCGCGCCTGCATCACGCTGATTCTGGCGGTGTTCTGCTCGATGAACTTGCGCTGCAGCTGTCCCTTGACGTCCTCCACATCCAGGCGCAGTTTGTTTCTTCTCTTCTTCGTATCCTCGATATCGTTGAGCAGCTTGTCGATTTCTACGACGTACCGCTTCACCTTTTTCTCCAGTTCCTCCATCTCCCGGCGCCGGCCGAGCAGATTGGAGTTATTCTTGAACGCGCCGCCGCTGATGGCGCCGCCGGGCACCAGCAGCTCTCCCTCCAGCGTGACCATGCGGATGCCGTAATCAAATTTTCTCGCGATCTTCACGGCATGATCCACATTGTCCACGACCACGATGCGCCCCAGCATCGCCTTGGCCACGTTGCGGTATTTCTTCTCGATCTTCACCAGCTCGTCCGCCATGCCGATCACGCCCTCTTCCTTCAGAGCCTCTGGGTTCTTGAACTCCTGCGGCCTGGTGATGCTCGTGAGCGGCAGGAAGGTCGCGCGGCCCGCCCTCGTCTTTTTCAGATAAGTGATCATGCGCTTCGCCGTCTCCTCATCCTCCGTGACGATATTCTGGATATTGCCGCCCAGCGCCGTCTCGATGGCCGTCTCGTACTTTGCCTCCGCCTGAATGATATCCGCCACGACGCCGATAATGCCTTTCTCCTGGCCCTTCTGTTCCATGACGGCTTTGACGCTGCCGCCGTAGCCCTCATAGCGCTCCGTCAGATTGGACAGCGCCTCCAGTTTGGACTTCTCCTGGTGGTAGAGCACCTGCGTGTCGCGCAGCTTCTGGTCCCTGCCGGCCAGCTCTTCCCGCATCGCGGCAAGCTGCTCCTCCATCGTCGCCTGCCGGTCGCTCAACTCCCGTATCACCACGTTGACGGCCTCAAACTCCTCCTCCAGCTTCTTGATATTCTCCGCCTGAGCCGCCTCGTCTGACTTTGCGCGCAGGAGCCGGGAGTTCAGTTCCGCCTTGCGGATGTTGATCTGCTCCAACTTCGCGTCATAGCTTCCCAGCTTGGACTTGATCGTCGCTCGATTGTTGAGGGCGTCGATAATGGTGTTCTTGCCGCTCTCTATATTGCCGTTTAGCTCCTCGATTTTGCTCTGCGTCTCCTCCAGGAGCTGCCGCGCCTGCGCTCTCGCCTGTTCGAGTTCCTCTAACTTCTCATCGGTCCCAGACTTATCCGCCTGAAATTTCTCCTTCTCCGCGTTCCGCTCGCCGATCAGCTCCCGGAGACTCTCGATACGGCTCCTCAGATGCCCCTCGTTGCCCTCCGCGGAGTGGATCTGTTCCTTCAGGACATTGATCTCGCCCTCCAGCTTGGAGCGCATCACACCGGTATCTTTCAGCGTCGCCTGTGCCGCGCCGATCTCCTGATCCAGCTGTTCGATCCGGCCCGCGATCTGCTCGTACTCGTCCCTGATCTGCTCGTACTTCTGCGTGGTATTCTCCAGATCACCGCCGGCAATCTTCAGTTTTTCATCCACCTCGTCGAGCTGCTGCCTGACACGCACGTTCTCCAGGAGGAACACGTTGACGTCGAGCGTCTTGAGCTCCTCCTTTTTCTTCAGATAGACCCTCGCCTTCTCGGACTGCTTCTCCAGCGGCCCGATCTGCTTCTCCAGCTCCGCAAGGATATCGCTGACGCGGACCAGATTCTGCTTCTCGTCCTCCAGCTTTTTCTGCGCCGCATACTTTCTGCGCTTGAATTTCACGATGCCGGCAGCCTCGTCGAAGAGCTCTCTGCGCTCCTCCGGCCTGCCGCTCAGGATCTTGTCAATCTGTCCCTGCCCGATGATCGAATACCCTTCCTTGCCGATACCCGTATCGTAGAACAGCTCGTTGACGTCCTTCAGACGGCACACCGACCCGTTGATCATATATTCGCTCTCGCCGGAGCGGTACAGTCTCCTCGAAACCGTCACCTCGTCGTAGTCTATCGCCAGCTGATGATCCGTGTTGTCCAGTGTGATCGCCACATAGGCATAGCCCAGCGGCTTGCGGGTCTCCGTCCCGGAGAAAATGACATCCTGCATGCTCGCCCCGCGCAGCTGTTTGATCCGCTGCTCGCCCAGCACCCATCTGACCGCGTCCGCCACATTGCTCTTGCCGGAACCGTTCGGTCCGACGATGCCGGTGATACCGTTGTGGAACTTAAAAGTGATTTTATTGGCAAAGGATTTGAATCCATGTACTTCAATGCTCTTTAAATACATATATACCTCTCGTGTGTACGGCGTCAGTGCGGTCTGCCGCCTTGATCCATATGAAGCAGCGCCTCGTAGGCCGCCCTCTGCTCCGCCGCCTTCTTGGAATGTCCGGCGCCGCTCCCCACTCTGACGCTCCCGATGTACGCCTCCACCATGAAGGTCTTGTCGTGCTCCGGCCCCTCCTCACCCGTCAGTTCATAGCGAAGAGAGCCCTTATTCTCCTTCTGCACTCTCTCCTGCAGAATCGTCTTGGCGTCATAGAAGAGCTGCCTGTTCTTCAGATCCGACAGGACGAAGCGATGGATAAACGTCCGCGCCGCCTCCATTCCGCTGTCCAGATAAATCGCCCCGATCACCGCCTCCATGACGTCGGATATAATGGAGTCCCTGTTTCTGCCCCCGGTGGCCTCCTCGCCCTTGCCGAGCATGATATACTGCGGCAGCCCGATATCCCGCGCGCAGAATGCCAGCGCCGGCTCGCAGACCACCGCGGAGCGGTACTTTGTCATCTGCCCCTCCGACATATCCCTGTTCTCTCTGTAGATATAGTCGCTGCTGACAAGCTCCAGCACGGCGTCCCCCAAAAATTCCAGCCGCTCATAATCCTCCGATTTGTTGATCCTGCGCTCGTTGGCGCAGGAGCTGTGGGTCAGCGCCTGTTCCAGCAGCCGCCTGTCGCGGAATGAATATCCGATCTTCTGTTCCAGTTCTTCCAGCTTTTCCTCCAACATGAACCTCCACATAGAAAAACCCTTTCCTGCAGAAAGGGCTGCTCTGCTTCCTTATGACATCGAATTCCTGATCAGATCGACCGCTTCCCCCACTGTCGAAATATGTTCCACCTTCTCGGCCGGGATCTCTATCTCAAAAGCCTCCTCAATTCCCATAACGATCTGAAACACATCCAGGGAATCCGCTCCGAGATCCTCCGTAAATGTGGTCTCGGGCGTAATCTCATTCGGGTCAACGCTCAGTACATCAGCTATGACTTCTCTTAACTTATCAAACTCCATGTCTGCTGCCGCTCCCTTCGTTTTCTCTGTCGTCTACCGATCCTCTTCGGACATAACCTCCTGCGTCAGAAGCATTTCCCGGATTCTCTCGTTGATCTTCTGTTCCGTAAAGGTGATACACTGCAAAATAGAATTTTTAATCTCCACCGCCTTGGAGCTCCCGTGCGTCTTCACGACCAGCCCTTTCAAGCCGAGAAGCGGCGCACCGCCGTACTGCTCCAAATCAAAAGCCTTCAAAGTCTGCTTGAGGGCGGGCTTCACCAGAAGCGCGCCGATCTTGCTGCGCAGGCTCGTCATCATGCCCGCCTTGACTTTCTCAATCAGCGTGGCACCCACGCCCTCGTAGGTCTTGAGGATCACGTTGCCGACGAATGCCTCGCACACGATCACATCCGCCGCGCCTGCGGGAATATCCCTCGCCTCCACGCTGCCGATAAAGTTGATGTCCGGGCAGTTCTTGAGAAGCGGGAACGTCTCCTTGACAAGCGCGTTGCCCTTCTCTTCCTCCGCACCGATATTCACGATGCCGACCCGCGGATTTTTGATTCCCATCACATACTCCATATATATGGAACCCATCTTGGCAAACTGCACGAGGTGAGACGGTCTGGCGTCTACATTCGCCCCGCAGTCGATGAGCAGCGAGCATCCGTTCGCCGTAGGAATCAGCGGCGCCAGAGGCGGTCTCTCCACACCCTTGATGCGCCCCACGATAACCTGTCCGCCCACCAGAGTCGCCCCCGTGCTGCCGGCGGACACATAGGCGTCGCACACGCCGTCCTTCACCAGCGTAAGCGCCTTTACCAGCGAGGAGTCCTTCTTCTTGCGGATCGCCATCACCGGCGGCTCCGCCGTCTCGATGATCTCCGAGGCCGGCACGATCTCTATTCTGTCTTTCGGATATGTATAGTTTGCGAGCTCTCTCTCCAGGACGTCCTGCGGTCCGGTCAGACACACCTTGACCCTGTCGCTCTCGCAGACGGCCTCCACCGCGCCCTTGACAATCTCCTGCGGCGCGTTGTCTCCGCCCATCGCATCTACAGCCACTTTTACCAATTCGCTCATATCTGTTCGCACCCTTCCTGCGCCTGTTAGAATATCATATCTACTATACTAAATATACCCGCAAAAATCAAGTTCTAAAAGAGCGCCGGACCGTTTCTGCGCGAAATAAAATAAGGCCCTCCGGAATCTTCCGGAAAGCCTCATCAAACAGTGCTCAGTCAACGGAGATGATCTCCTTTTTGTTATATGTGCCGCAGTTTTTGCACACCCTGTGAGGCACCGTCAGCGCGCCGCACTTGCTGCATTTTACCAACGTGGGAGCAGCCATCTTCCAGTTTGCTCTTCTCTTGTCTCTTCTACCTTTAGAAGATTTGTTCTTAGGACAAATAGACATCTTTACACCTCCTTATTCCCGTTAAAAATATCCTTTATTAACGCCATCCTCGGATCAGGAACAAAGGTATCACAGTCGCATGTTCCCGTATTCAAATCTCTGCCGCACTGACGGCAAATCCCTTTGCAGTCAGGCCTGCATAAGACTTTCATAGGCAGGTTAATCACAATTTCCATGTGCAGGAAGTCGTCCACATCCATCTGGAAGCCGTCCATGAACTCCTGGTCCGCCTCTCCGTCAGGGATGGTTTTCAACAGATCCGGTGCGTAGATCTCTCTGTCAAACACAAGGTCGATCGACTGATCCACAGGTTTTAAGCACCTGTCGCAGCTCATGGCAAGCGTGACCCGCGCATGACCGGTAAGCAGCGCCCGCCCTTTGCCGTTGTTGACAAAAGCCAGACTGACCGGCGACGCATCCTTCACCGGAATCGCCGTGCCGGACGCCCTGATCTGATGAAGCTCTGTCTGCACCTCGGTCGTGATCGTTCTTCCTTCACCCAAAAACACATCCGTCAAGTTTACAAACATAGCCGACTCCTATCCACACTCAACCTATTATACTGATGAGAATATCGTTTGTCAACCACTAAATTCAGATTCCGTCCCAGCCGGTTCCGTCCCAGCCCTTGTCCGTCTGCCCGCGGTCGAGCAGTGCGTCCACCTTCGCGAGCAGGATTTTCTCGTCGATGGGCTTTACCACATAGTCCTTCGCACCGCCCGCCACGGCTCTGACCACATGGCTCTTGTCGCCGTTGGCGGTCAGAAAGATGACCGGCGTATCGCGAAGCTGTTCCTGCTTCTTGATCTCTTCCAGCATCTCGTACCCGCTGATCTCCGGCATATCGATATCCAGAATGATCAGGTCCGGCACTCTGTCTTTTAAGAATTTCAAGGCTCTCGTTCCGCTGGAAAACGCGTGGATCATGTATTTGTCTCCAAGCACCTTGCCGATCATCTTTAAGATAATGCCGCTGTCGTCCACCGCCACAATACTCTTATTTGTCCGTGCCATCCAAACTCCCTCCGTTTTCCCGCAGCAGCGCGATCGCCTTGTCCTCGTCGAATTCGTCCTCCAGCGCGATCAGGGTATTCCTGACCGTCTCGTACATTCCCGCTTCCAGCGGACATGCGATCCACTCTTTCAGCTGCTCTATGGCCCTGTCCGTCTCAAAATCGTCGAGCAGCGCCGCGACCCGTTCCAGATCATCCCGCGTCAGCGCCAGGGCTTCGCCATCCGCGCTCTGTACGGCGGCATACTTGCCGCTGTCAGCCCCTCTGAATCTGAGGAAGCCCTCCTGCGTCTGTTCCCACACGGCCGCAAGCTCGTCCCAGTGCGCCTCCACATAGGCGGCATCCCCCGCCTTGCTCTTCTTCTCATGCTCAAAGGCGATGTCCGCAAGCCTGTCGGCGCCCAGCGTCCTCGCGTTGCCCTTCAGGGCGTGCACCCGAATCGCGTAATCCTTCATATTGCGTTCGTCGGCAAACCGCTTCATCATCTCCCGCTTGTCATACTCCCTGAGGAACATATCGACCAGATCGTCATAGGTCTCTCTGTCCCCCTTGGCCCGCCGCAGCCCGTTCTCTATGGAAATGCCATACTGCGCAAACTCCGCAAAGCCGGCGGCTGTCTCCTTGTCCGCCGCCTCTTCCTTCCGTTCCTCCTCCGTCTGCCACCCGACCAGATCCTCCGGCAGGAAATCCACAATCGCCTGTTCCAGCAGTTCGCTGTCGATCGGCTTCGTCAGATAATCCGCAAAGCCCTCCCGCAGATACTCCTCCCTGACGCCCGCCAGCGCGTTGGCGGTCAGCGCGATCACCGGCGTGTCCTCGTTCGGGCATTCTCTGATCTCCCGCAGCCTGTGCAGCGTCTCGATACCGTCCATATCCGGCATCATATGATCCATGAAAATGATGTGGAAACGCTCCCGCCGCGCCAGCTCCAGACATTCCCTGCCGGAATCCGCCGTGACAATCTGCATCTTTGTGCGCTTTAAGAGCGACCGGAACACGGTCAGGTTCATGGCGTTGTCATCCACCACAAGCACCTTCGCGTCGGGCGCGGTAAAACTCTTCGTCCTGCCCGTCCTGCTCTTCTCGTGCCTGCTTCTGATGGATTCAAAATCGCCCGTCGGCTCGTCGCACACAATCCGCTGCGGTATCGTGACCGTAAAGGTGGACCCGACGCCGTACTCGCTCTCCACCTTCATGTCTCCGTCCATCAGTCCAAGGAGCGACATCGTGATATTCATGCCGAGTCCGGTTCCCTCAATATTGCGGTTCTTCTTCTCGTCAAGGCGCTGGAAACTCTCAAAGAGCCTGCCCATGTCCTCCTTCTTAATACCCATGCCGGTATCCTTCACGGATATGACAAGAGAAATCTGATCCTCGCCGTGCCGCACATACGCCGTATGCATCTCTATGCCGCCGCTGGGCGTATATTTCACGGCGTTGGTCAGGAGATTCGTCACAATCTGCTTGATCCTGACGTCGTCGCCATAGAGCTTCTTCGGCAGCGTCTCGTCCAGTGAAAATCTGACGGACAGATCCTTCTCCTGCGCCCGCAGAAAAATCACATTCCAGAGATCCATGAGCAGAACTGCCGGCTCGTACTCCACCCGGATAATCTCCATCTTGCCGGACTCGATCTTGGACATATCCAGAATATCGTTGATGAGAAAGAGCAGCGTCTTGCCCGAGCTCCGGATATTCTCCGCATAGGTCAGAAGCTGCTCGTCCGTACACTCCCTGAGTATCATCTCATTCATGCCAAGCACCGCGTTGATCGGCGTTCTGATCTCATGGGACATATTGGAGAGGAAGAGGCTCTTGGCCTCATTGGCCATGATCGCCTCATTCTTCGCCTTCTCGTACTCCACATTCAGTTTTTTGATTTTATCCAGGGCGATCTGAGCGTCGCGCAGCTCCATGAGCTCCGTCATATCGCTCAGCACCACCACCACCGACTTCACGCCGCCGGTATGTATATAGCTTGTGGTCAGGGACAGATTCTTCGTCTTTCCGCCGAATCGGTAATCGACGGCCATATTGGTGACTTTCCCTTTCTCGCGGATCGTATCCAGTATGACTTCGTTGAAATCGTCCGTCCCCTCCCGCTCCATAAAAATACTTCCGTAGGAGCTTCCCACATCCTCCTGCGTCAGATCGAGTATCCGTTCCGCGGCGGGGTTCAACAGGGTAATTCTGCCGTTCAGGCCGATTACCATCACCCCTTCCCGCATGCTGGTGACAATCTCTCTGTACAGGTTCTCGCCATTGCTTATTTCCGGCATTTCGCTCTCTCCATCGGTGTTCGGATTCTCTCTGCTTCCATCAGCCGCAGGATTTCTCTACGACAGCTGCGCCTGCACTGCGGTGAGCGCCACGACGCCCACGATATCCTCCCAGGAGCAGCCTCTCGAGAGATCGTTGACGGGCTTCGCGATTCCCTGTAACATCGGGCCGTACGCCTCCGCCTTGCCCAGTCTCTGTACCAGCTTGTAACCGATATTGCCGCAGTCCAGATTGGGGAAAATCAGCACGTTCGCCTTGCCGGCCACCTCGCTGCCGGGCGCCTTGGACTTCGCCACCTGCGGAACCAGCGCCGCGTCGGTCTGCAGCTCGCCGTCCAGGCACAGGTGCGGGTACTGCTCGTGCGCGATCTTCGTCGCCTCCACTACCTTGTCCACGAGCGGATGCTTCGCGCTGCCCTTGGTGGAGTGGGACAGCATGGCGATGATCGGCTTCGCCCCGACCAGACTCTTGAAGCTCTTCGCGGAAGTGTCCGCGATCGCTGCCAGCTCCTCCGCGGTGGGATCCTGATTCAGACCGCAGTCCGCGAAGAGGAATGTGCCGTGCTCTCCGAACTCACAGTCCGGCACATCCATGATGAAGAAGCCGGATACCAGCTTGACGCCCGGTGCGGTCTTCAGGATCTGCAGCGCGGGGCGCAGCGTGTCCGCCGTGGCGTGACAGGCTCCCGCAACCATACCGTCCGCGTCGTTCGCCTTGACCATAACCACGCCGAAGGTGAGATAGTCTTTCAAAAGGATCTCTCTCGCCGCCTCCGGCGTCATGCCTTTATTTTTTCTCGTCTCATACAGGAGATTCACATACTCTTCGAACTTGTCCGTCTTTTCCGGATCGACGATTTTTACCCCGTCCAGATCCACTTCCAGCCAGCCGGCGCCGTCCATGATCTTCTCCTCGTTGCCGATCATGATAATGTCCGCGATACCCTCTCTCAGAATGTTCGACGCCGCAATCAGCGTCCTCTTGTCATTCGTCTCCGACAGGACGATCGCCTTCCTGTCGCTCTTCGCCTTCTCCTTGATCACGTCAATGTAACTCATATTCTTTCCCTCCTAATACATCATGGTGGCTTGCGCACATGTAAAATTATACAAAATTTATTGATTCTGTACAAGATATATTCCTGTTTTAACGGTATTTTTTTCGATACAAAGACAGGATTTTATGATACACTGACAGTAGGCGGATTCCGCTTACGCACATGGAGGGGCATTATGAAGACCGTAGGTATCGTCGCAGAGTACAATCCGTTCCACAACGGCCACGCTTATCAGCTGCAGGAGGCCCGGAGAATCACGGGCGCCGACTACTGCATAGTGGTCATGAGCGGCGATTTCGTACAGCGCGGAACCCCCGCCCTCATGGACAAGTATATGCGCGCGCGCGCCGCGCTCGAGAACGGTGCCGACCTCGTCCTGGAGCTGCCGGTCTGCTATGCCGTCTCCAGCGCGGAGTACTTTGCCTCCGGAGCCGTCGCCCTGTTAGACAAGCTGGGCGTGACCGACGCGCTCTGCTTCGGCAGCGAGTGCGGCGACATCGGGCTTCTCAGCGACTTCGCAGGAGAGCTTGTGACAGAGTCCCCCGCGTTCCAGACGGCGCTCAGGAAACGCATGAAGGAGGGCTCGACCTATCCGCAGGCGAGAAACCACGCTCTCTCCGTGGCCGCGCCGCACTTGACCGCCTCCCTCGGCGTGCTGCAGTCCCCGAACAACATTCTCGGCATAGAGTACCTCAAGGCGCTCATGCGGCGGCACAGCAGCATCGAGCCCCACACCCTGAGCCGCGCCGGCGCCGGCTATCACACCGCCAGCCTCGACGCCTCCTACAGCTCCGCCCGCGCCATCAGGGAATCCATCAACGCGCGCGGCGATATCCTCTATGTCCGGGACCAGATGCCTCTCTCCGCCTACGACGCGATGGAGCGCGCCTACGGGCGCACCTTCCCGATCCTGCCGGACGATCTCTCGGCGCTTCTGCCCTACAAGCTCTTCCTGGAACAGAGACAGGGCTATCTGTCCTACCTGGATGTGGACGAGGCCTTCTCCGACAGGACAAGCCGCCTGCTGTCCTCCTACACGGACTATTCTTCTTTCTGCGAGCTGCTCAAGACGAAGAACATGACCTACACAAGAGTCTCCAGAAATCTCCTGCACATTCTCTTAAATATCCTGCGGGAAGACGTTCTCGCCTTCTGCGCCGGGGACTATATATACTACGCGAGAATGCTCGGCTTCAGACGGGCGGCGGAGCCGCTTCTGCGCGCCGTCAAGGAGCGCGCCGCAATCCCGCTTCTCTCCAGGGCGGCCGATGCCGAGGAGCTGATCGAATCCGGAAATGGCCTGAAAATGTTCGAGACGGATATCCGCGCCTCCCACATCTACGCCCTGCTCGTGCAGCAGAAATTCGGAGGCGCCTTACAGAACGAATACCGCAGGCAGATCATCACCGTGTAACCGTCTCTCAGCTGTTCTCCAACAGCTCGAAGGGCAGCCACGCGAGGATCTTCTCGCTCAGTTCCTTGATGTTGATCGGCTTCGGGATAAAATCGTTCATGCCCTCCTCGAGAAACATCTCCTTGACGCCGCTTATCGCGTTGGCGGTCAGCGCGATGATCGGCACGTTCCGGTAATATTCGCCGTCCAGCTGCCGGATGATATGGGTTGTCTCCACCCCGTCCATATCCGGCATCATGTGATCCATAAAGATCAGATGATACTCCTTCTGCTGCACCATCTCGATCGCTTCCTTGCCGCTCTTGGCGGTGTCCACCTGCATGGCAAAGGGCCGCATCAGCCCCACGGCCACCTTCCTGTTGACCAGATTGTCGTCCACGACGAGCACTCTGGCATTCGGCGCCTTGAAATCCTCGTACCTGGTCGTCTGCTGGACGCGCGG
Source organism: uncultured Lachnospiraceae bacterium (assembly GCA_947586255.1). Taxonomy (GTDB): domain Bacteria; phylum Bacillota; class Clostridia; order Lachnospirales; family Lachnospiraceae; genus UBA3282. Next base: position 7,055 of record CANPXP010000041.1, on the reverse strand, counting down.
CTGCTTCTCGCTCAGTTCCAGCGCGCCGCAGGGGCTTGCGTCCACAACGCGCTGCGGCACCTCGAAGCAGAAATTGCTCCCCTTCCCGTATTCGCTCTCCACATGGATATCGCCGCCCATCAGCAGGATGAGCTGTCTGGAGATCGCAAGTCCCAGGCCGCTGCCCTCCTTCTTGCGGTTTCTGAACGTGTCGGACTGTTCGAAGGAGTTGAAGATCCTCTCCAGATCCTCCTTCTTAATACCGATTCCCGTATCCTTGACCGAAGCCGTGAGCCGTATATCCTCCCCGGCCTTCTCATAGCCCACGCTCAGCTGTACGCCGCCCTGCTCGGTAAATTTGACCGCGTTGTTTATCAGGTTGATCAGCACCTGTTTCAGGCGGATTTCATCGCCGTGCAGCCCCTTCGGCATCGTCGGATCGATGCCGATCTCCAGGCGCAGATTCTTCTCCTCCACCTTGCCGGAAAAGATGTGGTACACGTCCTGCACGAGCGACTTCACATCGTAGTCCGCCTCCACGATCTCCAATTTGCCGGATTCCATCTTCGAGAAATCCAGAATATCGTTGATGATCGTCAGAAGCGTCGTGCTGGCGGATTTGATCTGTTCGACGGCGTCTCTCTGCTGCTCGTCGAGATTTCCCCGAAGGGCGATTTCCGTCATGCCGAGAATCGCGTTCATGGGCGTCCTGATCTCGTGGCTCATATTGGCCAGGAAGGCCGACTTCGCGCGCGAGGCGTTCTCCGCCTTCTCCGCCAGCTCCCGCATCAGCTTCGCCTGCGCCATCACGTCGGTCACATCGATGACGGACAGCATGTATCCCTTGACCTGTACATCGTCGCGTATCTCCGCGTTCCTGATCTCATAGCTCTTGTCGTTCAGTTCCAGCACCGTGCCGGTCTGCTCGTAGATCGCCTGGATCTCCGACTCGCTCACGTTGCCCTCCCCCAGCTTCATATCCGGGAAAAGTTCGCACGCCGCCGGGTTCGCATAGAGAAAATTCATCTGGTTGTCCGACACGATGATGCCCTCGTCCATGCTCTCGATCACGGCCTCCTTCGCATTCTGCACCAGATCGAACAGGCCGTATCGATTGACCGCCATGAAGAGGCAGACCACCGAGCAGAAGATGCCCAGCGGCGTCGTGTCAAAGCCGCCCGTGACGCCGCTCAGATAAAGTAACAGCATGAAGAACGGCAGCACGCCCGCCGCGATCAGGAGCCTCTGGATCGTCCGCGTCCCTTCCCCTTTCTGATGATAGGCCGGATTGATGCAGACATAGAGATACAGAATCATTTCCACCAGACACAGCAGCATGTAGAAATAATAGAGCGGCGCCTTGCCCAGAATGAGAATATTGCCGTTGGGTGTGGCCGCGATCTCAAAGGAGGTATAGTAGAGATGGTGATATTCGCAGGTCATGATAATGCCGAAGAACACCAGGTTGATTCCGAAGAGCGTGATCATCAGCTTCCTCGGCCACTGGATCTTATAGTAGGACAGGATAAACGCAAGCGCCAGGAAATTGGCAAAGCACTTCCCCAGATACTCCGTCTTGCCGAGCGCCAGCAGCTCCCGCATATCCGCGCCCGCCGTGATAAACAGGCTGCGCGAAACAAGCGCCACCAGACAGCAGCTCACCGTCATGATCAGCCTGTTCTTGTAGCCCGAATCCTTCTGCTTCAGTATGGAGGCCAGAAGGAAAAACGATACCAGCACCCCGAATATATGGATGCATAGCCATACTCCCTGCATGATCTGCATAACCCTTATCTCCCATCGACATCCTGTTGTCCCGTCACCTTCGCGATATAGCTCTTGATCTGAGCGTGTACCATGTCGGACACCTCCAGCGTGCTCATTCCCTTGTACTGCTCGTATGTGATCGCCGGCAGGTAATGCACCTGCGTAGTGACCGGCTTAAGCGACCACTCCTCGAACACCTTGTAGGAGTCGATCAGCACCACCGGAACGATCGGCGCCTTCGCCCGCATCGCGCTCTTGAAGCAGCCCGGCTTAAACTCCCGCACCTCATTGTGATTGTGGAAGTAGCCTCCCTCCGGGAAGATGATGTAGCGCCGCCCCTGCGCGACCTCAGACGCCACCTCCGAGATGAGCTTCACCGACTGGCGCATATCGTCCTTCACCAGCCGTTTCCCGTGCAGCAGATCCACGAACTGCGTCGTCAGGATCACATGGGACTTCGCGTCGTCGATCACCACGGTACACGGCTTCTCATGCGTCGCGATAATGCCCAGCGCGTCGTACTTGCCCTGGTGGTTCGGGAACATGACATAGCCGCCCTCCTTCGGCAGATTCTCCGTGCCGTACCCGTGCGTCGTGATATGCCCCGACCGCTTCATGCGCTCCACCGTCAGTTTCGCGTAAGCGTACCGCTGCTCTTCGGTGTATCTGCTGCTTCCCGCCTTGTACCGCATCCTCGGTATCATATAGAGTCTTGGCAGATTACACACGATCACCTGTATAAAACGTAACATATTGCTTCCTTTCTCTCACTGCGCTCACATCGCCGGCGCCGCCGTCACAGAAGCGGCGAAAAAAGCTTCAGAATCGGACCGATCACATTGCTCTTGACGAATTTTTTCCTGCACCATTCCATCGTGATCAGCTCCGATGCGGCAAACGTCTCGTCCATGTCCCTCTGAATCTCCCGTATAGCCTCCACGCGATACAGAAATACGCCGCACTCGAAGTGATGATAAAAACTGCGATAGTCAAAATTGATCGTTCCCACAACGGCCGTCTCGCCGTCGCACAGCACGCACTTGGAGTGCAGAAATCCCGGCGTATACTGATAGATCCGCACCCCCGCCTCGATGAGCGGCTGGTAATTGGACTGCGTCAGCCAGTAGATCGTCTTCTTATCCGGCACGCCCGGCGTCACGATCCGCACGTCCACTCCCCGTTTGGCCGCCAGTTTGAGCGCCGTGACAACCTCGTTGTCCGTGACCAAGTACGGCGTGAAAATATAGACGTACTTCCTGGCGCTGCCGATCATGTTCAGATAGACGCTCTCGCCGATCAGCTCCCCGTCCAGCGGAGAATCCATATAGGGCTGCACGTATCCGGCCGCCTCGGGCTTTACCGCGAACTGACAGAAATACGGGCTGTAGTCATCCTCCGTATGGCGGGCCATATTCCACATCTGCAGAAACATCGCCGTAAAGTTCCGCACGGCTTCCCCCTCAATGCGGATGCCGGCGTCCTTCCAGTGATCCCCGTGCGGATGCGTATAGTTGATATACTCGTCCGCCATATTGATGCCGCCCGTATAGCCTACTCTCCCGTCGATCACGGCGATTTTCCTGTGGTCCCTGTTATTCAGGATCAGCGCCATAAAGGGAATAATCCGATTGAAGGCGATACATTTGATCCCCTTCTTCTCCATGACCTGATCGTAATTCTTCGGAAGGACAAAGACGCTGCCGACATCGTCGTAGATCAGGCGCACCTCCACGCCCTCCCCGACCTTGCGCTCCAGGACCTCCAGCACCGCGTCCCACATCGCGCCCTCGCCGACGATAAAATATTCCAGAAAAATATAGCGCCGCGCCTGTTCCAGATCCTTCAGAAGCTCTTTCCAGTAAGGCAGGCCGTCGTCATAGTAGACCGCCGCCGTGTGGTCCCACACCGGCGTTCCCGCGCGCTCGAGCAGATACCTGCTCTGATTGGCGATCTCCGGGGCCTCCGCCTGCAGCCTTTCGAACACAGCCGGCTCCTGCCGCAGACTTTTCTCCATCTGATGCGACGTGCTCTCCCAGCTTCTGCGCAGCTTCCCCGGGAGGAAAACATGTCCGAACGCCAGATACATAATGCCTCCGAACAGAGGGAACATCAGAATCGGTACGATCCATGCCAGCTTGACGGCCGGATCGTTGGATCTGAGAATAATCGCTACCACCGCGCCGAGGCTGAGCAGCCGCAGGACGATCGCGATCGCCACATAGTAGTTTCCCCACCGCAGGATCTCCAGCACGAAGAAGCCGATCTGCAGAACCACCAGAAGACCGGTGATCACCACTCTGTTCAACGCCATATGCAAAAACTTTCTCATATCGCAAATCCGTTCCCGTACGCCCTTCCCGCAGGAAACTTATTAGATTATCATATCACAAAACCGCCGGCTTCGCAAATCCCCGCATAAAACGCCGCAGACCCGTATAAAATCCTTTCCGGCCGCCGGCGGGCGCTCTCCCCGGAACGACAAAACCGCCGACACAGATCACCTCTATGCCGGCAGCTTTCGGACTTTGTCCCACACAGCTAATCCTTCTGCACCAGGTACGGCGCGATCGCGGCTTCCACCTCCGCAATCTTGTCGTTTGTCTCCAGAATCCTGAACTCCACGTTCTTGGACAGATCCATGGAAAAAATTCCCATGATGGATTTCGCGTCGATCACATATCTGCCGGACACCAGATCGAAGTACCCGTCAAACCCAATGATCGCGGTGACAAACCCCTTGACCCGCTCAATCGAGTGCAGATCCAATATGTAACTTTTCATTCCGCATACCTCATCCCTCTTCTTCCGGGAATTCCACCTACACAAGTATATAAGGATTCTTCTCTTTTTGCAATGCCAAATTATTGCCCGGCGCGCATTTCCTCCTCTCAACCGCGCAGTCTGCGGATCAGAATACCGTTCCGAAGGAGCGTCGTGTCAATATAGTGTCTCGCGAACAGGATCTCCCCCTCCCGCGCGATCTCCACGTCCTCCTCCTCGCAGTTGATGATGACCTCCACGTAATTGTCCAGCCAGCCTATCTTGTTGAACTCGATCACCCGCGGTCTGTTGATCTTATTCGGAAAATGAAAATTGCGGCTCCTGAGCAGCGGTTCCTTCTGCCGCAGCTGCAGCAGGCTTCTGACGATCGCGATCCGCTCGTCGTAGACGCCGCTCTCGATGTCCTCCCAGGGCATACACCGGCGGCAGTCCGGATCGTGACCGCCCTCCATGGCGATCTCCGTGCCGTAGTAGATGCAGGGCGAACCCGGCATGGTGAACAGCACGGCCAGCTGCTGAAAATACTCGTCCAGATTCTTCACGTCGCTCCGAAGCCGCTTCGTGTCGTGGGAGTCAAGCAGATTGAACAGCACGTCGTTCGTCTGCTGCATATAGCCCGTGTAGCAGCGGTTGATCGTATACTCAAAGTCCTCGTTGGTCAGACTCTTATCGATCCAGAAATCCTTGATGCTCTCCCCGAGCGGATAGTTCATCACCGCGTCGAACTCGTCTCCCCTCAGCCAGGGCATCGCGTCGTGCCAGATCTCGCCCAGAATATAGATATCCGGCTTGACCGCCTTCAGGCGCGCGCGCAGCTCCTTGCAGAAGGTATGGGAAATCTCGTTGGCCACATCCAGCCGGATGCCGTCCACATCGTAATTTTTCACCCAGTTCTCACAGACGTCGATCAGGTACCTGCGCACGGCGGGATTGTTCGTATTTAACTTCGGCATCCTGTCCGAGAAAGCAAAGGTATAGTACTGCTTCGCCCGGGCGCAGCCCCCTTCCTCCCGAAAGGGCCACTCGTTGATCATGAACCAGTCCCAGTAAGCGGACTGCGGCCCCTTCTCCTTCACGTCGAGCCACGACGCGAAATACTCCCCGCTGTGGTTGAAGACGCCGTCCAGCATCACGCGGATCCCCCGCTCATGCGCTTCCCGCACCAACGCCGTCATCGTCTCCTCCGTGCCGAAATGCGGATCGATCTTCGTATAATCGGTGGTGTCGTACTTGTGGGAGGATGGCGCCTCATTGATGGGCGTCAGGTACAGTCCCGACACGCCCAGCCCTTTGATGTAGTCGAGTTTGTCAATAATCCCCTGCAGATCTCCGCCGAAGAACTCCTGGTTCGTCACGGAGCCCCTGGTTCTCCACGGCAGCGTTCCCTCCGGGTCGTTGGACGGATCGCCGTTGCAGAACCGCTCCGGGAAGATCTGATACCAGACAGTCTCGTTCACCCAGGCCGGCGTCACGGCGATATCCGCCGGATTCATCCAGGGGAACACAAAGCACTGGCGGCTCCTGCCCTCCAGCTGCATCTGCGCCTCCGACACGAAGCCGTCCTCAAAGTAGAACCACTTCTCGTCCTCCGTCTGCAGCTCAAAATAATATTTCAGCCGCTTGTATTCCGGCCTGATCGTCGTCGTCCACCACAGCTGGTTTTTCAGCCGCTTCTTAAAGGGAATGTTGACCCACTCCCCGCTCCAGTGCTCGCCGCCGCCCAGGATGCCGGCCGTGAAGGGATCCCCCTGCACCAGATTGACGTACCGCACGTCGTAGCCTGTCCTGATGTTGATGACCAGCTGATCCTCATCCAGAGGATAACAGTAATTGTCGTTGGCTCTGTGATATACCGCGTTGAAATCCATCCCAATCTCCATTCCGAAACAAATCCGTTTCCGCTTCTGTTCTCCCTGTGCCCGCCGCATTAGAGAAAACGTTTTCCGTCTACGGTAAAATCATAATATATCTCGGAAGAAATTGCAAGCACAAAAATTCTTCTATAATAAAAGTGTATTGCCGAAAATATTATCATTTCCACCCGTCATAAAGTCCTGTCAAGGCCATTTTTTATTGCTAAATTTTAGTAAAAACCTTGATTTTAAGGGAAATCGAAAATAAAAAGAGCATTGACCTCCCTTTTCATGTATAATGTCATCGACCAAAATCACATCCCACGAAAGGAGCCAATGCTCATGGACATTATACAATACTTACTCTCCGTAATTCAATATCTTTACCGGCAAAACTGCTGGCTTTTAAACTTCATCTGCAGATACATCCCTCTCAAGCAGTGGGCTTTTGATGACTCTCATTCCCCAAAATACCAGAAGTTCAAGATTGACGAACTCCCTCTCGTTACCGACTTCCGACAGGACTGGGACTACAAAGACCTCATCCCTTACTTTGAACAGCGTTACTCGTCTATGTCGGAACCGAGGAAGCGGTGCAGGCAGAAGCGGATGCGCTCGGTGCCGTCCCACTTCAAGGTGGAGAGGAAGTCACGGATGGGATGGTAGCGGTTTTCG
>CANPXP010000040.1 GCA_947586255.1 uncultured Lachnospiraceae bacterium | reverse complement strand
CGTCAGCGCATTGAATGAAGGGAAAAAAATCTTTTCATGCATGACAACCTATGTTAAAATAAAAATCGTTCTTAAATACAAGATAAATTGTATGTGTGCGATCATTTGTAAAGCCAGAGGGATAGAATTGTGGAGAATGAACTTTTGTCAGTAATTGTCTCGTTATACAATGCAGAAGAATATTTATCGAGAAGTCTCGACAGTATTCTGGCGTCTACTTATCGCAACCTTGAAGTAATTTTGGTGGATGACGGATCATCGGATCACAGCCTGCAGATCTGTGAAAGATATTCTCACATGGACAATCGGGTAAAAGTTTATCACAAGGAACACAGCGGATTAACATTGACAAGAAATTATGGGTTGGAAAGGATCCACGGAAGATATATAACCTTTACCGACAGCGACGACTATATTTCTCCGGAAATGTACGAAAAACTGATTGGTATTATCAAGAATGAAGATGTTCTGATCGCAAAGTGCAACTGGATTGAAGTAGATGAAAATACCGGTGCCGAGCGCAAGGGAATGTTAAAGCGATATGGAAAAATACCGATTTCCAGGGCAATAGTAGGATTGACGGAAGATTCCCGTTCCTTCGGAGCCGGATATGTCTGGAACGTTGTTTTTGACTATCAGAGGATTTGTGAGTTGACAGGCTCAACATTTTCGTTTTATCCCAACACGAATTATTTTGATGACATCTATTTTCAGACGAGCATTTATTTGAAAGTGAAAGGGGGGGGTATCTGTATGTAACGGAGGATTGCCTGTACTATTATGTCCTTCGCGCCAAGAGTCTCTCCCGTGCCTCCAAGACAATAGAGGATGAGTTAAAGGTGATTTCCGACCATTACAGAACGATTGCGCTCATAAAGGAACAATCCACGTATGGGAATTACCGTTGGGCGATGGGTTGTCATCTGAATCAAAAGATAAATTTAATTTATCAAAACAGAAATGCGAATCGCGAAGAGATATGGCAACAGTGGAACGCCTGGAAATATTTTTGGGAAGGATTTAAGATGCGGATTTTTTCCTGGCGGTTTCCGGCTTATTATTACAAATTCTGCAAGATATGTTTGGCCAAGATAAAGTATTTGCGTTATAGGAAGGCTTTATAAGCTGTTGACGGTAGTTCATAAGGGGAGGAATAAACGGTTTATGCGGGAACGTGTGACGTATGGTGATAAGAGCGGAAACGCTCGACTGATCGGGGAGAGCCGGCAGGAATTATTCGGCATAGCAACAGTGCTTGTGCTGATTGTACATGCAGATACGTATAATTGGGCGGGATATCCGGGATTCTTATTGAAAATATGCACATTGGGCAGTATCGGTGTGGATGTATTTTTGTTGTTATCGGGAATAGGATTATATTATTCCATGAAAAAATGTGGAAATGTGATAACATTTTACAAACATAGGATACGGCGCATAATTCCCTCTTTTTTGTTGATAGCCGGTGTATTATATGGTTTTATGTTTTTGAATCAGCAGCTTTCTTTCGGCCAATTTTTGCTGCATATGAGTACTTTATATTGGTGGATGGGAGAAGGCGCGTTGGAATGGTATGTTTCTTTTATTATGTTGTGTTATCTTATCTATCCTCTTCTCTACAGAGTTTTAAACGGTAGACATGGGGTGAAAAAAATTATACTGATTGCAGGGATAATATTAATATCTGAGATTTACCTCTTTGCAAATTTTCCAGCCGTCTTTATGCGATATGACGGCGGACTTACAAGAATATTTATTTTTCTGATAGGTACTGTTTTAGGAAAGAGAGAATACGAGGGCAAGGGCTATCAGCTATGGAATGTTTTTATATATGGAGTTTTGTTTGTGCTTGTCAGAGGAGCGCTCATTGTTTATGCGGATCCGCAGAGTGATCTGTATACTGTCCTGCATCATTTATCGTACATTCCGGGTGCGTTATTTATTGCAGAAATCTTTCCGTTGATCAGAAGCGTAATACCTGAAAATCCTGTCAGACACGCGATAGAGGTGCTGGGAAGCGTGTCGTTAGAAGTATATCTGGTTCATGACATATATATAGAAATATTCAAGGCGCTTCCCATTTATCAGCGCCACAATTCTCCGATGGCCTATCTGCTGTTTGTAGTGCTGCCGTCGGTACTCGTAGTATTGTTGGGAAGATATGTCTATCTTTCCTATAATAAAAAGAAAGTCACCTGACGATTGTTTTCAGGAACATAACTGAGGTTTTACATGAAAAAGCAGATAGACGGACAGATCAGTCTGTTTGATTACATAGCGGCAGACGAGGCAGGACAGGAGCCCGGACCGGTAAACGGATCGGGAAATAAGGTATACGACAGTCCGGAACAAAAGAGAGAACGATCAGGGAAATCGAGTCGGAAAGATCAGCAGCAAACGGCATCTGCTGAATCCCCGATTCGGCTGTACAGGCAGTGCGCAAACTGCTGGTGCAGCGACTGCAAGCACAATGAGAAGCTGGATGCCGTACCGCGGGATTTCGCGGGCGTGAAGAAAGCCTGTCCTGCCTGCGCATTTTGTCTGAAGAAGAACAGGGCGGAGATCTGTGAGATCGGCTCTTACGACAACGGCTGTAAGCTGCGGGCCGTGGAGGAGGGTATTGAGCCGTGATGTGCCGGCTCTTTTGGCGGATTCGGAGAATGAAGGTTTCTCGAACCGCCGCGTCACAGGAGTATTCATATGGGCGTACAATCTGACAGGAAAACTTATAAGGCCGGAGAGTTGTTGCGGCGATTCCTTCCATATTACAGGAAGTATCTGCATATCGTCGTTATCGATCTGTTCTGTGCGGGGCTGACGACGATATGTGAGCTGGTGCTGCCGATGATTATCCGCTATATCACCAACATGGGCATGAACGATCTGGCGTCTCTCACCGTGTCGATGATTCTGCGGCTGGGTGCGCTGTACCTGTGTCTGCGGGTGGTAGACACGCTGGCGAATTTTTATATGGCATACACCGGTCATGTGATGGGGACGCGCATTGAGACGGATATGCGGCGCGACGCCTACGCGCATCTGCAGAAGCTGTCGGACACTTATTACAACAACACGAAGGTCGGGCAGATCATGGGGCGCATCACCAACGATCTGTTCGATGTGACGGAGTTCTCCCATCACTGTCCGGAGGAGTTTTTTATCGCGGGCATCAAGGCGCTCATCTCCTTTATCATTCTGGCACGGATCAGTCTGGCGCTGACGCTGATTCTCTTTGCGGTGGTGCCGGTGATGGCGGTGACCTGCATCATCATCAATCTGCGGATGCGCGAGGCGTTCCGCAGGCAGCGGGTTCAGATCGGCGAGCTGAACGCCCGCATCGAGGACAGTCTTCTGGGGCAGAAGGTTGTGAAGGCGTTCACGAATGAGGAGAAGGAGAAGGAAAAGTTCGAGAAGGACAATCAGAACTTTTTTCATATCAAAAAGGAAACTTACAAATTCATGGCGTTTTTCCAGACCACAACGAGAGCCTTCGACGGGCTGATGTATCTTGTCCTGCTGGTCGCGGGCGGAATCTTCATGATCCGCAGGAAAATCATGCCGGGCGATCTGGTGGCCTATGTGATGTATGTGAGTACGCTGATCGCCACGATCCGCAGGATCATTGAATTTGCGGAACAGTTCCAGCGGGGCATGACGGGGATCGAGCGCTTCGTACAGATCATGGACAGCGATATCGAGATCTTTGACGAGCCGGATGCCGTACCCTGTGTGAATCCGCACGGGAATATTGAATTTCGGAATGTCAGCTTCGAGTATCCGGACGATCACAATGTGGTATTCCGCGGGCTGAATCTGAGTATACATGAGGGTGAAAAGATCGCTATCGTCGGGCCCTCCGGCGGCGGCAAGACGACGCTGTGCAATCTGATCCCGCGCTTCTACGATATCAATGAGGGAGAGATTCTGCTGGACGGGGAGAACATAAGGCGCTATACGCTGAAAAGTCTGCGGCAGAATATCGGCATGGTGCAGCAGGACGTATATCTGTTTTCCGGAACGGTCTATGAGAATATTGCATACGGTAAGGAAAACGCGACGAGGGAGGAGATCATACAGGCTGCAAAGCAGGCGGGAGCGCACGAATTTATCATCGGCTTGAAGAACGACTACGATACATACGTGGGCGAGCGCGGTGTGAAGCTGTCCGGCGGACAGAAGCAGCGGATCAGCATCGCGCGGGTTTTCCTGAAGAATCCGCCGATTCTCATTATGGATGAGGCAACCTCCGCGCTGGACAATGAGAGCGAGTTTCAGGTGGCGAAATCACTGGAAGCGCTGGCCAGGGGCAGGACGACCATCACCATTGCCCACAGGCTGTCCAGCATCCGCAATTCCGACAGGATTCTGGTACTGACCGAGGACGGTATTGTGGAGGAGGGGACGCATGAGAGTCTTCTGGCTCTGGGCGGTATCTATCACAGGTTTTACGTGACGGCAAACGAGCTGAAATAACGGTGGAAAATAGAGACAGTGATTGGATTGGAGCGATGATTTATGAAATTCAACAGCATTGAGGAGAAAAGAGTTTATATGACCGAGCAGCCGGTGGAAAAGCTGGTCTGCAGGCTGGCGGTTCCCACGATTATGAGTATGCTGGTGACGTCCTTCTACAACATGGCGGACACCTTTTTCGTGGGAAAACTGAATACGCAGTCCACGGCGGCGGTAGGCGTTGTGTTCTCGCTGATGGCGATTCTGCAGGCGGTGGGCTTTTTCTTCGGACACGGTTCTGGCAACTATATCTCCAGACAGCTCGGCGCGGGCAATACGGAGGAGGCGGAGAAGATGTCCGCCGTGGGATTTTTCTCCTCTTTCGGCGCGGGCGTCGTCATCATGGCGGTGTGTATTCTGTTCATCAGGCCGTTGGCTTACGCGCTGGGTTCCACGCCGACGATTCTTCCCTATACGGTGTCCTACCTGAGAATCATTCTGTTCGGCGCGCCGGCGATGACGGCGTCTCTGGTGCTCAACAATCAGATGCGGTTTCAGGGGAGCGCGTTCTATGCGATGATCGGAATCGTGTCCGGCGCGGTCATCAATATCGCCCTCGATCCGTTCCTGATCTTCACGTGCGGCATGGGTGTCGCGGGCGCGGCGCTGGCCACCACGATCAGCCAGTACCTGAGCTTTTGTTTCCTGCTGATCATGGTCCGGAAGGGCGGCAATATTCAGATCCGTTTCCGCAATTTCAAGCCGAGTCTGCATTTCTATCAGGAGATCGTCCGGGGCGGAAGTCCTTCGCTGTTCAGACAGGGACTTGCCAGTGTGGCGACGATCTGCCTGAATCATGCGGCGGGGGTGTACGGGGACGCCGCCATCGCGGGTATGTCCATCGTGAATCGCATCATGATGTTTGCGAACTCCGCGCTGATCGGATTCGGACAGGGCTTTCAACCCGTGTGCGGGTTCAACTACGGAGCGGGCAGGTATAAGCGGGTGCTCGACGCGTTCTGGTTCTGCGTGCGGATGTCGCTTGTAGTTCTGCTGGGGCTGGCGGTGCTCGTCTACGTCTTCGCGCCGGAGCTCGTCACGGTGTTCCGAAAGGATGACCCGGAGGTGATCGCGGTGGGAACGGCGGCGCTGCGCTATACGGTCATAGCGTTTCCCTTAAGTTCGTGGATGGTGATGTGCAATATGATGCTGCAGTCCATCGGCAAGGGTCTGAAGGCTTCCATTGTGGCTTCCGCCAGACAGGGCATCTTCTTCCTGCCGCTGATTGCGATTCTGCCGCATTTCTTCGGACTTACGGGAGTGGAGATCTGTCAGGCCGTGTCGGACGTCTGCGCGCTTTCCGTGTCGATACCCATCGGCGCCAGTGTGATCCGTGAGATGAAGGCGGCGGGCAGCGGGGATTGATCCCCGCCGGCCGTCATAATGTTATAATATGTCATAATGTCATAGAGAAAGGGAGATCGTGCCCCGCAGGTTACTGCGGGGTATTTTGCTGTAAGATTTCTGGATTTTGTATAAGATACTTGCCCGCCGTATAGACGGAGAAGTTGAAGCTTCGCAGGTGCATATCTTCGCGCTGGCTTTCTACTTCATCATGGTAGCGCTGCAGCCAGTTCAGTTCTTCGGTGACGTCCCGGTTCTCATATTCATACCGCGCTGTATCGTCCAGATGCAGAAGCGTAACAGCGGCGCCGTTTTCGCCGATCGTCTCCGCGCGCAGATAGGGATTGGTCCGATCGCTTAACAGGATCGGGGCGGCGTCCGCGGACAGGGAGCAGAGATAACGTTTGCTGTCGAAAACGTCGTAGTCGTCCAGATATGCCAGATGCGCGGGATCCAGGTTGTATTTCGCGATCCAGTAGTCGGGGTGGGCGAAGGACAGGCCGATATAAAAGACCGTCACCACAGCCATACTGTAGGTAAAAAGCGGAAAGCTGTTCTTATAGATGAACAGGGTGACGCCCGCCATGAGAAGGAAGATGACCGCCAGCGCCCAGAGTACGAAGATCCGCAGGAACGTGAGATTATAGCGGCTTATATACATGAGCATCCGCAGGGCGCTGGAGAGGATCATGATGTAGGTGCAGCCGCTGATTACGGTCAGGATACCCTTGAGCACGGTATTTTCCCGAAAGAGGTACAGGCAGATCAGCACAATCAGCAGATTTAAAATACATACCGCGAGCAGCTGGAAGAATCCCTCCCGCGCGTAGGCGGAGTAGGAGTAGCCTTCCGGAAGCTGCATTTTCCGCAGGAAGAGATACAGAATCTGGACGATGCTGAACGCCAGATAGAGGATGGCGAGCGCCGCCGTGACGATGATTGCGGTGATCGGCTCCAGAGTGCGCAGGTCGCGCACCTCCTCCCTGACAGTTTTTCTGGCGAGCGCGGCGCAGATCGCATAGGAAGCGAAAAATACAGCGACGACCATCGCGCAGATTCCGACGATCGTGGCGAAGTTGATATCGCCGAATATCTCAAGCAGCAGTTCGCTGAACACGGAGTCCGCGCTGGCGAGCAGCAGCAGCATGATACAAAAGACGGGAATCATGATTCCAATACCTGCAAGCACGGGCAAAAAATAGCTCTTTTTGCCCGTTTTCGCCTGTTTTTGGGCATCAAAATAAAAAGTCATGTCGTCAAAGGGGCGAAGGAGGCATGAAAATGCCGTCTTGATTGTGGTCAGAATCGCGCCGAGATACTTCGGAAAATTCCAGCGTTCGTCCGCGTAGACCGTGTGGATCATCAGGCAGAAGGCTAACAGGAAAATCCCGCATTTATTCATCGCGAGCAGCGGTCTCGAGGCGGTGAGGCAGTTAGAGACGCCGAGCAAGATGATGCTGACAATATAGAAGACGCTGTTTCTTTTGCATGGAACCCCGAACTTTTTCATAGAGCAGAAGAAATAGCAGAGGGTTCCTGCGACGAAAAAAGGGTAGGTGATCCCCGAGGCGTTTCTGTACAGGCAGAAGGCATAGAAGAGCGCGTAGAGGGCGCTGCCGATGCCGAAGAAGGGAAAGTCGGATTTCATCTTTTTGGTGAAAGCCGTATCCTCGGGCGCTGTCTTTGGCGCCGCGGGAACCGGCGGCAGAGGCGCCGGGCCGGGGGCGTTCGGATAGAGATTCTGCCGATTTGCGTAGGGATTATTTTGATATGGGCTATTTGTATAATTGTTTTCCATGATAAACTCCTTTCCGCCGTAACCGCTACGGCTGTGAGGGCGCATCGTCCGATTCTGCGCCCGCGTCCTCGTCCTCCACATATTCCAGAATATCGCCGGGCTGACATTCCAGGGCCCTGCAGATCTCGTTCAGCGTGGAGAGGCGGATCGCTTTTGCCTTATTATTTTTTAAGATGGAGAGATTCGCAAGGGTAATGTCAATTTCGCCTGCCAGCTCGGTCAGTCCTTTCTTGCGCATCGCCATCATAACGTCCAGATTGATAATGATTGCCATATGTGCCTCCTCGTCAGATCGTCAGGTCGTTTTCCAGTTTGTAGGCGACCGCCTTGTCGAAGACGCCTGCCAGCACCCGGCTGAACAGACCCGCGATCACAAATACCAGAATGATGATGAAGACGGCCGGCGTCATGTAGATGAACAGCCGGCAGGCCGTGATCACCGCGATAAAGAAGCTGTAGATACTCATCCGCTCCAGGCTCGTGACATTCTCCCGTACGAAGCAGTCGCCCGCGATCACGGTGGAGAACATCCGTCTGAGCTGCTGTATAATCAGGATCGCGAAGATGCCCGACAGGAAGAAGATCACACAGAGGGAGTAGTAATTGTCCGCAAAATAGGAATTGTACCTGCCGTAGAAGCCGATGCTCACGGGAAGCGTCAGGGTCACCAGGATGCCGCCGAAGAACATCACGTCGAGCAGGAATTTGGTAAACAGGGTCAGCCGGTTTTTCATAGCCACCATCCTTTCCGAAGATTGAGGCACAGGCATTCATCTGCCCGCCTGTTAAGCATACCATAGCACAGCGGAAAATGAATGTCAATAAAAATTTATCGAATTTCAATAAATAATTATTTTCGCGCGATAAGCACGGCGACAGGAAAGAGAAAAAGAGAGAAAGCGGGGCGATTTTACTTCAGGACGGCATAAAAGGATATGTCCTCATAGAGAGGAGCGGAAAAATCAGGCGCGCGGCCGTCTTTTGTCGCCCAGCCCTGAAAGTTGGTGCTGTACGCCGGCGTCGGAAGCTCCGGCAGAGTGTCGCCCTGAAAGACAGTGAGAACGTCATACAACGTCTCGTCAATATAGAGCGTTACCTGGCAGAAGGGGCGCTCATCGATCCAGACCTGATCCAGAAAATCCCTGCGGGCGGTGATATAATCCGACAGAAAAGCCAGGGATTCTTCCAGAGATTGTCCGCCGTCATTTTTGCGGTATTGATCCTGCCAGCGCAGTCGGTCCATCTGCGCGGAGGCCGCGGTGGTCCCGGCAAGTTCCGGCAGAGTCTGCTGTGCGAGATGCGTCAGATACGAGCTGATTTCGCGCGCGTAGCAGTCCGTGATGCGCGCATAAAAATCCGGCTTTTCGTAGAGCGCGGAGAACCACGGGGAAGCGTCCTGATGCGCGGCCAGCTTCGTGAGGGTGTCCGGTCTGGCGGACAGATCGCCCAGATAGGCGGGCGTGTTGCCGAAGCTCACATCATAGTCCCAGACGGGCCCGGCGTACAGACGCCCGTCCGTCCGGTCCGAGTCTTTGTAGAAAAGAGAACTGGCCACGCCGCCGTCATAGTTGGCGGTGACTTCCTCCAGCAGATATTTGCGCGCGAAGGAATCTATATCGATCAGCTCCGTATAGCGGCGCCCTGTGGCTGGATCGACGCCGTCCGGCGCAAGGATCGCGTTCTCAACGTCCTGTATATAACCGCTGATATAGTCCAGCTGTTTCTCGGAAGCGTAGGAGGGAGAGCGCAGGATAAAGCACTCCCCGGCGTCGGTGACAAAGTAGCTTCCGTTGTCGGGCCGCTCCGTCAGGAAACGGTTCTCAAAGTCGCGCTCGATCAGATAACCGCCGGTGATGTCCGCGGGATCGTTGGGAACAGCGGCGGCTTTGGTCGTCTCCGTCTCTATGAACCCATAAGCGCTCAGATCCCTGCGGGTGTTGACATTCTCGGTAGCCGTTTCCAGATCGGTGATGTCGAGGCGGTTTTCCTTCACTTCTATTTTTTCTGTCACGTAATAGTTGCCCGCGTAGGAACCGTTCAGATACAGATCGATGAAGACGCCCGCGTCCGACTGCGCCAGTCCCAGGTGCTGCGCCAGATCGCGCGCGAGAGCGTTACGCAAGAGAGTCGGGTCGGCTGCGTTGGCGAGCAGGATCCAGGTTTTTCCCTCCTCCATGCCGAGCAGCGGGACTGCCTCCGTGAATTTGATCTGATAGGGTTTCTTGTCAAATTCCAGATAGGACTTGTTTCCACAGCTTTTGATATACTCTAAAGGCTGATACAGGCTGATATCGCCGTCCGCGGTAAGTACGGTGACAGTGGCGGGTTCCCGATAGTCCTTGTCATGATCTATGGTTTCGAAAGTCTCTGAAGTGGTGTCGATAAAGACGGCGGGGAGATGGGCGGAGCAGAGGCGGACCACAGGAATACCGTCGATTGTCTCCGGCAGATCAGCGGCGAGCGACATGTCGCTGCGGCAGGCGGCAGGCAGAAAAGCGTAGTAGGAGCCGTTCTGCAGCCACAGGGTCACCGGGTGCCCCGCGACATTGATGACGGGGCCGTCCGCCTGTGCGCGCTCGGAAGCGTATTCCTGAAAAGACATGGAGGTTTTGGTGAGCTTTTGCGCGCTGTCATACTGCACGAGACTGTTTCCCAAAAGCAGGAGCGCGAGCGCAAGGATCAGTATGAAGATGAGCCGGCAGTTTCTGGTTTTGTGCATAGTTACTCCATAATCAATCCCACGGGACAGTGATCGGAGCCGAATACGTCTGTGTAAATGAGGGCGTCCCGCAGTCTGTCCTTCAGACATTCCGATACCAGGAAATAGTCGATGCGCCATCCGGCGTTATTCTCTCTGGCGTGAAAACGGTAGGACCACCAGGAGTAGATATTTTCCAGATCAGGATAAAAATGGCGGAAAGTGTCTATGAAGCCGGATTCTGTCAGAGTCGTGAATTTCGCGCGCTCCTCGTCGGTGAAGCCGGCGTTTTTGCGGTTGCTCTTAGGGTTTTTCAAGTCGATTTCCCGATGCGCCACATTCAGGTCGCCGCAGAAGACAACGGGCTTTTTTTCTTCCAGCTTCTTCAGATAAGCCAGAAAATCCTCCTCCCACCGCATGCGGTAGTCCAGCCTTGCCAGACCGTCCTGAGAGTTGGGCGTGTAGACTGTGATCATATAAAAATCAGGGAATTCCAGCGTGATGACGCGGCCCTCGTGATCGTGTTCCTCAATGCCGATGCCGTAGGACACACTGAGCGGTTCTTCTTTGGCAAAGATCGCTGTGCCCGAGTAGCCTTTTTTCTCCGCGTAATTCCAATATTGGTGATAGCCGGGCAGCTCCAGATCAAGCTGGCCTGCCTGCATCTTCGTCTCCTGCAGACAGAAGACATCCGCGTCTGCCTCTTTGAAGAAATCCATAAAGCCCTTGCCCACGCAGGCGCGCAGACCGTTTACATTCCATGATATCAGTTTCATTTGGGTATACTCCTCCTGTTGCGTTCGCGTACATTATAATACAGAACCCGTTTCTTCGCAAATCTTAAGAAACTTTAGAGAATCTTTCCAGAAAGAAATGATACGCTTGACATACCAAATCGGAGAATAAGCGTATGAAGAACGGCAAAAACGGCGCTCGTATGAGCAGAAGAGAGATGGAGCGCAGGAGAAAAAACAGGCTCAAAAGAAAAATCTTTCATCTGTCGATCGTATTGGTAATTATCCTGCTGTTCCGGGGCGCTGACTGCCGCGGAGACAGAGCAGAAATTCCCGCTTTTTTTGCAGTGGGATCCCAGGTGGGGATATCGGTCTTACGGAGGAAGCTGTATCGGGCTGGCGGGCTGCGGTCCTACCTGCCTGTCCATGGCGCTCTTCTATCTGACGAGAGACAGCCGGCTCACACCGGCCCAAATTGCCGACTACAGTATGGACAACGGCTATTACATGGAAGGCACGGGAACGGCGTGGGCCCTGATGGAAGATGTGCCGAAGCAGTATGGACTCGGCGTTGTCAAGCCGGGCGCGCGGGCGGAGGAGCTGATCGATGTGCTGGACAACGGCGGCGTCATCGTCTGTTCTGTAGGTCGGGGAGATTTCACGACGCAGGGGCATTATATTGTGATCTACGGCTATGAGAGTGACGGTTTTCTGGTAAACGATCCGAATTGTGTGGCGAGAAGCCGCAAATGGGCCTTCAGCGAGCTGAAATCGCAGATCAAGAATATCTGGGCGTACCTGCCGGCAGGGCAGAGTGTGACCGAAGTATCACAGGTGATTTGACGACGGTGAATCGGCGACCGGTCACTCTGTATAATATTTCAGAATATCTTCCCGCACGATTCTTTCCGACAGTGCCCGCATCCCTTCCAGACGCTCCTCATAGTTTTCCTCCGTAAGCCGGCCCCTGCCCTCGGCAAGCATGTCATAGACGGCATAGTTGATATCCTTGGAGAAATGAATCATGTCCATGTAATTGTCCAGATTCGTGATCACTTCCTCATCGTCCTGATAGAAATAGATCTCGGCGTTGTCGTAGGCGAGAAGCGCGCCGATCGCCTGCTTCTCATTGTAAATTACGGCGTCCAGACTGCCGCTGCGATAGGCATTGTCCCACCAGAGCATCGAGTAGGGTGAAAAGAAAAACTTGAAGGTCGTCTCGGGATGCGCTTCCACCTGCGCCGTGAGAAGGGCGATATTGCCGGCGAGTTCGTCGGCGTTCACCGTCTCCGGCTGCATCTGTTTCACGGCGGGAAGTCTTGCATACATGCCCGTCGCCAGATCCCGGCCGAAATACTTCCACTGCGCCCAGTTGTAGGAATCCCCTTCGTCATAATCCCCGACGAAAGAGTAGGCGAGCATGTACGGAATCTTTTCCAGCAGCACGCCCTTGTTGAGCCAGTAGGAATAATCGTTGCAGTAATTTCTGTCATACAGATACATCGGGCAGCCCGTGGACTCATAGGTCGGTTCCGTGCTCGCCGACAGAGACGACGGATCGATATTATAGAACACATATTTCAGATCGTGCGACGCGTAAGCCTCATCCAGCAGATAACAGAGATCGGCGGTGGCGCCGTAGGAGCGGATCGCCTTGATCGCGGTGCAGTCGAACCCGTCGTCGAACCAGTGGTTGTTGTAGTTCTCACAGACCGATGAGCCGACGATCAGCGAGTCATAGTCGAAATTGCGCAGTGTGCCGATACACTGATACTCCTTGTCGGTCAGCACCGCCTTCAGCCCTGGCAGCGGCTTATGATACTGGTAGAACGGATCGAAGAGTGCCACGGCGCCGATGACCGCGGCGAGAAGCACGGCTGTTCGCACCGCGAATTGCCGCAGGAATCTTGCGTCTGGATTCTGTGCCTGTGCTGCAGATTTATTTTGCTTTTTGTCCATAATTGATACGGCTCCTGTCTTCCATATAAGATCACGCATACAAAAACATTAAAAGTTAAAGTACAGAAACGTGCTCACTTCCGACATTGATACGATACACCACACCAGCAGAATACAAGTTGCCCAGCACCGGCCGGACGTCAGCTCGCCGCGCATGGTTCTCTCGTAAGCGGTGGATCGGAAAATCAGAAAGAACGCCAGCGCGAATAACAGTAGCATGGCAATCAGATAGAAATAGTTCATTAGCCCGGGAGCCACCAGCTCCAGCGCCTGTTTGCAGACATAGAGCTCCGGCAAATCGAGTCTTGCGGCGACTTCATAGAGCTTGCCCGTCCAGTTTGCCGCGAAGAGATTCTTAAACAGCTGTATCGCGCCCAGCATGCTCTCGCTTCTGAAGAAGAAGAGGGACATGTTGAACAGCGAGAAGGTAAGGATCCATCCCAGCCAGGCGGGGATGTGAAAACGGGCGGGTCTTTTTTCCTCATGTCCTCTGATCCCGACAATTCCCAGATTGTCCCAGACCACCAGAAGCCCGTGCATCGCGCCCCACGCCACGTAGGTCCAGGCGGCGC
The DNA here is from genome assembly GCA_947586255.1 of uncultured Lachnospiraceae bacterium. Classification (GTDB taxonomy): domain Bacteria; phylum Bacillota; class Clostridia; order Lachnospirales; family Lachnospiraceae; genus UBA3282. The sequence goes on along the minus strand of CANPXP010000040.1, from coordinate 13,908 downwards.
CGTGCCACAGGCCGCTCAAAAGAAAGATAATGAAGGTGTTGACTAACATCCGCGCGCGCCCTTTTCTGCTGCCGCCCAACGGAATATATACATAGGTGATGAAGAAGCGGGAGAGCGTGATGTGCCACCGCTGCCAGAATTCCTTGATGCTGCACGCGCGGTAAGGGGCGTTGAAATTGACGGGCAGTTCAATGTTGAACATCTTGCCAAGGCCCATCGCCATGTCGGAATAGCCGCTGAAATCAAAGTACAGCTCGAAGGCGTATGACAGAATCACGGCAATCGTAGAGATCGTGTCCAGGGAAAAGGTCTGCGCGAAACCGAAGTTTGCCATCAGCGCGAAAGTGTCGGCAAGCAATACTTTTTTTGCCAGTCCCAGCACAAACAAATAGATGCCTCTGGAAAAAGAGGCCGCGTTGAAGCTCCGTCCGGAGGTATTCTCGAACTGCGGGATCATCTCTTTGTAGAGCACGATCGGCCCGGCGATCAGCTGGGGAAAAAAGGTGACAAACGTCACATAGTTGAGCAGGGAATAATGTTCGCACCGGCCCAGGCATCTGTCGATGATAAACGACAGCTGCTGGAAGGTAAAGAAGCTGATGCCCAGCGGCAGCAGGATATGCCGCAGCGTAAAATCGGTATGAAACGCCAGATTGATATTTTCGATAAAGAAATCATAGTACTTGAAATAAAACAATATCCCAAGGTTCAGCGCAGCGCCGGCAATCAGTCCAATGCGCCGCCACAGCGCCGTGCGGCGGGGCAAATCGTCTGCGGGGATCAATGTCAGCAGGAAGCTCAACAGATAGTTCAGGCCGATGCTGGCTAATATGATCGCCAGATACCGGACGTTGAAATAGGCATAGAACCACAGCGACATGCCCGCCAGAAAAAGATTGGCGGCCTTGTATCTCTGAAAGTGATTTAATCCATACCAGCCGATCAGTACAAGCGGCAGGAATAAAAATATAAAAATATAGGAGTTAAACAGCATACCGCAAAGGATTCCCTTCCCGCATACATATTTTTCTAAAAATGGCAAAAACTATAGCGAAACCTATTATACCAAATAACGCCAAAATTAACAATCACGGCGGATAAATGCGCGGAAACGGAGGACATGAACGGATGAGGACAGATACGGCAAACCGATTCGGAACAAGGAGGAGCATCGCGGCCGTCCTGATCGGCGGAATGCTGCTGCTTGCGGGCTGCGGCGATGAACTGCCGGAGGACGAGCTTGTGGACGGCGGACAGACTTTTGATGCGCAGCAGATTTCCGATGATCTGCAGGCGAGCAATTTCCCTTTTCAGAGAGAAGAAAAATTCGTCACGCTGGCGGAGCTTCGGGACGGTGTCAAGGAACTGCTGGGAGACCAGTACTGGCCGGATATCGCTATGTCCGGGGAGGCGCTGGAGCGGGCGACGGGGATTACAGACGATATGTACGTGGAATTTCTGGCGGAGAGACAGTCGATGGACGCCCACATCGATACGATGATTGTGATTCATGCCAAGGAGGCGCATGTGGGAGATGTAGAATCGGCGCTGGAACGATATCGCACGGCAATCATTGAAGAAAACCGGCGCTATCCGCAGAATCTGTGCAAGGCGGAGGCCTCCCGCCTGGAGACAATCGACGACTATGTCTGTTTTGTGCAGCTGGGCGCGGACACGACGATCGTTGCGGACAAAGGAGAAAAGGCGGTCATCGCGTACTGCCAGGAAGAAAATGAGCGCGCCCTGTATGTCCTGGAAAAAGGGATTCTGGAATAGTTGCGGGAAATCCTCTGTTTATGGTATAAAGTATTAGAGAGGGTTATTTATCATGCAGGATTTTATCAAGATATCCAAATACGCAGGTATGCGCAACGATCTGGCGCAGGCGGGCGGCGGCAACACCTCCGTCAAGCTGGATGAACATATCATGCTGGTCAAAAGCTCGGGCTGTCAGCTGGCTGACCTGAGCGAACAGACCGGTTATTCCAAGGTGGATTACCGGAAGATCACCGACTACTTTCAGGAACATGTGGGAACGCACAGAGAGGATGTCCTGACTGAGGAGCTTGGCAAACGGCTGCTTGCAGAGGCGCAGATCGAGGGCGGCCGCGCTTCCATAGAGACATTTCTGCACGCTGTCACGGGAAAATACACGCTGCACTCCCATCCCACGCTGGTCAATATTCTGACGGCCCGGGAAGGCGGCATGGACATTCTGCGAAGTCTTTTCCCGCAGGCGGTGTTCGTTCCCTATCGCAAACCGGGCGCCGCGCTGGCGGAGACCTACTATAAATTATACAGAGAACAGCAGGCGCAGGGCGCGGACGGCTCGATCATCTTCCTGGCGAATCACGGACTGGTGGTGAGCGCTGACGACGGCGATACGGTGATTGCGCGGACAGAAGCGATTTTGCAGAAGATCGCGGCGTATCTTGGAATTGACGACAGCGCTTACCGCGAAGCGACGAAACTCTGGAACACGATACAACAGATTGATGTGCTGTCGAACAACATCGTCTATGTCTCGGAGAATCGCTGCCTGTCGAGGGAGTATGCGGGAGAACCGCTGGCGGAACAGGGCTTGTGGGATCACGCCTTCTGCCCGGACTGTGTGGTCTATGCGAACAGGAAGCTGCTGCGGCTTGCGGGAGAGTACAGCGCGCGGGATATCACGGATTTCATGGAACAATACGGCGCGCCCGCTCTTGTCTATCACGAGGGGAATTTCTATATTCTGGCGGAAAGCGTGCGAAAGGCGCAGGAGATCGAGAATGTGATGAGCTTTGCGGCGCAGGTGCAGCGCGCGAATATCGGCCGGCGCATGAATCGTCTGAGCGATGCGCAGGCGGACGAGCTGTTGAACTGGGATGCGGAAAAGTATCGCAGACAGAAAGGATAACAAGCGATGAATGTAATTATTCCCATGACAGGCTACGGCTCCCGCTTTGTGGCGGCAGGCTATCGGGAGCTGAAGCCTTTTATCAGGATTATGGACAGGCCGATCATAGAGTGGATCGTGACGGGAATGTATCCCGCGGATGTGAATTTCGTCTTCGTCTGCCGCGGAGAGCATCTGCAGAAAGACCCGTCCATGCGCGAGCGGCTGTTAAAGCTTGCTCCCGGAGCGACCGTCGTATCGATTGAGGACTGGGTGAAAAAGGGGCCGGTCTATGATGTGCTGCGCGCTTATGAGATGCTGTGCGGACAGGAGAACGGCGCGATTGATCCGGAGGACGGATTTATCATTAACTATTGTGACTTCTATATGACTTGGGATTATACCGCTTTTGCCAAGGAGGCGAAGCGGCGAAACTGCGACGGCGCCGTTCCGTGCTACACGGGGTTCCACCCCAACCTGCTGCCCGAGAAGAATTATTACGCCTCCTGCCTGACGGACGCGGAGGATAATCTGATCGAGATTCGGGAAAAGTATTCTTTTGAACGGGATAAGATGAAGGCGAAGCATTCGCCGGGCGTATATTATTTCAGGAACGGCGCGGTAATGGAAAAGTACTGCCGTATGCTGACGACTCATGAGGAGTGCGCGATCAACGGGGAATTCTACGCTTCGCTGCCCTACAACTTTATGGTGCGGGACGGTCTGAAAGTGTGGGTGCCGACGAACGTCTCCTATTTTTGCCAGTGGGGCACGCCGGAGGACATGCGGGAGTTCGTGTACTGGACGGATCTGATCCGGCGGACGAGAGAACATCCGGCCGGCGGAGGCGGCAGTGAAGAGACGGCGGGACAGGGCCGGATTCTGATTCCGATGGCGGGCGCGGGACAGCGCTTTGCGGACGCGGGCTACAAGGTACATAAACCGGCGATTATGACGACAGACAGAAAGACCGGCGAGGAGAAGCCGATGGTAGTGTGCGCCACCGCGGATCTGCCGGGTGTGGCGGCGGACGGCGGCAACGTCATCTATGTGGACCGGACATTTCACAAGACGGACGGGGTGGAGGACGCAATCCGCGCCTATTACCCGAGAGCGGAATTTATCACGGTGGATCATCTGACGGAAGGGCAGGCCTGCACCTGTATGCTGGCGGAGGACAGACTGAACCCCGAAGAACCTCTGCTGATCGCGGGCTGTGACAATGGCATGGATATCGACAGAGAGGCTTTTGACGCCTTGATGAAGGAGTGCGACTGCATCGTGTTCACCTACCGGCACAATGAGTCCGTTCTGGCGAATCCCAACGCATACGGCTGGATGATCGCGGATGCGGACGGCAATATCACGGGCACTTCCATCAAGAAAGCGATCTCGGATACTCCGATGGAGGATCCCGCCGTGGTGGCGACCTTCTGGTTCCGGCAGGCGAAAATCTTCACGGAGGCGGCGAAAAAGATGATCGAAGAGAACGACCGCGTCAACGGGGAGTTCTATGTCGATCAGGTGGCGAAGCACGTGCTGGAGCTTGGCTACCGGGCCAAAATCTTTGATATCGACCGCTATGTGGGCTGGGGCACGCCGGCGGATTACGAGAATTATCAGCGGACCTGGCGGTACTTTGAAGAATTTATGCAGGCGGAGAAGCTGTAGTTTCCGGCGGATGGCTGCGGGAAGACGGAAAGGCAAGATTTTTTATGTTGCGCAGGTTGGACACACTGGACTGGGAAAAAAATTATTATAAAATGCTGACGGCGATTGTCGCGGGAACGGTCCTGCTCAAGCTGGCTCTGATGGGTCTTTTCTCGTCGGATTATCAGGACTTGATGTTCATTCCCTTCGTGCAGTGTTTTCTGGACGGGCATAATCCTTATCAATATTACTATGACAATCATCTGCTCTACTCTTTTCCGTATCCGCCGGTGATGCTGTTTATAGAGTGCATCGGGGGAATATTTGTGCGGGCGGGGGCGGCGCTTCCGGTTTTTGCGCGGAATCTGCTCTTCAAGCTGCCGCTGCTCCTGATGGATCTTCTGGGGCTGTACTATCTGATGCGCATCTCCAGATCCAGGAGAAAATATATTCTAGCGCTGTATTTCCTGTCGCCGATTGTGCTGTACGCCACTTATATGCACGGACAGCTGGATATCATTCCGACGGTGTTTCTGGTGGGGGCGGTCTATTATCTGACGGAGACGGGCGTTACGGCGAAGAGAACGCAGAGCAGCGAGTGGAAGTTCGTAGCGTTTCTTGCGCTTTCGCTGGCGTCCAAGTTCCATATCGCAGTGGTGCTGCCGCTGTTTTTCCTGTATCTCTATAAGAAAAAAGGGCGCAGAAAAGCGGTGATCCTGACCGGACTGCCGGTTCTGTTTACAGCCGCTGCCGTAGCGCCTTTCTGGGGAAGCGGCTTCGCCAATATGGTGCTTTTCAACAGAGAGCAGAACATGATCGGGGACGTCTACATCGATTACGGGAGCGCGCATCTGCTCCTCTGTGTGCTGGTGCTGCTCTTGATCTATTTTCAGGCGTTTCATATCAATCAGATGAATCGGGATCTGCTGATCAGCATGACCGGACTTCTCTTCTCGGTGTTTCTCGCATTCGTACCGGCTATGCCCGCGTGGTATATATGGGTGGTGCCTTTTTTCATGCTGTATCTCGCGGGTCTGTCCGTCAACAGGGGCAAGATGGTTCTGGTCTACGGGGGATTCAATCTGCTGTATCTGATATACTATATCTGTTTCCACATGACGCAGTTTACGGATCTGTCGTTTCTCGGCAGAAATCTGGACGGACTGAAGTATGTCAATGAGAGCGCCCGGAATGTCGTGTTTACGCTGATGGTCGGTGTGTTTATGATTCTGGTCGTCTTTATGTATCTGTACGGCGTGAACAGCAATTCCTATTACCGCAGGAGGAACCGTCCTTTTACGATCGGCGTCGCGGGGGACAGCGGTGCCGGCAAGAGCAGGCTGCTCGTTATGCTGGGAGAATTGCTTTCCGAAGAAAATATCCTGAATATTGAAGGCGATGGAGATCACAGATGGGAGCGGAACGATGCCAACTGGAATGATGTAACGCACTTGAATCCGTCGGCCAACTATCTGTATAGGCAGGCGGAGGATCTGCGTGTTTTGCGCGGCAACAATGCGGTGAAGAGAGCGGACTACGATCACAGCACGGGAACCTTTACCGGAAAGAAGAGAGTTGCGCCGAAACCCTACATCGTCATGTGCGGTCTGCACTCGCTGTATCTTCCACAGATGCGCCGGGTGTTGGATCTAAAGATCTATCTGGACACGGACGAGGCGCTCAGGCAGTACTGGAAACTGGCGCGGGATCGGGGCGACAGAGGGCATACGGCCGCAGAGGCGGCGGCGCAGATAGAGAGACGGCGGGACGACGCGGAGAAATATATCCATCCGCAGAGAAAATATGCCGATCTGGTGATTCGATATTTCGACACCGCGCTGTCGGGGCGTCATATGGAGGTGGACGGCGGTTATCAGGTCAGTCTGGGCGTGGAATTTCTGATGGACGTCGGCATCAATGCGGAGCCGATGTTGGAGCTGCTGCGAGACCGGGGCGTCAGCGGAGAGCTTATCTATGACGAAGATCTGCTGCACCAGAGGATAGCGTTTGCCGGGGACGACTTGCGTAAGACAGGCGGAACAGTCTGGGACAGAGTCGCCCGTGAGGCGATCCCGCAGATGGAGGATCTGACAGGAACGCACATTGTCTGGGAGGATGGCGTCAACGGTCTGGTACAGGTCGTTCTGCTGATGGTGATCGGCGAGATTATGAAGAGGGACTGAGGGTATGATAAGAGCGGTGATAAGCGATCTGGACGATACGCTGTATGCTTTCGGGCCGCTGGACGCGGAAGCGCGGGCGCTCGTGCGGGAATATCTCTGCGGGCAGCTGCATATCACAGCGCCGCAGTACGAGGAAGCGTTTGAAGCCGGCAGACGGGAGACGAAGCGCCGGCTGGGTGACGTGGCCGCATCGCACAACAGAATGTTGTATTTTCAAAAAACGCTTGAGATTCTTGGCGTGAATCCTGTTCCGATGAGTCTGAAGCTGTATGAGATGTACTGGGGCACGATTCTGCGCGGGATGAAGCTTCATGATGGTGCACGGGGGTTTCTCGACCGTATGCGGGAGCGCGGTGTGCGGGTGATGCTCTGCACGGATCTGACGGTGCAGATTCAGCACCGCAAGATTGAGGCGCTGGGGATAGCCGGCGATATCGCCGGACTGGTGACCAGCGAGGAGGCCGGCAGGGAGAAGCCGGCGCCGGAAATTTTCCGGCTCTGTCTGGAGAAGCTGGGGGTTTCCGCGGCGGAAGTCTGCTGTATCGGCGACAGTCTGGAGAGAGATGTGGAGGGAGCGAGGGCGGCCGGCATGCAGGCGATTCTCTTTCGGTCGGATCAGCCGAGCGCGCCGCAGTTTGCACAGATGGCGAAAATGATAGAAACCTGATGAACGGAGGAATTTATGAAACTTTCGGTTGTGGTTCCGTGTTATAATGAAGAACAGAATATTCCGCTGATTCTCGCGCGCTTCGGAGAGGTCATAGAGCGGGACGATATCGAGGTGATCCTGGTGGATAACGGGTCTACGGACAACAGCTCGCAGGTCTTGTCCGGGCTGCTGCCGGATTACCCGTTCGCGAGAACCGTGAAGGTGGAGGTCAATCAGGGCTACGGCTACGGTATTTTGCAGGGACTTAAGGAATGCCGGGGCGAGTACGTCGGATGGACGCACGCAGATATGCAGACGGACCCCGCGGATATCCTGAAGGCGCTCGCTGTCATAGAGGCGGAGAACGGCCTTGTCTTTGTCAAGGGAAACCGTAAGGGGCGGCCGCTTTTTGACGTCTTTTTCACGGTGGGCATGAGCCTTTTTGAGACGTGCTATCTGCGCACGAAGCTGTACGATATCAATGCGCAGCCCAATATTTTTCCCAGGGTGTTCTACGATTCCTGGGAGAATCCACCGCATGACTTTTCGCTGGATTTATACGCCCTGTACATGGCGCGCAGGAAAGGGCTGAAGGTAGTCAGGTTCCCGGTGCTTTTCCCGAAGCGAATCTACGGGGAATCCAAGTGGAACACCGGGCTGAGAGCCAAGTGGAAATTTATCAGAAGAACCGTCGCGTTCAGCGTGAATCTCAAGAAAAACGGCAATGTCTGACGCGGTTATCCATAGGGCGGCCGGCGTGAAGAGCGGTACGGAAGAAGGAGGAGACGATGGAATACATAGCGCACAGAGTCAACACGGTGGAGGAGCTTAGGGCGCTGCCTGCGGAGTACGGCGTGGAGCTGGACCTGCGGGACGATCTGAACGGCAGAATCTACATTTCCCACAATCCCTTTGAGGCGGGGGAGGATTTTGAGGATTACTGCAGGGAGTACCGTCATGGCACGATGATCCTGAATATCAAGAGCGAGCGGATCGAGCATAAAGTGTTGGAGTATGTGAAACAGTATCATATCGGGAAATATTTTTTTCTGGATTCCTCTTTCCCGATGATCAAGCTGCTCACGGATATGGGCGTCAGGGACGTGGCGCTGCGCTTCAGCGAGCTGGAAGGGCTTGATACGATACGAAATATGGCGGGCAGGGCCGACTGGGTGTGGGTGGACTGTTTCACAAGAATCCCGATTGACCGCGAGAGTTACAGGGAACTGAAGGAGCTTGGTTATAAGCTGTGCTTCGTGTCCCCGGAATTGGAGGCGCAGGAAGAAAAAATTCCGGCGTACAAGCGGTATATAGAAGAGCAGGGAATCGTGTTCGACGCGGTCTGCACGAAGAGATGGCATATCGACGACTGGAAATCATAGGAGCAGATGCGGATGAAGAAGGAGATAAAGCAGCGGTTGGGTATGGCGGCAGCAGTTACGGCGACATTGCTTGCCGGCATTCTTGTGTTTTATAGGCACTGGCAGTTCGAGCTGCCGTTCTGCCCGAATGTGGACGAGCAAATGTCCCTGGAGCAGATCGGGAACCTGTTGAACCAGCACATCTATGCGGGCGATATTTATGTGCTGGATTTCTTCCGCTATCCGCATCTGACTTTCTATTATGCGGTGCTGGGAGTCCGCCTGCTCGGAAGATTTGTGGCCGGGGCGGATACCGCCGCGCTGGCGCGCTATGTCATCTGCGGAACGGCGCTTCTCTCCAACGTGTGCGTGTATTTTGCGGTAAAAAGAATGACGGGCGAGCGCGGGGTAAGCTTTATGACGTTCGTGTTGTCTGTGTTTTCTCTGTACGGGTATGCGTACCTGTATTATACCGGCCCGGACACCATGATTTACGCCGTGGCGAACGTGATCTGGCTGCTCGGCTGCGTGATCTGGCAGGATACGTGCGAGGAGAGGGTCGTCTACCTGTGGTATCCTCTGATTGCCATCTGTATCGGCCTGGCCGCCGCCGCGAAATATCATGGCATCCTCTTCGGACTTTTCTGGCTGGCCCTGCACATCCGGGGAAAATACTGGAAGAGCTACCGGGATAATTTCCTGTTTTTCCTGAATTGTATCATACTCGCAGCGGTGTTCTGCCTGTGCAATTATTCCATGTTCTTTCACTTCAAAACCTTCGTCGGAGATAATTTATACAACCTGAATCATTACGCGTGGGGGCATCCCGGCATAGAGCACAATCTGCCGCTTTTGGGATATGCCGAGGCGTATGTGCTGAGCGGTTACGGCATTGCGGGCGGTCTGCTTCTGCTCCTGGGGATCGTGTATCTGCTTCGCCGCAAAGACTGGCGGCAGGCGGTCACCTTTTTGCTTCTGCCGGTATTCGTGCTCTTGTTTCTGTCGAAATATCAGATTGTCCTTGGGCGGAACCTCTCGCTCGTGCTTCCCTTCTCTTATCTGTTTATGGCGTATGGTCTGGCGCAGATCAGGGAACTGGTGCGGGGGCGGGGAAGAACTGTAACTGTCCTTCGGGCGGCGCTGCCTGTGATCGTCGCGGTCATGGCGGCCGGCAATATTGCGACGGTGCTGGGGAGCTATCGCTATGACTTGACGTACGCACAGGCGGCGGCCTATATTGCGGAACAGCTCCCGGAGGGAGCGGTGATTTATTGCACTTCTTTTGCACCGCCCGTCGATGAGGAGCGGTATACCGTGATCGACGTCGGCGAGGATATGACGCTTCTGCCGGATGAACTGCGGGATGGGGAGTACTTTGTGGATGTGCAGTATGCCACGGGATATTTCAGTCAGCGGAAGGACTATCTGTTCCGAAAGGGCGGCGATATGTATCCCGATTTAAAGAGCCTGTATGAGCGGAAGCTGGCAAATTATACGCGTCTGCAGCAGTATCGGGGCATCTCTTACGGCGGAGAGTGGAGGTATCGGATCGGCCGGCTGGACCGGTTCCGGTACAGTCCTGAGGAATATTATGTGGGACCGTGTATAGATATCTACGGCAGTCCGTGACGGCAGATCCGGAAGAAAAAGCCGTGACCGGACATCAGGTCAGCAATTCCTGCAGCAGCAGTTCGAGTTCCTGCATCTCCGGCTCGGAGAAGGGCGGGGCGCTCGGGGAGGCTTCGGTCTGATCCGCGAGGGGCTTGTCCGCCGCGGTCTGCCGCTTCGGTTCGAGCGTCTGCATGTCCAACGCAGTCTGTTCCAGGCGGTTCGCCAGGTGGTTCTCCAGATAATCCACGAGATTGATGCGCAGAATATTGCGCTTGCCGGGGATGTCAACCAGAGAGCAGGCTGCAAAATAGCAGTATAAACCCAGAAAACTGACGACGTAAAACGGTGCGATGCCGAAGAAATTTTCATTGCGGATAATGCCGCGGCATGCGCCGACGCCCGCCACGAGGACGGATAAGAGCATGAGTTGTCCCGACAGATGTCTGACGGCGGAAAGCGGTATGCGGCCGAGGCGGATGCCGCTTATGTACTTGTCCACAAAAACGGGAACGTTGGCTATTTTTTCATTGATCTGGCGGCAGCCTGTGAATTTGAGCTTCAGCTGCTGCAGAGATTTGTCGGAGGTGGCGGACATATGTTCCGTCTCCCAGATCAGACGGCGGTATATCACGCCCAGCGCAATCTGGCATAGGATACTAGCAGACAACAGTGCAAGAATTCCGATCATAAAATTTTTGTGTTGAAAAAAGTTGGCGAACATGATTTATCCCCTTTCCGCGCGCCATCTTCCGCGCAATGTGCATACTTACATTATATTTGGATAACTTACAGGATAAAAGCTGTAAGGCGTCGTCAAATTAGGCCATAAAATGCATGCGCTTCGGCCGGCAATGCTGGAAAGGCGCCGAAGAGTGTGGTACAATTTATTTCGGAATGATTTTCGGTGAGGAGGTTTCTTTCATCATGAGTAAGAAGATCGTGCTGACCGGCGGCGGGACTGCCGGACATGTGACGCCGAATATGGCGCTGATCCCGAGACTCAGAGAGCTGCAGTATGAGATCACCTATATGGGATCCTACGACGGTATTGAGAAGGAGCTGATGGAGAACTACGGCATCCCCTATTACGGGATTGCCACCGGTAAATTCAGAAGATATTTTGATCCGAAAAATTTCTCCGATCCGTTCCGCGTCCTCAAGGGAATGCGGGAGGCGAAAAGGTATCTCAGGGAGATCAAGCCGGACGTGGTGTTCTCCAAAGGCGGTTTCGTCAGCGTTCCGGTAGTGCGGGCGGCGGCGTCTCTGGGGATTCCCTGCATCATACACGAGTCCGATATGACTCCCGGACTGGCGAATAAACTCTGTATTCCGGTGGCGAAGAAGGTGTGCTGCAACTTTCCAGAGACTTTCAATATGCTGCCGACGAGCAAGGCGGTGCTGACCGGTTCTCCGATCAGAAAGGAGCTCGCCGAGGGCAGTAAGGAGGCAGGCTATCGGCTGTGCGGTTTCGATGCGTCCAAGCCGGTCATCATGGTGGTGGGCGGAAGCCTCGGTTCGGCGGCGGTCAACCAGGCGGTCAGAGATGTGCTGCCGGAGCTTCTGAAGGACTTTCAGGTGGTACATCTGTGCGGCAGGGATAAGATGGATAACCTATTGCTCACCACGCCGGGTTACAGACAGTTCGAGTACGTCCAGGCACAGATGAAGGACATCTTCGCGATGGCGGATATCGTGATTTCCCGGGCCGGCGCCAACGCGATCAGCGAACTGCTTGCGCTCAAAAAGCCCAATATCCTGATCCCGCTTCCCGCAAGCAGCAGCAGAGGCGATCAGATTCTGAACGCGAAATCCTATGAGGCGCAGGGCTTCAGCATTGTGATCGACGAGGATGATCTGACGAATAAGCTGTTTCTCGAGAAGATTCATGAACTGTACTGCAACAGGGATACTTATATCGGCGCCATGAGCAGGAGTACGCAGCGGGACGCGGTCGGCAAGATTATCGACCTGATCGAGGATGCGGTGGCCGGTAAAATGTCTTGAAAAACCGTGTGCGCAATGCTACACTTATCAGTGAGAGCAGTCAATAAAGGACACGCAGGCGGTGTCTGATAGAAAAGGAGAGAGGATAAAGATGAGCAAGGTTACATTTGACTATTCCAAGGCGGCTTCCTTCGTCAGGGAAAACGAAGTGGAATCCATGAAAAAGCTGGCGCTTGACGCAAAGGAAGTGCTTGTGAGCAAGACGGGAGCGGGCAATGATTTTCTGGGATGGATCGATCTGCCGGTCGATTACGACAAGGAAGAGTTTGCCAGAATCAAGAAGGCGGCGGCCAGAATCCAGAGCGATTCCGACGTGCTATTGGTGATCGGTATCGGCGGTTCCTATCTCGGCGCGAGAGCGGCGGTCGAGTTCCTGCGCCACAGTTTCTATAATGTAGTGGACAAATCTATCAGAAAGACACCGGAAATTTATTTTGTGGGAAATTCCATCAGTTCTACTTATATCAGACACCTGATCGACGTGATCGGCGACAGGGACTTCTCCATCAACATGATCTCCAAGTCCGGCACGACCACGGAGCCGGCCATCGCGTTCCGCGTATTCAAGGAGATGGCGGAGAAGAAGTACGGCAAGGAGGGCGCTGCCAAGAGGATCTACGCGACCACCGACAAGGCAAAGGGCTCCTTAAAGAATCTGGCGACGGAGGAAGGCTACGAGAGCTTCGTTGTCCCGGACGATGTGGGCGGCCGCTTCTCCGTTCTGACGGCGGTGGGACTTCTGCCGATCGCAGTGTCCGGCGCGGACATTGACAAGCTGATGGAGGGCGCGGCGGACGGCCGCAAGAGAGCGCTGGAGGCTCCCTTCGAGGAGAACGATGCACTGCAGTATGCGGCGCTGCGCAATATTCTGCTGAGAAAAGGCAAGGGCATCGAAATTCTGGCCAACTACGAGCCCAGCGTGCACTATGTGTCCGAGTGGTGGAAACAGCTCTACGGAGAGTCCGAGGGCAAGGATCAGAAAGGTATTTTCCCGGCCAGCGTAGACCTCACCACGGATCTGCATTCCATGGGACAGTTTATTCAGGACGGTTCGAGAAATCTGTTCGAGACAGTTATCAATATTGAGAAGAGCCGTGAGGAAATCATCATCGGCGAAGAGCCGGTGGATCTGGACGGCCTGAATTATCTGGCGGGCAAGAGTGTGGACTTCGTCAACAAGAGCGCCATGAACGGCACCATCCTCGCGCACACGGACGGCCAGGTACCGAACCTGATGGTCAAGGTGCCCGAGGTGAACGAATTCTATCTCGGACAGCTGTTCTACTTCTTCGAGTTTGCCTGCGGCGTCAGCGGTTATCTTCTGGGTGTCAATCCGTTTAACCAGCCGGGCGTGGAGAGCTACAAGAAGAATATGTTCGCTCTTCTCGGCAAGCCGGGCTATGAGGCGCAGAGAGAGGAGCTTCTGAAGAGGCTGTAAGAATAAGCTGAAGAATAAAGAAATGCCGTTCCGTAAAGCGCGGACGGCATTTTTATGGTGGTGCGCCCGGCGGCGCACGTTTCTAACGGGTGAAAGTCCCGAATCCGCCCGGTAGTGGGAAGGATACAGCCAAA